>NZ_JBFAIV010000008.1:0-298382 GCF_040654875.1 Streptomyces sp. NPDC050610 | reverse complement strand
CGCCGAGCAGGCGACGGCCGAACCAACGAACCTGAACACCCGTCAACCCTCACTGACCAGCTGATCAGCAACTCCCGAGCAGCGGGGGAACCTCAGACCACCACGGAGCAGGCGACCGCCGAAGCGAGGCGAGCGGACTGTGATATCAGGCCGCCCGGACCGAGCGCACCCCTGTGCTTCCCCACCCGCATTCCCGCGGGAAGGCCACCATGCCGACGTTGGCTTTCGGCTCACCTCTCTTGACCACATCGAGCTGGTCGGACGCCGAAAGATCATCGAGATCGTGGTTGAAGTCCTCACCGGCCGCATCGCGGACATCCCCGGACGTGAGCTCCACCGGATGCGCACCCATACCGCCGGCGGAGCCCCCACCCGCATCCGCGACGACCGGGCCGTCGCCATGCGCTGCAACCTCAAGACCAACTCCCCCAGCGCACCCCGGCTGATGTGGTGGAAGCTCCCGGACAGCACCGTCGAACTCGGCCGTGTCGCCGCGCACGACGACACCCAGCTCCGCTGAACCCCGCCGCTCCGGGTCCGCGCTCATTCCGCCACGGCCCCGTCGGCGGGCATCGGGACCAGCCGCGCCCGCCCCTCCACCCGCACCGTCGCACGAATGCGCAGATCAGCGCCGTACGCATGACCAGCCAAGCTTTGCGGCTCCTGCCGGGGGCGCTTCCGCCCAACCTGTCCCAGGCCCTCCTCCAGGAGGGCCTTTTCGCTGGTCAGGGGAAGATTAGCGAGAGCGGGGTAGCGGGGGCGTAAGGGGTGGCGGGGGTACTGGCGGGGGCGTGGGCGGTCCGGCTGGAGACGGTTCCGGGCGGTTTCTGGCGGGTGTTCTTCCCGAAAACTTCCCGAAGTTCCGGGACGGTCCCTCCGAAGCCGAAGCCGAATCAGAGGCCGGGCCCATTCAGAGGCCGGGCCCATGACGGGGAGCTGCTGAAGGCCTTCGATCCGCTGCTGGAGCTCGCTCAGTCGGCCGGTGACGCATCGGGCGTAGACGGCCAGGAGGACCGGGACGCTGTTGCCGGCCCACTCGGCGACCCGAGCGGACGGGACGCCGTTGTTGAGCCAGGTAGTCAGACACGTGTGGAACAGGCCATACACGCGTTTACCGACGGCCGAGTTGTGCTCGCGCTCGTCGAGGACAACTTCGCGGGCCTTGTTCCAGCCCCCCGGCGGAAGACGGATCCGGCGAGGAGGCCGCCCTGCTCGCCAGGGAAGAGGAGGTCGCCGGGCTGGAGCCCGTCCTCCTCTACCGGGTCGCGAAGGATGGTGACCGGGGCCGGGCTCCAGGTGACGGAGTCAGCCGGCTCCTTGGTGCAGGCCACCCGGCCGGGTGCGCGCTTGGACGGAATGCCGCGTCCGCCGGCAGCGGGCCCCGCGGGCGCCGCCGCCCCGGAGGGTGCCCGGACGGGACGGACCCGGCCGGACCACAGCGAGCCGGCCTCCCTCGCGGTCGGCCTCGCCGGGGCCTCGACCGCGGTCGTGGGCGCGGGATTCGGCAGCGATCCCGGGGTCCGGCGAGTAACACCGGAGCGGCTCTGGGAAGACATCGCTGTGGTCGCCGCAGGAGCCGTCGTGGGCGGGGCGCGGCTATGAGCGCAGGGCGTCGACCGGTTCCATGCGGGAGGCCCGCAGTGATGGGTAGAGGCCGGCCAGGAGTCCTACCAGGGCTCCGGCGACCGGGGCTCCGAGGGCGAGGCTGACGTCCAGGACCGGTGTCCACTCCTTGGCCGCGGAGACGATCACCACGATGACCATGCCGAGGGCGGCGCCGACGACACCGCCGAGCAGGCCGATCGTCGTCGACTCCACCAGGAACTGGCCGGCGACCTGTCGCCGCGAGGCGCCGAGGGCGCGGCGCAGTCCGATCTCCCCGGTCCGCTCGATGACCGTCACCAGCGTCACGTTGGCGATGCCGATGGCGCCGACCACCAGCGAGACCAGCCCGAGGATCAGGAACATGCCGTTGACGTCGCCCTGCACCCCCTTGCGGGCCTTGGCCGGATCGGGCGGTGCCGTCACGGTCAGGGACGCCTCGGCCCCGGGGGCCAGCGCGATCGGCGCCTGGCGGGCGACCTGGTGGGCCGCGCCGAGCGAGGTGTTGATCAGGACACGGGTCACGGTTCCCAGCCCCATCCGGTCCGCGGCCGTCGTGGGCGGCAGGATCATCGCGGTGGCGAGCTGCTGCTCCCGCTCCACGGCGCCGAGTATCCCGATCACCGTGTACGCCTGGCCCTTCAGGAAGACCGCGGGAGCGTTCTCGACCGAGCTGATACCGAGGAGCCGCGCCGCCTGGTCGCCGAGGACCGCCACCCGGTCGTGCCGGGCGATGTCCCCGGCGTCGAAGAAACGCCCGGCGGCCATCGAGCCCCGTACCGCAGCTGGCAGCGTGGGGGAGGCGGCGACGACCGCCATGGTCTGGCCGCTGATCTCACCAGGAGCGACCGCGTCGTTGGCCCGCACCTCGACGCTCGCGGTCTGCTGGGAGTCGGCGATCGCGGCCACCGACTCGACCCCGGCCAGTCGGCGCACCGCGTCGACCCCCGCCCAGTCCACGAGGGGACCGGAGCCGGCCGCCGCCACGGAGGGCACCCCCACCGTGACCGAAGTGGCGGTCAACGCGTCGAACCGGCCCACGATCTGGTTGCCCGCCGTGGCGGAGATTCCGATGGTGATGACCAGGGTGGCGATGCCCAGCACGGTGCCGAGCGTGGTCAGTGCGGAGCGCATCGGGCGGGCGAGCACCCCCGCCAGCGCCTCGGACCACAGGTCCCGGAAGTCCATCCATGGATACTCGACGGCTCTCCTGGTCCGTAGTCTCCTCCAGACCCGTGCCGTGCCCGCGGAAGCCGTAGCCGCGGCCGCGGCCGCAGCCGTGGTCTGCCGGACGCGTGTCCGGGTCCTCATCGGTACTCCTCGGTGAGCCGTCCGTCGCTGATCCTCACCCGCCGGTGGGCCCGCCGGCTGACCGCCTCCTCGTGCGTGATCACCACCAGGGTCATGCCCTGCTCGCCGAGCCGGTCGAAGAGGGCGAGTACCGACTCGGTGTTCTCGCTGTCGAGGTTGCCGGTCGGCTCGTCGCAGAGCAGCAGGGCGGGTTCGCTCATCAGCGCACGGGCGATCGCCACCCGCTGTCGCTCACCGCCGGAGAGCCGGTCCGGCCGGAAACCGGCCCGGTGCGCCAGGCCCACCTGGCGCAGTGCCCGCTCGGCCCTGGTACGGCGGCCGGCCCGGCCGTGCCCCGGGCCCGGCCGGCGGTAGACCTCGGCCAGCATGACGTTCTCCCGCACGGTCCGGTACGGCAGCAGGTGGAAGGACTGGAAGACGAACCCGATCCGGCTGCCCCGCAGCGAGGTGCGCTCCAGGTCGTCGAGGACGTTGGTCTCCACCCCGTCGAGCCAGTAGGCGCCCGAGGTGGGGCGGTCCAGCAGCCCCAGCGTGTTGAGCAGCGTCGACTTGCCGGAACCGGACGGGCCGACGATCGACAGGTGCTCACCACGCCGCACGCTCAGGTGCACGTCGCGCAGGGCGTGCACCGGCGGCTGGGAGTCGAAGGTCCGCTCCACGCCGACCAATTGAATGACCGTGTCCGCCTCGGGCGCATCGGAGTACGTCCCCGGACCGGGCACGTACGGGCTGGTCGTCGCCAGGCCGCTCATCGGCGTACCGCTCACCGCCCGACCACCACTTGGTCGCCCGGCTTCAGGGTGGCGCCGGACGCCGGGGTGACCTCCACCTGGCCGTCCGCGGAGAGGCCGGCCTCGACGGGGACGTCCACCACCTTGCCGTCGCGTTCGACCTGTACCCGGGCCTTCCTGTCGGCGGACGTGTGCAGCGCGGCGACGGGTACCGTCAGCACCTTGCCGTGCGACGAGCCCACCTCGATGGTGACCTTCGCGGATTCGGCGGCGTTCTTGGCCAGCTTTCCCGCGGGCACGGAGATCTGTACCGGTACGGGAGCCGAGGCGCCATCGCCTTCACCGCCCGGGGTCCCGTGCTGCTTGTCGGTGCCGGCCGAGTCGTCCTTCGGCACGTCGGCGCCGAGTGCCACCACCTTGCCGTCGGCCTTCGTGCCGTCGGTGGACTCCACCCGCGCCGCCATGCCCTTGTGCAGCAACTTGGCGTCGTCGGCCGGGACCACGGCCCGTACCACGACCTTGGAGCTGGTCACCGTGGCGACCGCTCCGGTGGGGGTGTCTCCTGTCTTCACGGGCACCTTGTCGAGGCGGGCCGGAAGCTCCGGCAGGAACACCAGCTCACCGGCGGGGACCTTGGTTCCGTACGCGGCCTGGAAGGCCAGGAGCGCGGAGTTGGCCGCGTCCAGTTGCTGCTTTGCCGACTTGAGTTGCAGCTCAGCGGCTTTGCGGCCGGAGCCGGAGCTGGAGCTGGAGCCGGAGCCGCCTGCGGATCCACTGCCGGACGTTCCACTGCCGGACGGTTTGTTGTCGGATGGTTTGTTGTCGGGCGACCCGTGCCCGGAGGTTCCGTTCCCGGAGGTTCCCTTCCCGACCTGCCCACTGCCCGATCCGCCACCGCCCTCCCGTGCCGCGAGGAGCGCCTGCTGCGCGTTGGTCACCGCCGCTTCGAGGGTCCCCAGCTGCTGCTTGTCGGCGACGGTGGGCTCCATGGCCCGGTAGCCCTTGCTCTTGTACCAGCGGCTGACCGCCGCGGCGTCCGACTGCCCGTACGTCCCCTTCGCCGAACCGGGGTTGAAGCCCAGCCGTATCAACGCCCGCTGGAGCTGCGTGACATCCTCCCCGGAGGCGCCGGGCCCCAGGGTCCGGTACATCGGCACGGTGCCCCGCAGCACCAGGACCGGCCGCCCGCTCACCTGCATCAGTACGTCGCCCTCCCGCACCTCCGCCCCGGCCGCCGGCGCCTTCGTGACCCGCTGGACGACGCTGCCGCCGCCCCCCGCGTCACCTGCCCCGGAGTCCGGGGAGCCGACGGGCCCGGCCAGGGTCACGCCGCGCGACGACGCGAACTCCACCGTGCCCTGGGCCACCACACGCGCGGTCAGCGAGCGCCGCTCGACCGCGACGGTGACGGGACCGGCTTCGGGCGGCCGGTGCGCGGCGGCGGCGTCCGCGGGCGACTGCATCCGCGATCCGGCGAACCAGCCGCCCGCGCCGACCAGCGCCACCGCGGTGACGACGACGCTCAGCTGTCCGGAACGGGTGGCGAGCAGCTTGCGGAACCGTCCGGCGAGGGCGGCGTCCGGCTTGGTGCGCTGCCTCACCCGGCACCGCCACCGCTGGTCGGGGCCTTCAGGAACTTCGGGAAGTAGGCGGCCCGGAACTCCTTGCCGCACTTCAGATCCCGCATAGCCAGCTGAATGTCCTTGTCGAGCAGGGGGAGTGCCTCCTCCTTGCTCAGCGACTTCTGCGAACCCTGGGACTTCTGTGAACCCTGGGAGTCCTGGGAGCTCCCCTTCTCGTCGACGGGGACGATGCCTCCCGCGCCGGGCGGAGCGGACGCGAGCGCCTGGAGCTTGACCATGTCGCCAATGCCGGTCGGCTGCGTGGTGGTGACGGAGACGCCTTCCTTCTTCAGGCACGAGGCGTACGTCTGCGCCAGCGCGACCAGTTTCGGATCACCGTTGAGAGCCTGCGCGTTGGCCTGGTTCTGGCTGGCAGTCGTGGTGCTCCGCTCCTGGACGGACGCGGAGCCGTAGACCTTCTTGTCGGCCTCGCCCTGACAACCGGTCCAGTTCTTCTCGCCGGTCTTGGCATCCGGGGGCCCGCCCAGCACCTTGCTGTACGCGGTCTTCTGCTCGGGGGTGAGCGTGTTCACGTAGTCCGCGTTGGGCGTCCGGTCCGAGTCCCGCTGGGCGGCCGTACGGCCCGACGCGGCGGCGTCATTGGGGTAGACGACGCCCGCGTAGACACCGAAGCCGTACTTCTGCCGGTACTTCCTCGTCAGCTTGTAGTCCGCCCCATTGGTGGCCCAGGAGTCGGCGGGGTCCTCGGGGGCTACGGGGGTGTAGGTGAATCCCTGTTTCTTCATGCAGGCCGCGATCGCGTTCTCCAAGAGGTACTTCTTCTTGAGGTCGGCGTTCGCGTCGGCGGGCACGTCGAGATGCCCCGACGATCCGGCCGCGGTCGTTCCACTGTCCGAGGAGCGGGAGTCCGCGCCGGTGTCGTTGCCACAGGCCGCCAGCAGGGGCAGCAGACTCACCGCGGCCGTCACGGCCAGCCTTCGGGCAGTGCGGGATCGAGTCATGTACGTCCATCCGATCAAGAGAGAGGGGAAACCAGGAGGGGGATGGGGAACGCGAAGGGGGCTGTCTGCGAGCCCTGAAGAACGCGGAGTTCACAGTGGTGCCGGCAGTTCATGGCCGTAGGTTCGCTGTATGACCAAGCTGTAACGACCGGCCACCGCGGCCGCCGACGACGGTCACACGGGCGGCCCGGTGACGAAGCGGCCGTTCTTGTCGTAGGGCCAGGCGTTGGCGACGCAGCCGTGCAGGCCCTTGATCTGCTGCATCATCACGGGGGCCAGTCGTCCGGGGGCCGCGCAGGTCACATGCGAGTGGCCGAGGAAGTGGCCCATCTCGTGGTTGATGATCAGCGCGCGGTAGTCGTGGATCGGCCCGTCGAAGGTGGGTGAGCCCTTGACCCAGCGCTTGAGATTCACCACGACCCCTCCGGGAACCTCGCAGTTGTACTCGCCTCCGGTGTCCTGATGGATGCCCGCCCAGCACAGGGCGTCGGCCGTCCCCGGTGTCGCGATCTTCACCGTGAGGTCGTGCGGGGCCCCGGCGCTCACCAGCCGGAACGCGGTACCCGGGTCATGGGTCCAGCCCCGCGGGGCGGCGAGTATCGCGGCGATCTCGTTCGCCGCCTGGGACGGCGAGAGGTCGAGGCCGCTCTCGACCTCCACGACGTAGCGCAGCAGGCGGGAACCGCTGCCCACCGTCGCCCCGCTGGCCTGGGCGGTGACGAACGTCCCGCTGCCCGTAGAGGGGACCTCGGTCTCGGTCCGGCTCACGGTGGGAGTGGGGGTGGGGGTGGGGGTGGGCGTAGGGGTCGGTGTGGGAGTGGACGCGTCGGTGAGGCGCGTATGCCGCGGGTGCGGCGCCCCGCTCGAAGCGTCGCTGCGCCCGCCCGGCAGAAAGTACGCCGCCGGAATCAGCAGGCCGGCGGTCACCAGCAGGGCGGTCAGCAGGATTCGACCCCGGCTGCGCGGCTGTCTCCGGCGCCGGGAGGACCGGCGACGGCGGTCGGCGCGGTGATCGGGCGTGGCGGTGCTGCCGGTGGGAGCTGCGGATGGTCGCTGTCGTGCTGAACGCATGGCAGCTCAAACTGCTCATCCCAGATGATCGCCATGAGCCGGTATTGTCGCGAAAGGATAACGAAAACCTGTGCCTGTCGGCCCGTTGTGATCATTGTGTAACGGGGGCCGGAGAGCGGCCTTCCGTGGGACGGCGGCACCATCCGGCCTGCTTACACTGCCGAAATGTCACGGGTTCTGCTCATCGAAGACGACCAGGATGTCCGCCTGGCCATCCAATTGGGCTTGCGGCATCAGGGCCATGACGTCGTAGCCGTGGGCACGGGCGAGGAGGGGCTGGAACAACTGCGCCCCTTCCAGCCGGACGTCGTCGTACTCGACCTCATGCTGCCCGGCATCTCCGGCCTGGACGTCTGCCGCCGGATCAGGGACCGCGACATGGTGCCGGTCATCATGGTGACGGCCCGCGGCGACGACATCGACGTGGTCGTGGGCCTTGAGGCGGGCGCCGACGACTACGTGGTCAAGCCCGTACGGGCCCGGGTGCTCGACGCGCGAATACGGGCCGTGCTGCGCAGACAGAGCACCTCGCTGCCGGACGGCACCCGCCCCAGGACGGAGACCCACGGCGAGCTGGTCCTCGACCGCGCCGGGCTCGTCGTGACGCACCGCGGCGACGCCGTCGCCCTCGCCCCCTCCGAACTACGGCTGCTGCTCACCCTGTCGGCCTCGCCCGGCCAGGTGTTCAGCCGCCAGCAACTCCTGGAAGCCGTCTGGGAACACAGCTACCACGGCGACATACGACTCGTGGACGCCTGCGTGAAGCGGCTGCGCAACAAACTCGCCGAGGGCAGGAAACCCCGCTACGTGCAGACCGTACGCGGATTCGGCTACCGCTTCGGCACCTCATGAGCGCCCGCGGATCCGCGCGCCGGCGAAAGACGACAAGGCCGCGCAGAACCGTGCCGGAATCCCCCACAGCCCCCCTGACCGGCAAGGCCCCCGCAGCCCCCACAGCCCCCACGACCGGCGAAACCCATACGACCGGCGAAGCCCCCACGGCCAGGGATTCCCCCGCCGCCGCGCCGGGCACCGCCCTCCGGCGGTTTCTGCGCGCGACCCTGGTCCGCGTCCCGCTCCCGCTGCGCGGCCTGCGCCCCCGCCTGCTGACCGCTTTCGTCCTGGTAGCCGTGGCCAGCGCCCTGGGCACCGGCGCCCTCGCC
The DNA here is from genome assembly GCF_040654875.1 of Streptomyces sp. NPDC050610. Lineage (NCBI taxonomy): Bacteria > Bacillati > Actinomycetota > Actinomycetes > Kitasatosporales > Streptomycetaceae > Streptomyces > Streptomyces sp. NPDC050610. The sequence goes on along the minus strand of NZ_JBFAIV010000008.1, from coordinate 289,920 downwards.
TTCCGCGAGGCGCGCACAGGGGTGCTCCAGCAGAGCCAGGACTCCGTCATCCGCCAGTTCCGTACGAGCGTCGACGCGATCGCGCCCTACATCCCCGCTTCCCCCGACCGGTCGGAGCTCCAGTCCGTCGTGAACCAGGTGCTGTACGCCAACCGGTCCTCGGGCTGGCGGGTCATGGCCACCTACGGCGACCACCGTGCCTCCGCGCCGAGCGCCGGTTTCGGCGGGCTGAGCCCCGAACTGCGCCGGTCCGTGGCCGACAAACGCGCCACGGTGTTCCAGCGGGTGAACATCGACGGCCATCCTCGTCTCGTCGTCGGCATGCCCGTCACCTCCACCTCGGGCGAGGACGCGCAGCCCCGGCTCTCCGGACTCGTGCTGTACCTGGAGGTCGAGCAGAACGCCGAAGAGGGATACATCAAGGCCATGGTCAGCGGCATCGAGCGGGCGACCCTGGTGGCCCTGTGCCTCGCCGTCGTCCTCGCCCTGCTGGCCGCGAGCGGCGTACTGCGTCCCGTGCGGGCGCTGCGCCGCGCGACCCGCCGGATGGCCGCGGGGCACCTCGACGTACGGCTGGACGTCACCGGCTCCGACGAACTGGCCGACCTCTCCCAGTCGTTCAACGAAACCGCGGCCGAACTGGAGCGCACCATCAAGGAACTGCACCGCCTGGAGGCCCAGGGGCGCCGCTTCGTCGCCGACGTCTCCCACGAGCTGCGCACCCCCCTGGCAGCGATGTCGGCGGTCACCGACGTACTGGACCCGCAGGAACGGGAGGGTGAGACCGGCGAAGCGCTGCGGCTCATCAGCGAGGGGACGAACCGGCTGAGCGTGCTGGTGGACGACCTGATGGAGATCTCCCGCTTCGACGCGGGAGCCGCCGAACTCAACCGGGACGAGATCGATCTGGCCGAGTCCGTACGGCGCACTCTCGCCTCCCGTGGCTGGCAGCGGCAGGTGGAGACCCGGCTGCCCGGACCGGGGGTACTGCGCGCCCGCGTCGACCCGCGCAGGCTCGACGTGGTGACGGCCAACCTGGTCGGCAACGCGCTGCGGCACGGAGCGCCGCCCGTGCGGCTGACCATGGGCGTACGGGACGAAGGGACCGGCACGGCGTGGGCCGTCATCGCGGTCGGCGACAACGGACCGGGGATCGCCGAGGAGGCCCTGCCGCACATCTTCGAGCGGTTCTACAAGGCGGGCACCTCCCGGACCCGGAGCGAGAGCAGCGGCCTCGGCCTGGCCATCACGGCGGAGAACGTGCGCCTGCACGGAGGGCGCATCCGGGCGGCGAACCAGCCCCACGGCGGCACGATGTTCACCGTCGAACTCCCCCTGCACCACGCGGACGCGGACGCCCCCACCCCCACCACTACCGCAGGGGGCGCCCGATGAAGGACTCACGGCGGGCGGCACGCCTGCTGCGCGGGCTGGGGCTCGGGCTCACCGCGACGCTCATGCTCACACTCACGGCGTGCGGCGTCCCCCAGTCCGGCGTCATCGAGGCCGGTGAACCGGCGAGCGGCATGTTCTCCGCCGGCTCGCAGTCCCCGACACCCGCGACCGTCTCCCTCTTCTTCCTGCGCGACGGGAACCTGACGGCCTACCCCCGCCGAACCAGCGGCGCCGCCGACCTCCAGGCCGTCGTACGCCTGCTGTTCGAAGGGCCGACCGCGACCGAAGCCGCGACCGCCACCACGCAGCTGCCCCGCCTGACGGACACACCGCAGCTGACGACCGGCGACGACGGCATGTTCTCCATCCGCCTCCCCGGCGAGGCGGCCCCGCTGAGCCGTCAGGCCATGCGCCAACTGGCCTGCACGGTGAAAACGGTGAACCGGACAGCTTCGCCCGTCGTCGCATCCGAGGCGGAAGCAGTCAGCGGCACCGGACACCCGTTCGCCGCACGCAGCGGCCTCCGGATACTCGGGGACGGATGGACGATGACGCAGTCGGACTCCGAGTGCCCCGCCACTTCCCAGCCGCAGGAACGGCCGCGCCACTGACCACCATCGGCTTACTGGTGCTCCGACGCCGTACGGGTGGATGCGAGGCGCGTCGGCGCCCGGTCCGGGGTTTGGAGCGGCAGCGGAGCCAGGGCGGCCTTGGCAAGCCATTCCACCCGAGACGCGGTGCGGCATCGATAGTGCACTACACGGGGTAGTCTCTATAACTGCACTGCACGGTGTAGGTTCGGGGTCGTGAATGCGCCATCACCCCATGGCGTGAGCCGGGCTCCGGTCCGACGTGTTCACCGGCAGAGCCCGCCGCGCCGCCGTTCCGTCATGAGGAGAGGAACCCTCGTGCCTCAAGCACCCGCCCTCATCGGCAACCTCGCCGCTTCCGTCGTAGGGCGCCGAGCCCAGGTGCTCGACGTTCGCGAACCCGTCTCCGGCTTCCTCGAACTGGAACTGCACGCCGCCGCGCCGCCCGGCGGCTGGCATCCCGGCCAGGAGATCCAGTTCCGTGTCAGCCCCACCCTGGCACGCCGCTACACGGTGCGAACGGTAGGCGGCCCGGACTCCGAGCGCATCAGCGTCCTCGCCGCCACCGAGGCCGCGGGCCCCGGCACGGCCTGGTTGCGCCACCTGCGCCCCGGCAGTGAAACGACGGCGCTGGCCGGGCGGTACAGACCGCTGCGCGAGCATGGGACCCGACGTCTCTATCTCGGCGACGGCTGTGCCATCGGCACCCTCGACGCCTGCGCCCGGCGCGGCGACGCGTCCGTCGTCGCCGTCGAAGTGCCGGCGAATACCGTCCCGTTCCTCGCCGGCCGCTGGCCCCAGTACCACTTCCTGCCCGCCGGGGAGGCTCCGGGCGACGCGCTCCAGTCCTGGCTCGAACGATCCCTCGGAGAGAACGCGTTCACGGACCTCGACGGCGCTCTGCTGCTCGGCCACGCCCAGTCCATCCAGCGCCAACGGCGCGCGCTCACGGACAGCCAAGTTCTGCCGCGCCGAGCCATCACCACGAAGCCGTACTGGGCCACCGGCAAGCAAGGGCTCTGACCGGCAGACGGCACCCCATGCCCCCGGGACGGGCCCGCCCATGCGGTGAGCGTTCCGCGCGGGGGCCAGGGCTGGCGGTACTACGCGCCCGCCACGACACCCTCCGCGTCGACGGATCCGGCGCCTGCCGCTGGATCGCGGAACGGCTTCGCCCGGCTCCACGCCTCGGCCGGCCGTGCCGATCCGTCCGTCCGTCTGCGGGCCGGTGTCCATGACGTTGCCGCAGAGGTCCGGTGAGTCGTGGTCTGGATTTCTCACCTCCCCCGTGATTACTCTCTGCAATGCCCGGGCAGGATCACCAACGGTTGGGACAGGACGGGGTCCAGTGAGGGGCATCCCGCTCTGACGTGCTGTGTTTATGCCCTGGAGGGTCACTCTTGGGCATGGCGTTCACGGGGGGATCTAGCGCTGCACACCTCCTCTGTGCGTCACTTTGTGTAGCGGGCGGATTCGCCGCCCGCGTGAATCGGAAGGTGACCGTGATGAGCGAGACGCTGCACATCGAACCCGCCGACGCCTACGAGACCCCGCTGCTGGCCGAGGCCGGCGACTTCGCCGAGCTCACCCAGGGCCACGGGTACGACTGGCCCGAGGGCGGTGGCTCGCGGCGCGACCGATGGTAGTAACCAGGCCGGCGCCTCGGTAGCCGCCGGTCGAGGCGCGGGTGCCGGTGTGCGGCCGCTTCGGCGGTGCGGATCGGTGCCCGTCGCCTGCCCGTCGCCTGATCGGGGCGGGCCGGGGGGCCGGGGGCCGCGTGATCACGCGGCATACGTAGTGGTGGCGGTGGCAGGGACACGGGCGGGACGCCGGGGGGCGGTGTCCAGGGAGGAGCGCGGGGATATGTCGAGTACGGCATCGGGGTACTGGTTCGTGGTGCTGCCGGACGCGGAGTTTCCGCCGGGGCTGCTGGCCCGGTTGCGGGATCGGGCCGCCGACGAGGTGGCCCACCCGTCGGGGCGGCCGTGGCTGCTGGGCGCCTGGGCGGCTGGGCAACTGGCCCTGGCGCGGGTCGGCGACCGGCTGTTGGCCCTGTTCGGCGAGGCGTCGGCGAGCGCCGCCGTGCTGAGGGTCCGGTTGAAGAGGGCGCGGACGCTCACGGGCCTGGAGAGCGCGCTGGTCGGGGTGCACGGCAGCTTCCACGTGGCCGCGACCATGGCGGGGCACGGGTACGTACGCGGGAGCGCCTCCGGGGCCCGGCGCCTGTACCAGGCCGATGTCGGCGGGGTGACGGTGTGCGCGGACCGCGCCCGAACCCTGGCCTGGCTCGTCGACGCACGGCCGGACGCCGCGCGGATCGCCGCGCACCTGGCCTTCCCCCAGCTGCCGCACCCGCTGGCCGGGGCCTCGATGTGGAGTGGCGTGGAGGCCGTGGCTCCGGGGGACGCGCTGTGTACGGAGCCGGGCGGAAGAGGACGTACGGCCGGGTGGTGGCAACCGCCGCCTGATGTGCTGCCGCTCGCCGAGGGGGCCCGCGAACTGCGCGATGCCTTGCGGGAGGCCGTCGCTCTGCGGGTGCGGCCGGGCCAAGTGGTGGGGGCCGACCTGTCCGGAGGCATGGACTCCACCTCCCTGTGCTTCCTCGCCGCCGAGTCCGGCGCCTCCCTGGTCACCGCGACCCTGCACTGGAGCGCCCCTGGCAACGAGGACCGGGAGTACGCGCGTTACGCCGCCGAGCGGCTGCCCGGAGCCGAGCCCCTGGAGTTCGTACCCGCAGACCTGCCCGCCTGCTTCGCCGGCCTCGACGAACCCCGCCATCCGCTGGAGGAGCCCAGTTGCCTCCTGCGGGACCGGGCCGTGCAGCAGCGCTTGGCGGGCGAGTTGCGCAGTTGGGGCGCGGTGCTGCGGCTGTCGGGGCACGGTGGTGACCACGTGGTGATGCCTCCCGTCTCCTACCTCCACTCCCTGCTGCGGCGCAGCCCGCGCGCCGCGTTGCGTCAGACGGCCGGGTTCAAGGCGCGCGGCCGATGGCCGCTGGCCGCCACCGCCCGCCTGCTGCTGGGCCACCGCTCGTACCCCGCCTGGCTCACCACGGCCCAGCGCCGGCTGCGCGAGGGGGCGCCGCCCGGCGGGGCACCGGAGGTCTGGGGGCCGTATCCGCGTCTCCCGGTCTGGGCGAGCGCGCAGGCCGCCGAGCAACTCGCGGCGCTCCTCGGCCGAGCCGCCGAGCGGGAGCTGCCGCTGGCGTCCGAACCGGGTCGGCACGCCTGGATCCATCAGATGCGCGAAGCCGGACGCGTCGCCGCCCTGCTGCACGAGGCTGGCACCGAAGCGGGCCTGCCCGCGCACAGCCCGTTCTGCGACGACGCCGTCCTCGACGCGTGCCTGTCCGTACGGCCCGAGGACGCGGGCAGCCCGTGGACGTACAAGCCGCTGCTGGCCGCCGCGATGGACGGGCTGGTCCCCGGCCGCCTGCTGAACCGCACCTCGAAGGACCATTGCAATGCCGAATGGCACCAGGGCCTCAAGACCCATCGTCGCCACCTCGCCGTCTGGGCCGACACTTCCCTCCTGGTCGCCGCCGGCGCCGCCGAGCCGCGCGCCCTGCGGCAGGCCCTGCTCAGCCCCGGCCTGAACACGGGCGGCGCCGCCGAACTGGAGAGCACCCTGGGCGCGGAGGCGTGGTTGCGCGAGGTCGCCGCCCACCCCGAGCCCGCCTACCTCGCCGCCCGCCGTCCTCAGAAAGAGCCCTCCGTTGACACGACTGCGCACTGACGTCGCATGCTGTCCCACCGAGGACGGCATGGTCCTGCTCGACGAACGCGACGGCCGCTACTGGCAGCTCAACGCCACCGGGGCCACCATCGTCCAGGCCCTGTTGAAGGGCGCCACCCCGCAGCAGATCGCCGATGGGCTCGCCGCCGCCCGCCCCGTCACACCGGAGCGCGCCCACGCCGATGTCGCCGCCCTCATCGACCACCTCACCCGTACCGGCCTGGTGGTGGCGGCCCCGTGAGCCAGGTCCTCGACACCGGGCAGTGCCGACCGCCGCTGGGCCGGCGCCTCGCCGCCCGTACCGCCGTCGGCGCGGCCCGGCTGCTGGCCCGGCTGCCGCCTCGGCGCCTGCGCGCCGTCCTCCGCGTCGCGCGGCGGGGCGCATCGCCCGCCGACTACGCCACCGCGCTGCGGGCCCGCCAGGACGTGACCGCGGTGAGTGTCCTGTGCTCCGGGCGCTACTGCCTCCAGCGCTCCCTGGCCACCGCCCTGCTGTGCCGCCTCGGCGGCACGTGGCCCACCTGGTGTACGGGCGTACGCACACCGCCCTTCGCCGCCCACGCCTGGGTCGAGGCGGACGGCCACCGCGTCGGCGAGCCCGAGGAAGCCGCCGACTACCGCACCCTGCTCACCGTTCCTCCGACTTGACCGGCGCGTTCCGCGCAGCTCGCAGACTTGCAGAAGGGAGGAGAGCGAGGCCCCGTGGCGGCTCTCCGGCGGATGGGGGTTTTGCCGGTGATGTTCCGTATAGGGCGGGTACCAAGGGTGGGGACAGAGGAAAGGAGTTCCCACCATGCCGCGAACCACCCAACGCGAGACCGTCCGCGAGCTGCTCGACGAGCACGGCCGTACGTACGCCCACGAGGCGGGCATCCGGCTCCGGAACACGCCACAGCCGCTCTACCGGCTGCTCGTACTCTCCGTGCTGCTCAGCGCCCGCATTCGCCACAGCATCGCCGTCGACACCGCGCGGGCGCTGTACGAGGCGGGGCTGCGCGATCCCCGGCGGATGGCCGAGGCCAGTTGGCAGGAGCGGGTGGACGCCCTGGGGCGAGGCGGTTACCGGCGCTATGACGAGAGCACCGCGACACAGCTCGGGGACGGCGCCGAGCTGCTGAGGGACGAGTACAAGGGGGACCTGCGCCGGATGCGGGACGCCGCGGACGGAGACCTCGCCGAGCTGCGCCGACTGCTGCGCAAAGTGCCGGGGCTCGGCCCCGTGGGCGCGGACATCTTTCTGCGCGAGGCCCAGGGCGTCTGGCCCGAGGCCGCGCCCTATCTGGACGCCAAGGCCCTCCAGGGCGCGCGCCGCCTCGGGCTCCCGGACAGCTCGAAGGCCCTCGCCCGGCTGGTGGGCGAGGGCGACCCGGCGGTCTTCGCCGCCGCGCTGGTGCGCGTGGCCCTGGAGAAGTGACCTCGCGCGGGAGCCGCCCGGCACGAGGCAAGACGATGGTGCGCGTCCGCGCTGAATCTGGGTGCGTGACCGCGAGTTTCGTCCACGGCAGCGCTCTCTGCGCGGTGCGCTGCCGCTTCACGCGCAAAACTGAATAGGGGTCAGCCAGCTTGAATCTAGGGCTAGTTGATCGCTCCTGTGTAATCCACGGGCAGGAGATCCGAGTTGCCGGATCAGACTTGAGGCGTACGAGGAGACCGAGCGCCAGAGCGATGTCACGGGCTCGCGGGAGCCCGAGCATGAACAAGGTCAACGTGTGCCGAGCCCGTATCTCCCGTCAGCTCGGCTCGGACCGACAGGAGTACCGAGTGATGACCACTGCCACCGTGCCCAGCGCCCAGGGCGTGGGCGCTGTCGCTGTCTCCGCCACAGAGCTGACCAAGGTCTATGGCGAAGGTGAGACCCGCGTCACGGCCTTGGACAGGGTCTCTGTGGACTTCCGCCGAGGTGGGTTCACCGCGGTCATGGGGCCGTCAGGATCCGGCAAATCGACCCTCATGCATTGCATGGCAGGGCTGGACACCATCTCCGGCGGCTCGGGGCGTATCGGCGACACGGAGTTGAGCCGGTTCAAGGACACGGAGTGAGCTGGCTCAAGGACGAAGACCTCACGCGATTACGCCGCGATCAGATCGGCTTTGTCTTCCAGGCGTTCAACCTGTTGCCGACGCTCACTGCCCTGGAGAGCATCACCCTGACCATGGACATCGCCGGGCAGAAGCCCGCCCCGGCCTGGGTGAGTCAGGTGATCGAGATCGTCGGTCTCGGCAAGCGGCTCTCCCACCGGCCGGCCCGGCTCTCCGGCGGCCAACAGCAGCGGGTGGCCGGCGTCCGCGCCCTGGCCGGCCGACCCGAGATCATCTTTTGCCGACGAGCCGACGAGTCGCCGAGCCGCCGCGTACGCCGGCCGGCTGGTCTTCCTCGCTGACGGCAGGGTGGCTGACGAGACGGTTCCGGCCAGCCCTGATGCCGTGCTGGAGCGGATGAAGCTCTTTGACCCCAAGGTCCACACCGGCTGAGGGCGCGCGTCCAGGCCGCCCACTCCTCCTTGGGAACCCGCTCACCTCTTGGGAAATGGAATCGATGTTCCGCATTGCCTTACGCAACATGGTGGCGCACAAAGTCCGTCTGCTCATGACGATGCTGGCGGTGGTCCTCGGCGTCGCCTTCGTCGCGGGCACCCTGTTGTTCACGGAAACGCTCAGCAAAGGTCTGAAGGATTCATCGTCCAAGAGCTTCAAGGACGTGTCCGTCGCCGTGCGGCCCGCCGACCGCGATACCAGCGCCACCACCGTCTCCGGTCAGAGACGCACCGGGGTTCCCCAGAAGGTCTACGAACGGCTCGCCGGCCTGCCGACCGTCGATGCCGCCCGCGGCACGGTCACCGGATTCACCGGAGTGGCCGACCAGCACAATGATCTGATCGGCAACGGCTTCATCAATCAAGGGGGCAACTTCGCCCCGGGACGTAACGGCGCGGACAGCCGCCTGCACTTCACCACGGGGCGCGGGCCAGGCGGGCCGGACGAGGTCGCACTGGACGCCAAGACCGCGGAGAAGGGCGGCTACTCCCTCGGCGACATGGTGCGCGTGTCCGTCGACGGTCCCGTACTGACCAAGAAGCTCACCGGCGTCTTCACCACCGAAGACGGCATGGTCGCCGCGGGCGGAAGCCTCACCCTCTTCGACACCGCCACCGCGCAACAGCTCTTCCTGGGACGCGACCTCTACCAGCAGGTGGAACTCAAGGCCCGGCCAGGAACCACACAGGACCAGCTCCGCGCCCAGGTCGACAAGGCCCTCCCGACCGGGAGCGGCTTGCAGGCGGTCACTGGGAAGAAGCTGGTCGACGACCAGGCTGCGGCCGTCTCTTCCCAGACCAGCGAGATGAACAAGGTCCTGCTGGCCTTCGCCGGGATCTCGCTCTTCGTCGGCATCTTCCTGATCGCCAACACCTTCTCCATGCTCGTGGCACAGCGCACCCGCGAACTGGCCCTGCTCCGCGCCGTCGGCGCCACCCGCCGCCAGGTCACCCGCTCGGTGCTGATCGAGGCCGGTGCGGTGGGGGCGGTATCGGCGGTGGTAGGCATCGTGTTGGGGTTGGGCGTCGCCGCGGGGCTACGGCCGCTGCTCAACGGGGCAGGCGCCAGGCTGCCGGACAACCCGCTGGTCATCACCCCTGGTGCGATCGTCATCTCGCTGTTGGTCGGCCTCGGCATCACGGTGCTCGCCGCCTTCCTGCCCGCCCGCCGGGCGGCGAAGATTCCGCCGGTGGCCGCGATGAGAAGCGCGGACGCCCCGCAGACACCGCGTCGCCTGGTCGTCCGCAACATCATCGGCTCGGCATTCGCCGCGCTCGGTCTGCTGCTGATCGTCGTGACGGTAGCCGGCGGACCGGACAACAAAGGCGCTTTGCTCGTCGGCGTCGGTGCGGTGCTGACGGTGTGCGGTGTCATCGTTCTGACCCCGCTGCTCTCACGGCCGTTGATCGCCGCGATGGAGCCCGTACTCCGCACGTTCGGCGTCGCCGGGAAGCTGGCCCGGAAGAATTCGGTGCGCAATCCGCGGCGCACCGCCGCCACCGCGACCGCCCTGATGATCGGCCTCGCACTGACCAGCGCCCTCACCGTGGTCACCACCTCGCTGGAAGACAGCATGAAGAAGGCCGCGACCGACGGGCTGCAGGCGGACTACGCCATCCAGATGGCGAACTTCGAGCCGCTCGCACCCTCGGTGGTCAGCGAGGTCGGGCAAGTACCCGGAGTAAGCGCGGTCGGCGGGGACAGCAAGGTCAGTCTGCGTATCGATGGGACGGCCCGTACGGTCGAAGCGACGGATGGGGCGGCTTTCCGCGAACTGTTCGCCGTGAAGACCGTGCGGGGCGATCTCGGCAGCCTGGAGAAGGGCGAGATCGCGGTTTCCGAGGAATTCGCCGCGGACGAGAACCTGAAGCCCGGAGGCGTACTGAAGGTCGGCTACCCGGACGGGAAACAGGACCGCGTGCGGGTCGGCGCCGTCTATGCCAAGAACGGCCTGCTACCAAAGTTGATCATCAGTCAGGAGCTGGTGGGCCCGCATCTGTTCCGGGCCGGCTATCAGACGGTCTACGTCAAGGCCGGGCAGGGCGGAGCCGGCGACGCGGTACAGGACGGGATCAAAAAGGCCCTCGGAAACAGTCCGATGATCCGGGTGAACACTCAGGACCAGTTGTTCCGCGATGTGAACAAGCAGGTGAACCAACTGCTGTATATGGTCTACGGGCTCCTCGGCATGTCCGTGGTGATCGCGGTGATCGGCGTGGTGAACACCATGGCACTGTCGGTCTTCGAGCGTTCGAGGGAATTCGGAATGCTCCGCGCGATCGGTTTGGACCGTGCCGGAGTGAAGCGGATGATCCAGCTGGAAACGCTGGTGATCTCACTGCTCGGCGCGCTCCTCGGCCTGGCCATGGGGACGTTCCTGGCCTGGGCCGGTGGCAAGGTGGCTCAGGCCGCTTTCGAAAAGTACTCGATGCACATGCCGTGGGGCAGCTATGGGATCTTCCTCGTCCTGGCCCTGGCGACCGGTGTGCTGGCGGCTCTCTGGCCGGCCCGTCAGGTGGCCCGGCTGAACCCCTTGGAGGCCATCAAGGCCGAGTGATGCGGCGGAGCGGAGCGTGCAGGCCGTCGAGGGAGGGCCAGGAGGAACGGCGCAGGGCAGGCCCAGTGCCGCGCTGAAACGAGAAGCGCGTTCACGAAGATCGCCCCCGTCTTTCGGGCGGCAGGCGCCGCGAAGAGGCAGCGACGGTCGCGCCCCGACGATCTTGGGGAAGGGCCAGGGTGCATAGCCGGGCTGAAGGCGGGTACGCGGGGGGCTTGCCGTGCTGTGCGGCGGTCGCTCAGGGCCGCTGCCCGACCCCCTACGCGATGACAGGACTTTCCCATGAACACGCCCATGGACCTCCCCTCCGACAATGGCCTCTCCCCCGCCCAGCAGGCGCTCAACGCCCTCTCCGAGAACGCTCAGGACGTGGCGGCGCTGGACACGTTGGCCGGGAGCGACGTGCTGATTCCCGTTCCCGATGAGCTGAGCGACGCGCAGGAGCCCGATTCCGGGGACGTGGTGCTGCCGATCATGGAGCAGCCGGGCGGGGCGCAGTTGGTGCCCGTATTCACCTCGGAGTTGCGCATGGCCGAGTTGCTGCCGTCCATCTCCCGCTACCGGATGGTGCCGCTCGGCACCCTCGCCTCGCAGTGGCCCGCCGAGGAGCTGTCGCTGGCCATCGACGCGAGTTCGCCCGGGGGTCTGACCCTCGACGCCCAGGGCGTACGGACGTTGCTGGTCCGGCCGCACGGCTGAATCCGCGCGACCGCACTCGCACAGCCGCGCCACACAGCCGGGCGCGCACAAGTCCGTGCGGCTACGCACCTCCGCGCGTACGGCTATGCCCGTACGACCGGACGCGCGCGGCCGAGTTCCCGACGGGGCGGGGCCGGGTCTCATCCCGGCTCCGCCCCGTCTCGCGTCCCGTTACTGCTCGGGACCGGCGGCCGGTTCCGGGGCCGGGCGGGTGCGGCGCGAGGTGAGGAGCGCCAGGAGCCGGGCCATGGCGCTCGGGCGGCGCGCGGCCGGAATCGGTGCTTCCTTTACGGGACCGGGCTCGGGCTCCCCAGGCTCCCCCTCCCCCTCCGAAGCGGGGGCAGAGGCCGGAGCCGGGGCGGAAGCAGGCTCAGGAGGGGCAGGGGAAGCGGGGCGGTGGGCCAGATAGGACTGGGCGCGCAGATAGCCGTCCAGTCTGCGCCAAGGGTCGGTGGGCATGGTGCCTCTTCTGCTCTGTCGTACCTGTCGAAGCGAGGGGGCCGGCGGCTTCCCCGCCCGTACGGGCGGGACCGCGGTCCTCTCAGCAGCGCAGGACGACGCAGCGGGCGCGGGCGGCGGCGATGGCGGCCCGGTCGGGGCGGCGCGCCGCTCCGGCCCGCTGGGGAACGGACGCGCGGACGCGTCGGCGCCCCGGGCGCGGTTCGACCCGGCGGCCGGCGCGGCCGGGGCAGGCGGCGCGCCGCTGCCCGTCCGCGCACGTGGCGCTCTCGTCGGTGAACCGCTCGGCCTCCACCACCGCGGCGGCGGACTGCGCCGGGCCGGTGGCGGCGGCGCGCGCCACCAGGGGCTCCGCGCCGCACAGCGCGAGCAGTGCGGCGATCAGCACGGCGGCGGCAGCCCGCGCGGCGGACCGCCACACAGGTCCACCCCACCCAGTCATGCACCAAGAGTAGTCAGCCGACTACCCTAGGCGCGCTCCTTCGAATGGGGGAGAACACCCACGACGAGACCCGCCAGAGCCGCCACGACCCCCACGGCGGCCACGGCGGGCCAGCCGCCGCTTCCCCAGGCCAGCGAGCCCGCGAGCGAGCCGATGGCGATGCCGAGGAAGCGGAGGGTGAAGTAGAGGGTGTTGAGGCGGTTGTGGGCCGACTTGTCCAGCGTGAACAGGGAGGTCTGACAGACGACCTGGCTGCCCCAGACGCCGATGTCGAGGACGACGACTCCGGCGATGAGCCAGGTCAGATGCGTACCGCCGGGCAACAGCAGCAACCAGCCCGCGATCACGGTGACGATGAGGGCGCCCATTCCCAGGCGCGGGCCGAGGCGGTCGGCGAGCCGTCCGGCGGCCGGTGAGGCGAGCGCGCTGGCGGCGGCGACCAGGCCGAAGAGGCCGACCTCTGTGGAGCCGTAGTGGTAGTCCTGTTCGAGCAGGAAGGTCAGGGCGGTCCAGAACGCGCCGAACGCGATCCCCACCAGCCCGCCGGAGATGGTGACCCGCCGGATCAGCTGGTGGGACGCGAACAGCCGGGGCAGCGACGCCAGCATCGTGCGGTAGCGGACGGTGCCGACGGGCGGCGCGGACGGGAGTACGCGCCAGAGCACGCAGGTCATCAGCAGGGTCAGCCCACACGAGCACCAGTAGACGGCGCGCCATCCGGCCAGTTCGGCGAACGATCCGGAGTACGCGCGCGACGCCAGCACGCCGATCAGCAGCCCGCCCTGGATGGTGCCCACGACCCGGCCCCGGCGCTGGTCGCCGGCGAGCGCGACGGCCAGCGGCGCGACCAACTGCGGAATCGGGGAGAGCAGGCCGACCAGGAAGCTCGCGATGATCAGCCACCACGCCGTGGGCGCCACGGCGGACGCGGCCAGGGCGACGGTGGAGGCGGCGCCGAGGCGCAGGATCAGGCGGCGCCGGTCGTGGCTGTCGCCGGCCGGGACCATCAGCAGGATTCCGGCGGCATAGCCGAACTGGGTGGCCGTGGGGACGGCCCCGAGCGCCTCGGGGCTCACGTGCAGGTCCGCGGCGGCCGACCCCAGCAGCGGCTGGTTGAGGTAGACGTTGGCGGCGGTGACCGCGCTGGTGACGGCCAGCAGCACGGTGAGGGGGCGGGTGAGCCGGCCGGGTCCGCCCGCCGGATCGGTCAGGTCGGCCAGGTCGGCGGTGTCCGTCGAGTCAGCCATGCCGGGCCGCCCCTCGCCCGTACGCCGTGCATGCGTATGCCTCGGGTTCGGCTGCGGGGTGTGCGTACGTGGTCCTACGGGCCGGGCTGGTGCGAGCCGGGGCGGCGGCGGGCGCGCGTGGTGGTGCGGGGGGCGCCGAGGCCGGCCGGCTTTGGTTCAAGGTCTCCATCACGTGGGTCCACGCTATGGCGGCCCCCGCCTGACATGCTTTCGCTCCTACGCCATCACCTATCGAGAGTGCGCCAATGTACGGGAAGAGCGAGGACCGCGACGACTACCAGCAGGTCCCACGGCCGCTGGCGGCCATGGCGCGCGATCTCCCCGACGGCCACCACATCCCCGCGCACCGGCACCGGCGCGCGCAGTTGATCTACGGCACGACGGGCGCGATCACCGTCGTCACCGGCCATGGCACCTGGGTGGTGCCCGCCACGCGCGGGGTGTGGGTGCCGCCCGGCGTCACCCACACGATGACCTGTACGGGCGCGGTGCGGATGCGCACCCTCTACATCGAGCCATCCGCAGCCGCCGACCTGCCCACCGAGCCGACCGTCGTCTCCGTCTCGCCGCTGCTGCGCGAGCTCATCGACGAATCCACCCGGCTCCCGGTCGAGTACGCGCCGGACGGGCGCGACGGGCAGGTCATGGCGCTCCTGCTCACCGAACTCGCGCCGCGCCCCGTGCCGGCCCTGCATCTGCCCGCCCCCGACGACCCCGCGCTCGACGGGGTCTGCGCGGCGATCCAGCGCGATCCCGGCGGCCGCTGGACGACCGCCACCGCCGCCGCGTACGCGCATCTGAGCCCGCGCAGCCTCCAGCGCCGGTTCGCCGCCGCTACGGGCATGTCGCTGACCCACTGGGTGCAGCAGGCGCGGCTGATCCACGCCGTCATCCTGCTGGCCCGGGGTGCCCCGGTGACGGCCATCGCCACGGACCTCGGGTACGCCACGCCCAGCGCCTTCACGGCCATGTTCCGGCGGGCGCTCGGGACCTCGCCCAGCGCGTACTTCGCGGACCAGCGGGAGGCCCGGCCGTAAGCACGTACCGTCAGATCGGACTGACAGATCGGACTGACAGATCAGACCATCAGCGCATACCACCGCGTACGCCCCAACTCGTCCCCGTTTGGGGCCGATAGGCCCCCGTAAACGAAACTTGCACGATACACGCTGTGCGTAAGATGCACAGCGCCCGTGCCGTGACCGTGACCGCCTTGTGCGCTTGAACCTGTAGCCGGCACCCGAACCTTTTGGAGGCCGCGCCAGCATGCCCCGAATATCCCCGGCCCACGCCAGGGCCACCCACGCCAGGGCCGCCCACGCCCAGGACGCCGCCGGTGCCGCGCCGACCGGCGCGCCGCACAGCGAGCAGCCCGAGGTGGGCGGCGGCTTCGTGACGGTGCTCGCGTTCTGCGGCATCGTCGTCTCGGTCATGCAGACGCTCGTCGTCCCGCTCGTCGCCGACCTGCCGAAGCTGCTGCACACCACGACGTCCAACGCGTCCTGGGTCATCACCGCCACCCTCCTCGCCGGCGCCGTCGCCACCCCCGTGATGGGGCGGCTCGGCGACATGTTCGGCAAGCGCCGCATGCTCATCGTCGCCCTGGGCCTGCTCGTCGTCGGCTCGCTGATCTGCGCGCTCACCTCGGAACTGGTCCTCATGGTGATCGGCCGGGCCATCCAGGGCGGCGCGATGGGCGCGATCCCGCTGGGCATCAGCATCATGCGCGACGAACTGCCGCCGAAGCGGCTCGGCTCCGCGATGGCGCTGATGAGTTCCTCGCTCGGCATCGGCGGCGCGCTGGGGATGCCGGCCGCCGCGTTCGTCGCCCAGCACAGCGACTGGCACGTCCTGTTCTTCGGCTCGGCCGGGCTCGGGCTCATCGCGATCGTCCTGGTCCTGCTGGCCGTGCCCGAATCGGCGCTGCGCGCGCCCGGCCGCTTCGACGTCATCGGCGCCGTCGGCCTGTCGGTCGGGCTGGTCGCCCTGCTGCTGCCCATCACCAAGGGCAGTGACTGGGGCTGGGGAAGCCCCACCACGCTCGGGCTGCTCGGCGCGGCCGTCGTGATCCTGGTCGGCTGGGGCTTCCTCGAACTGCGCACGGCCAATCCGCTGGTGGACCTGCGCACCACCGCGCGCCGCCAGGTGCTGCTGACCAACCTCGCCTCGATCCTGGTCGGTTTCTCCTACTACGCGATGTCGCTGGTCCTCCCCCAGCTCCTCGAACTGCCCAAGGCCACCGGTTACGGCCTCGGCCAGTCGATGGTCGTCGCGGGGCTGTGCGTCGCCCCGATGGGCGCGGCGATGATGCTCGTGTCGCCGTTGTCCGCCCGTATCAACACGACCCGGGGGCCGAAGGTCTCGCTGATGGCGGGGCTCGTCGTGATCGGTGCGGGGTACGGCGGCGGCATGGCGATGCTGACCTCCGTCTGGCAGATCGCCATCATCTCGGCCGTCATCGGTACGGGCGTGGGGATCGCGTACTCGGCGATGCCGACGCTCATCATCAGCGCCGTGCCGGCCGGGGAGACCGGCGCGGCCAACGGGCTCAACACCCTGATGCGGTCGATCGGAACGTCCACGTCCAGTGCGGTGGTGGGCGTGATCCTGGCGCGTCAGACGACGCGGCTGGGTGCGGTCGAGCTGCCGAACATGACGGCGTTCCGGACGGCTTTCGCGGTCGCCTGCGCCGCCGCGATCCTGGGGCTGCTGATCGCCTTCTTCCTTCCGGCACGGCGGGCGGCGGCGGTGGCGGCCGCGACCGACCCCATCGAGGCGGCGGTCCCGGCGGAGGCGACGGTCCCGGCAGAGGCGGCGGAAGACGCGGGGGCCGTCGCGGAGACTGTGGCCGTCGCGAAGCCGGTGACCACTGTGGAGCCGGTGACCGCTGTGGACTCCGCGGCGGCTTTGGGCGCGAGGGCTGCTGTGGACACTGGGGCCGCTGTGGACGCTGGGGCCGACGCGGCTCCCCCGGCCGGCCGCGTGATCCACGGCAAGGTCCTCGGCCCCGACGCCGCCCCGGTGCCGGGCGCGGCGGTCACACTGATCGACACGGCGGGCCGCCAGCTCGGCCGTACGCTCAGCGACAGCGGCGGCCGGTACTCCGTACGGGCGCCCGAGGCCGGCTCCTTCGTGGTCATCGGCTCGGCCGCGGGCCACCGGCCGCGGGCCACGACCGTGCCGGTGGCCGACGCGCCCGTGGCCTGCGAGCTACTGCTGGACGGCGGGGACGGCGTGACCGGGACCGTACGGAGCGAGGGCGGGCCGGCGCTGGCCGGAGCGGTGGTCACCGCGACCGACGCCCGCGGCGAGGTGGCGGCCTCGGCGATGACGGGCGCCGACGGCGCCTTCAGCCTGCCGCAACTGTCCCCCGGCCCGTACGCGCTGACGGTCTCCGCCGCCGACCACCGCCCGTACGCCGTCCAGACCGAGATCACCGGCGGCCCGGCGCAGCGCGTCGACGTCGAGCTGCGCTCCGCGGTCACGGTGCGCGGCACCGTACGGGACCGGGGCGGGCGCCCCCTGGAGGACGCCCGGGTGTCCCTGCTCGACTCGGCGGGCGACGTCGTCGCGCGGTGCGTGACGGACGAGGGCGGCGGCTTCGCGTTCACCGACCTCGCCGACGGCCAGTACACGGTGCTGACCGCCGGCTACGCCCCCGCCACCACCCCGATCACCCTCGCCACCGATCCGGCCCCGGCCGCCGTCCGCCAGGTGGACTTCCTGCTGACCCACGGCTGAACGGGCGGGCGCGGAGCGCCCCTGTCTCCCCCGCCTCCCCCGTCCCGCCCCGACCAGCCCCATTCCCGGCGTCGCGGCGGGGCAGTAGCGTCAGGGCATGGCTGACGTACACCGGTCCGTTGCGGACACGCCCCCCGAGGAGCCCGACGCGGGTCGGGGAGCCGCGCCCCGCGCCTGGGGGTGGGTGTTCGGGGCGCGGGAGGTGGACGAACCGGAGCACGGGCCGGCTCTGTACACCGACTTCGAGAAGGACTGGGACGCGCAGCTCGCGCTGATCCACCGGTGGGCGGAGCGGAACGGATACGCCCGGCCGGGGTACGACATGTGGTCCGTGCTGCGCCCGTCCGGGCGGATCGCGACGTTCCTGCGGAGCGAGGGCATCCGTGTGCTGGTCATTCCGGGCGCGGGCATCCGCGACCGGATGCGCGACACGTGGGAGGACTGGCCGCACACCATGGCCGAGTTGGAGTCGGCGGGGGTCGTCGTGGAGATCGCCGACTAGTCGGATCGGCGTCGGATCGGCGTCGGATCGGCGCGTGAGGCCGGGAGCGCGACGGGGAACGCAGAGCCCGCCGGGAAGGGCGCCGGCTGCCCACGGCCGGCCCCGCCCTGCCCCCTCCCTCACCCCGGCGTCGGCAGGATCTGCCGCGCCACCTTCCCCGGATGGCGCGGGTTGTTCCGCCACTCGCGCGGGTAGCCGATCGAGACCTCCACGAAGCGGACCCCGTTGTAGTACGTGGTGCGCGGGATGTGCAGATGCCCGTATACGACGGCCGCGGCCCGGAAGCGGGTGTGCCAGTCGGCGGTGCGCTCCGTGCCGCACCACTGCGCGAACTCGGGGTAGCGCAGGACGTCGGTGGGCTGCCGTACCAGCGGGAAGTGGTTGACCAGGACGGTCGGCAGCTCCGGGTTCACGGCGGCGAGCCGCCGCTCGGTCTCGGCGACGCGGGCGCGGCACCAGGCGTCGCGGGTGGGGTACGGGTCCGGGTGCAGCAGCATCTCGTCGGTGCACACGACCCCGGCGTCGTACGCCTGCGCCAGGGACTGCTCCTTGGTGGCCGCCGTGGGGGTGCGGAACGTGTAGTCGTACAGCACGAAGAGCGGGGCGACGACGACCGGGCCGCCGGGGCCGGACCACACCGGGTAGGGGTCCTCCGGAGTGTGCACCCCGAGGCCGCGGCAGATCTCCACGAGACGGCGGTAACGGGCCTCGCCGCGCAGTTGGACCGGGTCCTTGGGCACGGTCCACAGTTCGTGGTTGCCGGGGGCCCAGACGACCTGGGCGTACCGCTCGCTCAGCGTCTTCAGCGACCATTCCACGTCCGCGAGCTGCTCGCCGACGTCGCCTGCGACGATCAGCCAGTCGGCGGGGTCGTCGGGGCGCAACTCCTCGACGATGCGCCGGTTGTCCTGGTGCGCGATGTGCAGATCGCTGATGCCCATGAGCTTTCCTTGACGCATCAGCCGAGGGTACGTCGGCGGCGCGCGCAGCAGTAGTCCCGATCTCTCCCCCTCTCGGCCTCTCTCGACCTCTCCAACGTCTCGGCCACACCCGTTCTCCGCACCACGCCCTGTCCCCTGGCCCCGCCCGTTCTCCGCACCACGCCCTGTACAGGTCCTGCGCCCGCCGCTACAACGGGTGAGGGCCCGGCAGCACCGACGACCCAACCCGCCAACGACCTCCGGGCCCGCGGAGGCAGCGATGCGCAGGATCGCGATCGTCGGCGCCGGGCAGGCCGGGCTGCAACTGGCCCTGGGGCTGCGGGCCGAGGGCTATGAGGTGACGGTGGTGTCGGCCCGTACGGCCGAGGAGATCCGCGCCGGCCGGGTCCTGTCCACCCAGGTGATGTTCGGGCCCGCGCTCGCCCTGGAGCGGGCGGCCGGGCTGCGACTGTGGGATGAACAGGCGCCCCGCATCGACGGGTTGGACCTCCGTTTCGCCGCCGGGCCCGGCACGCCGCCCCTCTCCTTCTCGGCGTCGTTCGACGGGGCCGCCCAGTCGGTGGACCAGCGGCTGAAGATGGCGGGCTGGTTGGAGCTCTTCGAGGAGCGCGGCGGGCGCGTCGAGCATCGCGCGGTCGCGGCCGACGGCCTCGGCCCCCTCGCGGCCGAGTACGACCTCACGCTCGTCGCCGCCGGCCGGGGCGCTCTCGCGGAGGTCTTCACGCGGGACGACCGGCACAGCCCGTTCGAGGCGCCGCAGCGCACGCTGGCCTGCGTCTATCTGCACGGTGTGACGGCCGCCGACGAGCAACCGGACGGCATGGGTCCGCGGATGCGGGTGCTCGCGACGCCGGAGGCGGGCGAGTGCATAGTGATGCCCGCGCTCACCCTGAGCGGCCCGTGCGACATCCTGCTCTGGGAGGCGGCCCCGGGCGGGCCGTACGACTGCTGGCAGGACCGCCCCGGCGCCGAGGCGGTCATGGAGCGGTCCCTGGAGCTCATGCGCACGTACGCGCCTTGGGAGTACGAGCGATTCGCGGCCGCGAAGCCGACCGACGCGCAGGCCACCCTGTTCGGCTCCGTCGTCCCGACCGTCCGCCACCCGGTCGCCGAGGTCGGGCCCGGTTCGTACGTGCTCGGCATGGCCGACACGGTCGTCGTCAACGACCCGGTCGCGGGGCAGGGCGCCAACAACGCGGCACACTGCGCGGCGAGTTATCTGCGGTCGGTCCTCGACCACGGGGAGCAGCCCTTCGACCGGCCCTGGATGCAGCACGCCTTCGCGGCGTTCTGGGAGCGGGCGCGGCACGCGTCGGCGTTCAGCAACCTGCTGCTCGCACCGCCCGAGCACGTGGGGCGGGCCCTGGACGCCGCGTCCCGGCATCCCGAGGTCGCCCACCGCCTCGCCAATGTCTACGTCGACCCTTCCGACGCCCCCGAGTGGATCATGGACGCGGACCGCACCGCGGCCTACCTGGCGGCGGTCGGGCAGCCCTGAGCGGCCACCGGACAACTCCAGGGACAGCCCCAGGTACAGCCCCACGAGGCCGGACAGCGCCGGGAGGAGCGGCTGCCCTGAGCGGCCGGGCGGCCCCGAGGGGTGCGGGGTAGGCTGGAGAACGGCAGCGATCACCGCCGTCCGCGTACGCGCGGCGACCGCCGCCACGGCGGTGGGGCCCGCCGTACCGAACCGCGGCACGGACGCCGCCAACGGTCCCTACTTGCGATGGAGCGCGTCCGGAGCCGGAGCCACGGCCCGGCCGGACGCCCGGCGAGTAGGAGGCATGCCCATGGGCCAGTCACGGCCCCCGGCGGTGGAAGAGCCCGTCGACCCCGATATCCCCCCGCCCGCGCGGCGCGCTCCGGCCGCGCGCGGGCAGCTCCCGGTCCTCTGCGCCGTGTCCGCGGGCGGCGGTTTGGGGGCGGCGGCCCGGTACGGGGCGTCCCTGCTGTGGCCCACGGCGGCGGGCACGTTCCCCTGGACCACCCTCTTCGTCAACGTCGCGGGCTGCGCGGTGATCGGCGTCTTTCTGGTGCTGGTCACCGAGGCGTGGTCGGCCCACCGGCTCGTACGGCCCTTCTTCGGGACCGGCGTGCTCGGCGGCTTCACCACCTTCTCCACCTACGCCGTGGACATCCAGCACCTGGTGGACGGCGACCGCGCCGCGACCGGCCTCGCCTATCTGGCGGCCACCCTGCTCGCCGCCCTCGCGGCGGTCTGGGCCGCGGCGCGGCTGACCCGCCGCGCGATCGCCTGGAGAACACGATGAGCTCGGAGGTGAGCTCGGAGGTGAGCTCGCAGGACACGACAAGCCGGGAAACCACGATGAACACCACCCAGCTCGACAACGAATCGCTCCACCCGACCGTCGTCATCGACGAGAACGACACCCGGCACCGCAGGCCGCCGCCGTTCACCGAGACCGTGCGCCGCGCCCACCGCGCGGGCCCGGCGGCGGGCCGTACGGAGGAGGGGCGGGCGTGAACTGGCTGCTGGTCGTCGTCGGGGCCATGGCCGGGGCCCCGCTGCGCTATCTCACCGACCGGAGCGTGCAGGGCCGGCACGACTCGCTCTTCCCGTGGGGGACCTTCACGGTCAACGTGGCGGGGTGCCTGGTGCTGGGGCTGGTGACGGGCGCGGTGGCGGCCGGGGCCGCTTCGTCCGATGCGCAGTTGCTGCTCGGCACGGGGCTGTGCGGGGCGTTGACGACGTACTCGACGTTCTCGTACGAGACGCTGCGGCTGGCCGAGAGCGGGGCGCGGTTCTTCGCGGTCGCGAACGCTGTCGCGAGCGTGGTCGCCGGGCTCGGGGCCGCCTTCACGGGGGCCGCGATCGCGCGGGCGCTGTGGGGGTGAGCGGAGCGCCGCCCTTCGCCCAACACCCCGCGCGAAACGTCTCGTTAACAGGAATTTACCGGTGAGAAACGCCACAGATCCGGTTCCTTGCGGTGGGTAGTGGGACCGCCACCGACAGGTAGATGGTAGCTACAGGCAACCTCCACTACCCCCGTGGCGAAAGAAGTTGATCGCTGTGTGCGGCATCACTGGCTGGATCTCCTACCGACGTGATCTGACGGCTCACCAGGAGTCCGTGGACGCCATGACCGAGACGATGTCCTGCCGAGGGCCCGACGCCCAGGGCTCCTGGGTCACCCCGCGCGCCGCTCTCGGCCACCGCCGGCTCGCCGTCATCGACCTCCCGGGCGGCGCGCAGCCCATGGAGGCGCGTACCGAGAACGGCACCGTCGCGATGGTGTACTCCGGCGAGGCGTACAACTACGTCGAGCTGCGCGACGAGTTGCGCCGGCGCGGCCACCGGTTCGAGACCGACTCCGACACCGAGGTCGTGCTCCGCGGCTACCTGGAGTGGGGCGAAGAGCTGCCCGCCAAGCTCAACGGCATGTACGCCTTCGCCATCTGGGACCCGCGGACCGAGAAGCTCGTCATGATCCGCGACCGGATGGGCATCAAGCCCTTCTACTACTACGAGACCGACGACGGCGTCCTGTTCGGCTCCGAGCCCAAGGCGATCCTCGCCAACCCGCTGGCCGCCCCCGTGGTCGGCGCGGACGGGCTGCGGGAGATCTTCTCCTTCACCAAGACCCCCGGCTTCGCCATCTGGGACGGGATGCGCGAACTGCGCCCCGGCCACCTGGCCGTACTCGACCGCAACGGCCTGCGGGAACGCGCCTACTGGAAGCTGGAGGCCACCGAGCACACCGACAGCCAGGAGGCCACCGTCGCGCACGTGCGCGAGCTGCTGGAGGACATCATCGCCCGGCAGCTGGTGGCCGACGTGCCGCGCTGCTCCCTGCTCTCCGGCGGGCTCGACTCGTCCGCGATGACCGCGCTGGCCGCCCAGCAGCTCGGCGCGCAGGGCGAGACCGTGCGCAGCTTCGCCGTCGACTTCCCCGACCAGGCCGAGAACTTCCGCGCCGAGGACATCGCCCCGACGCAGGACACCCCGTTCGTGCACGCCGTCAAGGAGCACGTGGACTGCGACCACAGCGACATCGTGCTGGACGGCACGGCGCTGTCCGACCCCGCCGTGCGGCGCGCCGCCGTCGGCGCCCGCGACCTGCCGGTCGGGCTCGGCGACCGCGACAACTCCCTCTACCTGCTGTTCGCGGCGATCCGCGAGCAGTCCACGGTGGCGCTGTCGGGCGAGTCGGCGGACGAGGTGTTCGGCGGCTACCCGTGGTTCCACGACGAGCGCGCCAAGGCGGACGTCTTCCCGTGGATGGCCAAGGGCTCGATACTCGACCTCTCGGGCGCCCTCTCCGGCGAACTCACCGACAGCCTCGGCCTACAGACCTACCTGAACGACAGCTACTCCTCGGCGGTCGCCGAGGCCCCGCTCAAGGACGGCGAGAGCGGCCACGAGAAGCGGATGCGCCAGGTCTGCTACCTGCACCTGACGCGCATGGTGCAGACGCTGCTCGACCGCAAGGACCGGATGAGTATGGCGGTCGGGCTGGAGGTCCGGGTGCCGTTCTGCGACCACCGCCTCGTCCAGTACGTCTTCAACACCCCGTGGTCGCTGAAGACGTTCGACGGCCGCGAGAAGAGCATCCTGCGCGAGGCCACCCGCGACCTGCTCCCGGACTCCGTCGTCCAGCGCAAGAAGAGCGGCTACCCCGGCAGCTTCGACCCCCGCTACGTCGCCGCCATCCAGTCCCAGACCATGGACCTCCTCTCCTCCGGCCACTCCGCCCTGGACCTGTTCGACCAGAGCCAGGTCCGCGCGGCGGCGACCGCCGACAAGGCGACGATCACCTCCCAGGAGCGCACCCGCATGGAGCGCGCGCTCGACGTGGCCACCTGGTTCGACCTGCACAAGCCGGAGATCAAGCTGAACTGACCTACGGCTGACAGCGGTTGACGGTCCGGCTCCTGGGCGTACGCGCCGGGGGCCGGGCCGCCCGCGCTTCCGGCGCGGGAAGCGGACGCCGATGCACGTAAGGTAAAAGCGTGCAAACGATCGAATACCGCCCCATCTCCCGCTGGTGGCAGTGGTGCGCCGCCGTCGCGTCCATCGCGGGCGTGTTCTCCTTCTGCTGGGTCACATTCGTGCTCGGCTGGGACGCACTCGGCGAACACGTCGCCGAGCGGCCGCGCGGCAGCGGGCAGAACCAGGTCGCCGTACTGCTCCTCATCGGGCTGATCATCACGGTCCCCGCACTCGTGGGCTACAACTTCACCGCCGGCCGCACCCGCCTCCGACCCGACGGCATCCGGACGCGCACCCCGCTGCGGCGCCGTTTCGTTCCCTGGCACGACATCCAGAGCATCTCCGCCGACGTGCAGCAGGACGGGGTCCCCTGGCGCCGCGGCATCCCCCTCTACCGCATCCGGCTGACGCTGAAGGACGGCGAGACCTTCTGCCTGCCCGCGCCCGCGGGCGGCGAGTTCGACTCCGCCCTGGAGGCGGCGAAGGGCGAGATCATCGGCCACTGGAAGGCGGCGACGGCTTCCAGCCGGTAGGGGGCGCGCCCCGTCACAGTCCCATCCCCTCCCCCTCCGTAGCGTGCAAGTGCTCCAGCAGTACATGTTTCAGCTCGCGGGCCGAGCGGGGCGGGGCGACGTCTTTGCGGTGGGCGACCGCGATGGTGCGGCGCATGTCTTCGGCGGGGGCGAAGGGGGTGACGCGCAGGCCGGAGCGGGCGGCCACCATGCCGGGGACGACGGCTAGGCCGAGCCCGGCGCGTACGAAGCCGAGGACCGGGTCCATTTCGCCGCCCTCCACGGTGAACGACGGCTCGAAACCGGCGGCGCGGCACGCCGCGATGGTGTATTCGCGCAGGTCATAGCCGCGGCGGAACATGACCATGGGGTGGCCTTGGAGGTCCGCCACGCGCAGTGGGGCGGGGGCGGGAGCCGGGGACACGTAGGAGGAGACGGCGACCAGGTCCTCGCGGAGCAGTTCGGTGGCGGCGAGGGCGGGGGCGCCGCCCGCGAGCGGCGTGATGATGAGGGCGAGATCGAGTTCGCCGGCGGCCAGGGTCCGTACGAGGTCCTGCGAGCCGTCCTCGTCGACGAGGAGTTCGATGCCGGGGTAGCGGGCGTGGTACGCGCGCAGCACGTCCGGCACCAGGCTCGCGCAGAGGCTCGGCGGGGCGCCGAGGCGTACCCGGCCGCGCCGCAGCTGGGCGACCTCCTGGACCTCGCGGTGGGCGGTCTCGGTGTCGGCGAGGATCTGGCGGGCCAGCGGCAGCAGCGCCTCGCCCGCGTCGGTGAGGGTGATGTTGCCGCGGGCGCGGTGGAAGAGGTCCGCGCCCAGTTCCCGCTCCAGTGCGCGGATCTGCTGGGACAGCGACGGCTGGGCCACGTGCAGCCGCTCCGCGGCGTGGGTGAAGTGGCGTGTCTCGGCCACGGCGGCGAAGTAGCGGAGCTGGTGGAGCTGCATGTGTTCAGCATAGAAGCCGCATAGGCAATGGCTATGGAAACGAGCTTTAGCATGTCTTGGACGGATCGCGGGCCGCTCCGTAGCGTCGAATTCCATGGCACTGGCGACTCGGCCGGATCGAAGCGATCGACGGCCGCCCCGAAAGAAGCGGGAGCCCCTGGGGAAGCAGGGGCCCCCGAAGGCGTCCCTCGTCCGCTCCGTATGGCGCTCGACCATCGGCAAGAAGGCCGTGATGGCCGTCTCGGGCCTGGTCATGCTGGCGTTCCTGGTCGCCCACATGCTGGGCAACCTCAAGATCTTCTTCGGCTCCGGGGACTTCAACGGTTACGCGCACTGGCTGCGCACCATCGGCGAGCCGGTCCTGCACTACGAGTGGTTCCTGTGGATCGCCCGCGTCGGCCTGGCGGCCGCCGTCGTGCTGCACGCCGTGGCCGCGTACCAGCTCAGCCGCCGCGACCTCGCCGCCCGCCCCGCGAAGTACGAGCGCAAGCGGCGGCGCGCGAGCTACGCGACCCGCACGATGCGCTGGGGCGGCGTCATCCTCGGCCTGTTCATCGTCTGGCACCTGCTCGACCTGACGACGCTGACCGTCAATCCGCGCGCCGAGGCCGGTCATCCGTACGAGAACGTCGTGGCGTCCTTCCGCACCTGGTACAGCGGCGCCGTCTACATCGTCGCGATGCTCGCCCTCGGCCTGCACATCCGGCACGGCTTCTGGAGTGCCGCCCAGACGCTCGGCGCGGGCAGCGCCCGCCGCGACCGGCTGTTCAAGGTTCTGGCCAACGGCCTGGCCCTACTCCTCACCTGCGGGTTCATCGCCGTTCCCGTGGCCGTCATGACGGGAGCCGTGAGCTGACATGACCGACAGCAACGGAATCAAGAACCAGAGCGATACCGCCGGCTTCGCGCCCTACACCGACTACTCCCTCGGTGCGCCCGTCGCCGACAGCGCGGCCCCTGACGGGCCGATCGCCGACCGCTGGGACCGCCGCCGCTTCGAGGCCAAGCTCGTCAACCCCGCCAACCGCCGCAAGCACACCGTCATCGTCGTGGGCACCGGCCTCGCGGGCGGCGCCGCCGGCGCGACACTGGCCGAACAGGGCTACCACGTCGTGCAGTTCTGCTACCAGGACTCGCCGCGCCGCGCCCACTCCATCGCCGCCCAGGGCGGCATCAACGCCGCCAAGAACTACCGCAACGACGGCGACTCCATCCACCGCCTCTTCTACGACACCGTCAAGGGCGGCGACTTCCGGGCCCGCGAGTCCAACGTCCACCGCCTCGCCCAGGTCTCGGTCGAGATCATCGACCAGTGCGTGGCGCAGGGCGTGCCGTTCGCCCGCGAGTACGGCGGGCTGCTCGACACCCGCTCGTTCGGCGGCGTCCAGGTCTCGCGGACGTTCTACGCGCGCGGCCAGACCGGGCAGCAGCTCCTGCTCGGCGCGTACCAGGCGCTCAGCCGGCAGATCGGCGCGGGCAACGTGGAACTGCACCCGCGCACCGAGATGCTGGACCTGATCGTGGTGGCCGGCCGGGCGCGCGGCATCGTCGCCCGGGACCTGGTCACGGGCCGTATCGACACCTACTTCGCGGACGCCGTGGTGCTCGCGTCCGGCGGCTACGGCAACGTCTTCTACCTGTCGACCAACGCCATGAACTCCAACGCCACCGCCGTCTGGCGGGCCCACCGGCGCGGCGCGTACTTCGCCAACCCCTGCTTCACCCAGATCCACCCCACCTGCATCCCGCGCACCGGCGACCACCAGTCCAAGCTGACGCTGATGAGCGAGTCGCTGCGCAACGACGGCCGCATCTGGGTACCGAAGGCCAAGGGCGACACCCGCCCGGCCGCCGAGATCCCCGAGGACGAGCGCGACTACTACCTGGAGCGGATCTACCCCGCCTTCGGCAACCTCGTGCCGCGCGACATCGCCTCCCGCGCCGCCAAGAACGTCTGCGACGAGGGGCGCGGCGTCGGCCCCGGCGGGCAGGGCGTCTACCTCGACTTCGCGGACGCCATCGCGCGAATGGGCCGGGCCGCGGTCGAGGAGAAGTACGGCAACCTCTTCGACATGTACGAGCGGATCACCGCCGAGAACCCGTACGAGACGCCGATGCGAATCTACCCCGCCGTGCACTACACGATGGGCGGACTCTGGGTCGACTACGACCTCCAGACCACCGTGCCCGGCCTCTTCGCGATCGGCGAGGCCAACTTCTCCGACCACGGCGCCAACCGGCTCGGCGCCTCGGCCCTGATGCAGGGCCTGGCCGACGGCTACTTCGTGCTGCCGTCCACCATCAACGACTACCTCGCCCGCAATCCGCACCGCGCCGGCGAGGACGCCCTGGACGCCGAGCACCCCGCCGTACAGGAGGCGGTCGCCGACACCGAGGACCGGCTCAACCTCCTGCTGGCCGTCGACGGCGACCGCACCCCCGACTCCTTCCACCGCGAACTCGGCGAGATCATGTGGGAGTTCTGCGGCATGGCCCGTACGGACGAGGGCCTGCGCAAGGCGCTCGACCGCATCCCGCAGCTCCGCGACGAGTTCTGGCGGCGCATCAAGGTGCCCGGCACCGGCGAGGAGTTCAACCAGTCGCTGGAGAAGGCCAACCGGATCGTCGACTACTTCGAACTCGCCGAGCTGATGTGCCTGGACGCGCTGCACCGCGCCGAGTCCTGCGGCGGCCACTTCCGAGAGGAGTCCCAGACCCCGGACGGCGAGGCCGCGCGGCAGGACGAGGAGTTCTCGTACGCGGCGGCCTGGGAGTTCAGCGGCACCGGCACGCCGCCCGTCCTGCACAAGGAAGACCTCGTCTTCGCATACGTACACCCCACCCAGCGGAGCTACGCATGAAGCTCACCCTGCGCGTCTGGCGCCAGCGCACCCCCGAGGCCGCCGGCTCCATGGCCACCTACGAGGTCGACGGAATCTCCGCCGACATGTCGTTCCTGGAGATGCTCGACACCCTCAACGAGGAACTGATCCTGGGCGGCGAGGACCCCGTGGCCTTCGACCACGACTGCCGCGAAGGCATCTGCGGCGCGTGCAGCCTGGTCATCAACGGCGAGGCGCACGGCCCGGAACGGACCACCACCTGCCAGCTGCACATGCGGTCCTTCCAGGACGGCGACACCATCGACATCGAACCGTGGCGGGCCGCCGCCTTCCCCGTCGTACGGGACCTGGTCGTGGACCGCTCCGCCTTCGACCGGGTCATCCAGGCCGGAGGCTACGTCTCCGTGCCGACGGGCGCCGCCCCGGAAGCCCACGCCACGCCCGTTCCCAAGGCCGACGCCGACTTCGCCTTCGAGCATGCCGAGTGCATCGGGTGCGGGGCTTGCGTGGCGGCGTGCCCCAATGGGTCGGCGATGCTCTTCACCTCCGCGAAGGTCAACCACCTGAATGTGCTGCCGCAGGGCGCGCCGGAGCGCGAGGCGCGGGTTTTGGACATGGTGGAGGCGATGGACGCGGAAGGGTTCGGCGGCTGCACCAATACCGGTGAGTGCGCCACCGCTTGCCCCAAGGGGATTCCGCTGCCGTCCATCGCGGCGATGAACCGGGAGTATCTGCGGGCGACGATCCGGGGCCGGTGAAGGGGCCCTGACGGGCCGGTTGATGGCCGGGGGCGGGGCCCGTGCCGGGTGCGGGTCTGTTACCGGGGCTGCGCCCCGGGCCGCGGTCCTCAAACTCCCCCAGCTACCGCTGGGAGGTGCTCCCTGACGGGCTGAATTCGGTCGAGCCCTGTCCGTACGAACCGGCTGGACGTGACCCATAACGCTGTTCTCCGCGCCCCCTACCGAGCCCGGTGCGACACCGTCCCCGCTACCAAAAACTCCCCGACGATCCCCGGCGTCGCCTCGTCCGCGAACTCCGCCGCCTCCCCGGCGGACATGTCGCGGATGCGGTAGCCGTCCTCGCCCGCCGCCACCGCGGCCGTCGTGGTGACGAGGGCGGCGCGGCGGGAAAAGGGGGTGTCGGTGAATGTCCAGGCCAGGACGGCGTTCCGGTCCAGGGTGACGGTGTCGCGGGTGAAGGTGCCGGAGCGGATGAGCAGCCATCGGCCGGTGATCGCGTGTCCCAGCGCGCGGTAGGCGTCACGCGCCAGCCACCGGACGACCGGGACGGCCACCAGCGCGAAACCCGCCGCGCAGTACAGGAGTACGGGCGTGAGGAGCGCGCCCAGTACGGTCAGCGCGAGAGTTACGGGGAGTACGACGCCGACCGCGCCCCGGACCGTACGGCGGCGCAGGGCCGGGCGGGGGTGCGGGGTGAGCTCGTGTCCCTCCAGCGACGCGTCGGGGGCGAGCCCGGTCAGCATTCCGCCGCACACGCGCAGGGCCTCCGCGCGGGTCGCCGGGGGGAGGACGGCGCTGCGTCTGCGGTTCTCGTCGCGGTCGCCGAGGCCGGCGGCCACGGCTCGTACGGTCGCCCCGCCGCCCGCGCGCAGGAGGAGCGGTTCGCGGAGGACGACGCCGCGCAGGCGGGCGCGTTCGATGGAGACGGCGCGGGTGGTCAGCAGGCCGCGGCGGACGCCGAGGGTGGCGGAGTCGGTCCATTCCAGGCGGTAGTTCCACCAGTTCTCGACGTAGAGCACGACGGCGCCGACGCTGCCCACCGCGGCGACCGCGAGCAGGGCGAGCGGGATGGTGAGCCATAGGGCGCTGTTGCCGAAGTCTTCGAAGACGCGGCGCACGAAGCCGAACTGCCAGGGTTCCAGGCCGACTTCGTGCAGTACCCGGTAGGCGGCTCCGGCCGCGGCGAAGACTCCGCCGAACACCCAGAAGGTCAGCGGTGCGAAGCGCAGGCGGCGCGGGTCGAAGGCGGCCAGTACGGGGTCGGCGTGGCGGTCCGTGCCGGCGCGGGCCAGCAGTTGGGCGCGCAGCCGCTCGGCGGCGGGGCGGGAGAGCGCCTCCAGTCGCAGTTCGCCGCTGCCGCCGTCGGAGCCGGCCGTTCCGGCGCGCAGCACGGTCACGCCGAAGAACCGCTGCACGGGGTTGGCCGTGAGGTCGACGTTGCGGACGCGGTGCAGGGGGACGGTGCGGGAGCGCCGGGTGAACAGGCCGGTGCGCAGTTCGAAAGCGTCGGCGGTGACGCGGTAGCGGGTGCGGCGGTAGGTGATGAGTCCGGCGGCGGTGACACAGGCGAAGGCGGCCGCGATGGCGCCGAGCGTGATCCAGGCGCGGGTGTCGAGGCGACCGCCGGTGGCCAGGGCGGTGAGGGCGAGGGAACCGAGCGGTGCGCCGAGCCAGGCGCAGTGCACGGCGAGGGTGCGGGGGTCGAGGCTGCGCCAGGGGGTGCGGTCGGCGGTCATGCGGCGTCTCCGGGTACCGGGTGGGCGGCGGCGGTCATTCGACGTCTCCAGATACCGGGTTGAGCGGCGGCGATCATTCAGCATCTCCAGGTACGAGCTGCGCGGCGGCGGTCACGCTGCGTCTCCCGGTACGAGCTGCGCGGCGGCGCTGATGCGGTCCGCCAGCGCTTCGGCGTCGGCGGCCCGTAGCCCGGCTATCTTCACGTCGCCTGCCGTGGAGGCGGTGGTGACGGTGACGGTGGCGAGCCCGAACAACTGCTGGAGGGGGCCGCGTACGGTGTCGACGGTCTGTACGCGCGAGAGCGGGGCGATGCGCCGCTTGCGCCAGTACCAGCCGGCGGCCGCGTATACCGCCAGCTCCCCCACCTCCCAGGCGTGCACGCGGTAGCGCCACCGCGGCATGGCCCACAGGTAGCCGAGGGCGGGTGCGGCGAGGGCGGCGAGCAGGAGCGGGCCGAGCCAGGGCAGTGCGCCGGGGAAGAAGAGCAGCGACGAGGCGAGCAGGGCGGCGGCCGCGAGGAGCGCCGGACCGCTGAAGGTGAGCAGGGCCTGGAGGGTCCACCAGCGGCGGGCGCGGGGGTCGACGCGGTGGCGCGGCGGCCGGAGCACGGCCGGTGGGCGGGGTGGCGGTGTCGGGCGGGGTGGTGGTGTCGTCGCTGCCGTCATCGTCCTCGTCCCCGTAACCTTTCCAAGTCGCTCGTATTGCGTTGCCGACAAGCTATAGCAATACGAATGACTTGCAAAACGACGGAGCGGCGAGAGGACGGCAGGCGCGTGCCCAAGCGGGTGGACCACGACGAACGGCGGCGGCAGATCTCCGAGGCCCTGTGGCGCATCGCCGCCACGCGCGGCCTCGACGGCGCGAGCCTGCGCGACGTCGCCGCCGAGGCCGGCATCTCGCTGGGCCGGCTCCAGCACTACTTCACGAGCAAGGACGAGATGTTCGTCTTCGCCCTCGACTACATCAGCGGCCTCGGCGAGCAGCGCATCCGCGAGCGCGTCGAGGCGCTTCCCGGCACCCCCGCGCCGCGCGACATCCTGCGCCACTGCCTGGTGGAGATGCTGCCCCTGGACGACGAGAGCCGCGCCGGCAACCTCGTACAGGTCGCCTATTTCGCGCGCGCCGTGCACGACGAGCGGATGCGCCGCCACGCGCAGGAGGGCGTTCCGGCGCTACGGGCCTTCTTCGCCGCCCAAGTGCGGCAGGCCGTCGAGCGCGGCGAGGTCTCCCCCGAACGCGACCCGGACGACGAGGCCATGCTGCTGATCGCGCTGGCCGACGGGCTCACGAGCTTCGCCCTGCTGGAGGTGTACGCCCCCGCCGAGGCGCTGCGGCTGATCGACCGGCACCTGGCGGGCCTCTTCTCCTACAACTCCTCGCCGCGCAGCAGCGGTTCGAAGCGCTCGTAGGCATCGAGGTCGCGGAAGTGCCGGGCGTAGAGGTCGGCGTCGTGGCTCAGGTCCTCGTCCAGGACCGCGGCGACGTCGACGACGGCCCGCAGCCGCCAGCAGATCATCTCGCCGCGTTCGTTGAGGAAGGCGGCCTCGGCGCCGCGGCCGCGCTCCTCGGCGCGGAGCCGCGCCGTCGCCTCGTCCGGGGCGTGTATGAGCGCCACGTCCTCCCGGTACAGGGGCCGGCGGCCAGGGCTGTCGGCGGCCGACTCCATCAAAATGATCGCCACGTACATGGCGTGAGCGTCTCACGGGCGCGGCGCGGGAGCGCCTCTCACGTTCGCCGGGCCGCTCGATTGCGGCCGCCCGGCCCGCGGGTCAGGGCGCGGGCCAGTTCGTCCAGCGCGTCCGTCAACAGCTCGGCGCCGCGCACCGCTACGCCCTCGTCGCCCACCCGGGCCCGCCACTTGGCGAGCACCTCGTGCGGCTGCGACCAGTCCAGTTCCCGGCGCTCCCGTACGGCCGCGACGGCGTCCGGCAGCGCGGCGCGCAGCGCCTCGACGAACTGGGCGGCGTCGTCGTTCGGCTCGGCGTCCTTGTCCGGCAGGTGCGCCTCCATCAGCATCGTCACGCGGCCCATGGTGGTCAGCGCGGTCTCCGCCGAGCGCTCGGCGGAGCGCGAGAGCCCCCGGTGCCGTACGGGCTCCTTCTGGGCCCGGCCCGCGGCCTGCTCCCAGGCGACGCGCGCCGCCCGGGTGTCGAGCAGCGCCTCCCGCACGCGGCGTGGCGGGCGGGCGGCGGGCTCGGCGAAGAGGCTGATGACGGCGAGGCTGTAACTGCCGCCCGCCTCCAGCCACTCGGCGAGCCGGTCGCGCAGTTTCGGCGTCTCCCAGGCCGGGAAGAGCGCGTACGCGATCAGCGCGAGCACGCCGCCGAGCAGGGTCAGCGCCACGCGCGAGAGCACGGTCTGCGACCACTCGGTGCCCGCGATGCCGAGCAGGAAGACGACGTAGGCGCTGATGCACGCCGACAGCACGATGTAGCCGGTGCGCAGCAGCAGGTACTGGAGGGTCACGCACAGCACGGCGAACACCGCGCACACGTACATGCCGGGGTGCACGAGCGCCATCACGGCGCCGCCGAGCAGCACGCCCACGAGCGTGCCCATGAAGCGCGCGACGCCGCGCGAGTAGGTCTGGGCGAAGTCCGGGCGCATCACCATGACGGAGGCCATCGGCGCCCAGTAGCCGTGCCCGAGCGGCAGGCTGTGGCCCACGACGTAGCCGACGGAGGCGACGGCCGAGACCCGTACCGCGTGCCGGGCAACGGGCGAGGTCCAGCGGGCCTCGCGGCGCAGCGCCCGCAGCGCGACCGGCACGAACCCGGTCATGGTCGTCCGTCGCAGATGCCGCCGGCCCCCGCCTTCCTCGCCCGCGGGGGCGGCGACCTCGACCGGGCCGTCGGTGGAGTCCACCACGTCGCCGAGGAGGGCGATGAGCCGCAGCGCGCTGCGGCGGGCCGCGCCGTGCAGCACCGGCCCGGACTCGGGCACCTCCAGGACCGCCATCGCCTCGGCCGGCAGCCGCAGCGGCTTGCCCCAGCGGATGGCGTGCGCGACCGCGTCGAGTACGGTGCCGGCGGCGCCCAGCAGGTCGCGGGCCCGGTCGCGTTCGGGCCCCTCGGCGGGCGCGCCCACCACCGGGTCGGCGAGCGAGGCCAGCACGGGCCGGACGCGTTCGGCCAGCCCCCGGTAGCCGCTCAACTGGTTCGGCCGCCGCTTGGCCTGACGTGGCGTCACGGCGGCGGCGCTGCGGGCGTCCATCAGCGGCTGCGGGTCGAAGGGGGCGACCGGGTCGTGGCGGAGCCGGCGCGCGTAGTCGGCCTCGGCGGCCAGCGCGTCGGCGAGCGCGTCGCGCTGGATGCCCCAGGGTCTTATCGGGAACAGCACGATGAGCGCCGCCTGGACCAGGCCGCCGCAGGCGATCAGGGCCGCGTGCTGGAGCGCGCCGAGGATCGAGGTCGGCAGCGTGACGGTGACCAGCATGACCGCGACCATCTGCGAGGCGACCAGCCCGGAGACCGGTCCGACGGCCCACGCCATGCCGGCCAGCAGCGTCCAGACGGCGAGCAGCACGGCGAACGCCACGGGGTGCGCGGCGACCAGATAGCCGAGGAACGTGCTGATCGCGAGCCCCGCCGCGACCGCGAGGGCGAGCACGGGGCGCGGTCGCCAACTGCGCTGGAAGGTGGCGATGCCGGCCGAGAACGCGCCGAAGGCGGAGGAGACGGCGAGCGTCGGGGAGGCGAACCACAAGGCCCCGCCGATGACGATCGCGACGCCGCACGCGCCGCGGATGGCGACGAGGGGCTCCAGTCTGGTCCGTTCGATCGTGAGCCCGCTACGGGCCGTCTCCTTCAGCGCGCTGGACCAGGTCATGATCCGAGAATACGGCCCCGGTCCAGGGCAAACGGAATTATCACGTCCGTCTCACGGGTCACTCACGTCATGCATACGCGGGTCGCTCGCGCCACGCCTGCGCGGGCGCCTCACGGCCTCGGCCGCGAGGGCCCCGCTCACGCGGGCCCCACTCACGTGGGCGCCTCACGGTCCCGGTCGCGCGGGCCGCTCCGTGACTTGGGCAAGCACACCACCCGCCCTGGGGTGCTGGGGCGCGCGTCACACGTCACGCCGCGCGCCGGTCGTGGTCGCCGCTCTTCCGATCTTTTACGGACGTCACTCACGCCTCATTCCCCCGGAGGCCGCGCCGTCCGCTCACCTCGCCTCCGGCCCTTGCTCCCGCACACCCGCCTCCCCTACCTCTCCCATCTCACCCACCTCACCCGCCGTGGCCGCCGACTCCCACACCGTCTGGAATGCGAGGCGCAGGCAGCCGGCCAGCGCCGGGTGCTCGATGTAGAGCGTGGTGGAGGAGGCGGCGCCCGCCACCGGGTCGGGCATGTCGCAGAGCACCAGCGAGCCGTCGGCGATGATCAGCTTCAGCGGCAGCTCGGCGGCGAACCGCGCCTCCTCCCCCGCCTCGGCGAAGCTCCGCACGTTCGCCAGCACCACGGCGTCGGCCAGCGCGCCGGTGGTGTAGACGGCGCGCACGGTGCCGCCCGCCCGGCGCAGCCGCCGGACCGCCTTGATGCCCTCGGCGTTCTCGGCGGAGGCGAGCAGCGGCGGGCGGCAGAAGCTGAGGAGTTCGCGGCGGGCCTGGCGCTGGATGTCGGCGAAGCGCTCGGCGATGGCCTTGGGGTCGCGGAGTACGTCGATGTAGTCGAGCGGGTCGGTGCGCGTGCGCCCGTCGGACCAGATCGGTTGAAGCGCCGCGGCCAGCCCCTCCGAGACCCGCTCCATCCGGTCCAGGGACTCGCGCTGAACCGCCATCAGCCGGGTCAGGGCCAGCTCCGGCGTGACGGCCGAGAACCTCGCCACCCGCCCCGGACTCGTACTGGCGAGCCGCCGCCGGACCAGCGCGTCCAGCACGTCGTAGACCCGCTGGCGCGGCACGTCCGCCTCGCGGGCGACCTCCGCCGCGGTGTACGACTCGCGCGCGACCAGGGCGAGATAGACCCGCGCCTCGTACCGCGCCAGTCCGAGCGCGACCAGGTCGCCGACCGATCCCTCGTCCAACTCCATGACAGGACAAGGTATATGCCGAACGTTGCCTCGGGAGGGAAAGGCTTTGCCATAGTCCGGTAGCCCCTTGGGACAGGTTTTCACTATTTTCGACGGGAGCCACCACTGACCGGGGTGGCACCCCCAGTGAACGTGCGCCAACCAAGGATTCGCCGGGCGGCGAAGGAATTTCTGGTTGTCATGCCCTTGACAATCCGATCCGGAACTGCCCGCCGGACACCCCCACCCCCCACGGAGGGCAGTTCATTGCAAGCGAAGCGAGACAACCGCGTGAGAGCGCTGGTGCGCCGCGGCGCACCGGCACTGCTGTCGGCAGCGGCCCTGATCACCGGCGGCATGGTCGCCGCCACCCCGTCGTCCGCCGCGCCCGCGAGCGCGCCGCAGGACGCGACCCCCGCCGCCGTGCACACGCACCGGCTCTGCGCGGAGCCCGCGCACCCCGGCGACATGGCGTGCAACGCCGTCGCCCGCACCGATGTGAAGCAGCACCGGGCGCTCGGCGCGAACGCCACCCCGTCCGGCTTCGGGCCGAGCGATCTGCGCGGCGCGTACAACCTGCCCAAGTCGGGCGGTTCGAACGCGACGGTGGCGATCATCGACGCCCAGGACGACCCGAAGGCCGAGTCGGACCTGGCCACGTACCGCAAGCAGTACGGGCTGCCCGCCTGCACCACCGCCAACGGCTGCTTCAAGAAGGTCGACCAGAACGGCGGCAAGAACTACCCGACGCCCGACGCCGGCTGGGCCGGCGAGATATCCCTCGACGTCGACATGGTCAGCGCCACCTGCCCCTCGTGCCACATCCTGCTGGTCGAGGCCAAGAGCGCGAGCATGGACGACCTGGGCACGGCCGTGAACCAGGCGGTCAAGATGGGCGCCAAGTACGTCTCCAACAGCTACGGCGGCGGCGAGGACTCGACCGACCCGGCCTCCGACACCAAGTACTTCAAGCACCCGGGCGTCGCCATCACCGTCAGCTCCGGTGACAGCGGCTACGGCGTCGAGTACCCGGCGTCCTCGCAGTACGTGACCGCTGTCGGCGGCACCTCGCTCAAGCACAGCGGCGGCGGCTCGCGCGGCTGGTCCGAGTCCGCCTGGGGCTCCTCCTTCGGCGGCCAGGGCGCGGGCTCCGGCTGCTCCAAGTACGGCAAGAAGCCGTCGTGGCAGAAGGACGACGGCTGCGCCAAGCGCTCCGTCTCCGACGTCTCCGCGGTCGCCGACCCGGCCACCGGCGTGGCCGTCTACAACAGCTACCAGGCCAGCGGCTGGAACGTCTTCGGCGGCACCAGCGCCTCCGCCCCGATCATCGCCTCGGTCTACGCCCTCGCGGGCGCCCCGGCCTCCGGCGACACCCCGGCCTCGTACGCCTACGCCCACGCCACGTCGCTCAACGACGTGACCAGCGGCTCCAACGGCAGCTGCACCCCCGACTACCTGTGCAAGGCCGGCAAGGGCTACGACGGCCCGACCGGCCTCGGCACCCCGAACGGCACGGCGGCCTTCAAGAAGTGACTCCCTGAGCGCCGTCACGGGCCCGGACCGATGCCGATCGGTCCGGGCCCGCTGGCGTGCCTCCGCTCTACGGGCGCGTACGGCGGTCAATCCGCCGTGAACTCGTACTGAAGCTCGTGGAGGTGGCCGGCCATCACCATGACCGTGG
The DNA here is from genome assembly GCF_040654875.1 of Streptomyces sp. NPDC050610. NCBI lineage: Bacteria > Bacillati > Actinomycetota > Actinomycetes > Kitasatosporales > Streptomycetaceae > Streptomyces > Streptomyces sp. NPDC050610. Next base: position 252,660 of record NZ_JBFAIV010000008.1, on the reverse strand, counting down.
CTTCGATGGGCCGCTCGTCGTCGCTGTAGACGACGCGCAGCGCACGCAGCACGGGCAGGCCGCCGGGAAGCTTGAGGGCGCGGTACTGCTCCTGGGTGGGAATCCTCGCGGAGACCCGGTCCACGCTCAGACGCGGCGGGAATCCGAGTTCGGCGAGGAGTACGGGCGTGCCGCCCTTGATCCGGCGCTTTTCCATAATGGCCGTTCCCCGGGCCAAGGCCATCGGATAGTACGACCTGACCAGCTCGACCGGCTCGTCATCGATGGAGAGGAGCTGATGCCGCAGCAGAGCTGTCTCGCCATCTGCGAGGTTCAAGACGTCCGCGACATCGGCGGGAGGCTGGATCTCCGTCACGTCCAGCAGCATGCTGCGCGCCGTCCGCGCACCGTGCTTCGTGGCCTCGGTGAGCCAGCGGTAGGCCGCCCCCGCACCCGCCGGAGCCATGTAGGAGGCGGGACGCATGGTCCGTTGCCGGTGTTCGCGTACGGTGACGGCCGCTCCGGCACGCCCGATGACGAGCTGTTCGTCCTTCAGCAGCTGCAGCGCCTTCTGGATGGTGGCGTTGGAGGCGTCGAACCTCGCCTTGAGCTGGACCGTGGAGGGCAGCTTGGCTCCGGGAGGCAGGTCGCCGCACATGATCTCGTCCCGGAGATCGGAAGCGATCCGCTCGTGCAGCGAGCGCCGGTCGGGGAAGCCGGAGTCGGTGTCGGTCACTGTCATCCAATCCTGGTCTCGTAGCGCAGCCGTTGCCGGTGGGCCGGCATCACCATCAAGTCGGCCTGGATCGGCCGGTCGTCCCCGTCCAGCGTGACCCGGCTCAGCCGGAGGACAGGCTCGTCCCGGCCCAGGCGGAGGGCTTCGCGCTCGTCGGCGGTGGGCATGCGCGCGGTGACGTCTTCCCGGACTCGTACGCCGACGTGCCCGAGCTCGGCGAGGTGGGTCACGGCCCCGCCGGGGATCTTCCCCTTCTCGGCGAGCCGCGTACCGCGAGCGATGCCCGCCGGGTAGTGGGTGTCAGTCAGCTCGCAGGGGTCTCCGTCGAGTTGGATGACGCGGCGGCGCACGACCACCGCGTCTCCGACGGCCACGCCGAGGAGGTCGGCCACTTCCTCCGACGCCGGCACTTCGCCGGCGTGCGTGATGCGCTGATCGCCTTTGCCCCCTCGGGCGGCGGCCTCCGCACCCCAGGCATCGGACTGCCCCTCCCGCCGTGGCGTCAGGTACGGCATCGAGGTGCTGACCCACGTGCTGTCGCTCACGGCATCCTCCTGCGCTGCTGGGCGGCTTCGGCCTTGCGGCTTTCCACGTTAGGCGACTCGCACAGGGCGGCCCCGTGTCCGCGCGGGAGGCCGGCGCCCCGGGGTGGGGTCACCGGCCTCCTGCGGACCGTTCACGGAGCCCGGGTCAGAATCCGTCGGTGGTGAACGGCAGGTACTCCGTGTGGAGCGCGTCGTCCAGGACGCGGGCGGCGCCCGGAGTGTGTTCGGTGATGAGGCCGGCCCGCAGGTAGTGGACGAGGCGGGTGCCGCCCAGGTAGCAGGCGGACAGTTCTCGGATGTCGACCGAGAGGTCGGCGGGGTCGGTGACCGGCTCGCAGGTGCAGGTCTTGGCGTCGGTCGTGAGGCGGAAGCGGCCCTCGTTGGCGGGGATCGCCGCGTCCCGTATGTCGAGTACGAGGTCTACGGGGGCCGCCCAGGAGCGGGCGGTGAGGGCGGCGCGTACGTCGGCGAGGCGGATCCAGAGGGCGGGGGACTCGCCGACGACGCGGACCTGGTCGCGGTCGCCGGAGATCAGGGGCAGCACGTCGTCGGCGGGGCGTCCGTAGGTCCGTACCCGCCCGGTCAGATCGATGTCGGCTAGGTACTTCCACAGGGCTGCCGCGACGGCGGCCGTCTCGGCTTCCAGCTCGATGAGTTGCACGGTGTCGGGTGTGTCGCCGCCGCTGTCGCGGACCCGGTAGACGGCGTAACCGGCGGGCGGGTCCGCGCCGAGGACGACGACGCGCGGCGGGCCGAGTTCGTCGTCGTCCTCGGCCTTCTCGGGCAGGACGATCTCCCGCCACCAGTACGCGTCGCGGGCGAGGCGGCCCGCGCGCTCGGCCCGGTTCGCCTCGTAGAGGGGGCCGACGAGGGCGGGCGCGTCGGCGGCGGGTATGAGCCGCAGCGGGCGCGGGTCGGGGGTGACGCGGAGGTCGAGCGGGCGGACCGAGTCGATCTCCACGGTCTGGAGCTGCGTGCCGGGGCCGAAGCCGAAGCGGCCGTATATCGCGGCCTCGGAGGCCCACAGTGCGGCGAGCGGCCGGCCGGCCGCGGCGCACAGCCGCCACAGTTCGCCGAGCATGCCGGTGAGCACGCCGCGCCGGCGGTGGGTCGGCGCGACGGACACGAACGTCACGCCGGCGCACGGCAGTTGACCGCCGGGCACGGAGAGCTGGAGAGGTACGGCCGCGAGCAGTCCGACGAGCTGTTCGCCGTCGTACGCGCCGACGCGTTCGCAGCGCTTCAGGAAGGTGCGGTGGCCGACGCGCGCGTCCTCGTCGTAGGACTCGTGGAAGACCAGGGCCGCGTGGTCGAGCGCGCGGTCGAGGTGGGCTTCGGGGATCTCGCCGAACCGCAGGGCTGCGGGGGCGACGGGCGAATTGGCGTTCACAGGGCGCACAAGGCCGATCGTGCTCGGCGGCGGCCGGTGCGGCAAGGCATTTTGTCGGCGCGCGGACGCCAGGCGGGGGCGGGCGCCGGGCCCGGCGAGCGCCGAACACCGGGTGAGCGCCGCGCGGGGGCGGGCGCCGGGCCCGGCGAGCGCCGGGACACGCGCAGGACGGAGGGCGGGCCGGGCGAACCCCAGCGGCCGAACGAGCCGCAGGGGCACGGCACCGGACGGAACGAGGCCCCCGTCGGCGACGTCCGACGGGGGCCTCGGGCCGGGCGCGGGTGGTCGCCCGGGTCAGTGGGGCAGTGAGGCAGTGAGTCTGTGCGTCAGTGCGTCAGTGCGTCAGTGCGTCAGTGCGTCAGTGGGGCACCGGATCAGTGGTTGCTGGGGAAGCCCAGGTTGATGCCGCCGTCGGCGGGGTCCGGCCAGCGGGTGGTGACGACCTTGCCGCGGGTGTAGAAGTGCACGCCGTCGTTGCCGTAGATGTGGTGGTCGCCGAAGAGCGACTCCTTCCATCCGCCGAAGGAGTGGTAGCCCACCGGCACCGGGATCGGCACGTTGACGCCGACCATGCCCGCCTCGACCTCCAGCTGGAAGCGCCGGGCCGCGCCGCCGTCGCGGGTGAAGATGGCGGTGCCGTTGCCCCAGCGGGAGGAGTTGATCAGCTCGATGGCCTCCTCGTACGTGTCCGTGCGGACCACGCACAGCACGGGGCCGAAGATCTCGTCGCGGTAGGCGTCCATCTCCGCGGTGACCTTGTCGAGCAGGGAGACCCCGATCCAGTGGCCGTCCTCGTAGCCCTTGACGGTGAAGCCGGTGCCGTCGAGGACGACCTCGGCGCCTTGGGCGGCGGCGCCCGTGACGTAGGAGGCGACCTTGTCGCGGTGGGCCTTGGTGATCAGCGGGCCCATCTCGGAGGCGGGGTCGTCGCCGGGGCCGATGGTCAGTTCGGCGGCGCGTGCGGTGATCTTCTCGATCAGCGGGTCGCCGGTGTCGCCGACCGCGACGACGACGGAGACGGCCATGCAGCGCTCGCCGGCCGAGCCGTAGGCGGCGTTGATCGCGGCGTCCGCGGCCAGTTCGAGGTCGGCGTCGGGGAGTACCAGCATGTGGTTCTTCGCGCCGCCGAGCGCCTGGACGCGCTTGCCGTTGGCGGTGGCCGTGGTGTGGATGTGGCGGGCGATGGGGGTGGAGCCGACGAAGCTGACGGCGGCGATGTCGGGGTGCTCCAGCAGCCGGTCGACGGCGACCTTGTCGCCGTTGACGATGTTCAGCACGCCGTCCGGGAGCCCGGCCTCGGCGGCCAGTTCGCCGAGCTTGTACGCGGAGGAGGGCACCTTCTCGCTCGGCTTGAGCACGAAGGTGTTGCCGCAGGCGATGGCGATGGGGAACATCCACATCGGCACCATGGACGGGAAGTTGAACGGCGTGATGCCCGCCACGACGCCCAGCGACTGGCGGATGGCCGCGACGTCCACGCGGGTGGAGACCTGCGTGGACAGCTCGCCCTTGAGCTGGAGCGGCAGCGCGCAGGCCAGCTCGATGACCTCCAGGCCGCGGGCGACCTCGCCGAGCGCGTCCGCGTGCACCTTGCCGTGCTCGGCGGTGATCAGCTCGGCGATCTCGTCGCGGTGGGCGGCGACCAACTCGCGGAACTTGAAGAGGACGGCGGTGCGCGCGGCGAGCGAGCTGGTGCCCCAGGTCCGGTACGCCTCCTTGGCGGCCGCGACGGCGGCGTCGACCTCGTCGGCGGAGGCGAGCGCGACCTGCGTGCCCTGCGCGCCGGTCGCCGGGTTGTAGACCGGGCCGTAGTTGCCTGACGCGCCCTCGACGGGCTTGCCGCCGATCCAGTGGTTGACGGTCTTCATGGTGCGGAACCTTTCCTACGGGGGCGGATCACAACGGTCGACGGCGGGCGGCCGCCCGCCGGTCGTACTCCTCACGGGCCTGCACCGCCGCCGGTCGGGTCGCGGTCTCGGCAACGGGCACATCCCACCACGCCTGCGCTTCGGGCGCGCCCGGCACAGTGTCGGCCGTTTCGGTCTCCACATAGACACAAGTGGGGTGTTTCGCGGCGCGCGCGATCGTAAGAGCCTCACGCAGTTCTTCCACGGAACGGGCCCGGATGACGTCCATGCCCAGCGAGGCCGCGTTGGCGGCGAGGTCGACGGGCAGCGGCGCCCCGGTGTACGTGCCGTCGGCGGCCCGGAAGCGGTAGGCGGTGCCGAAGCGCTCGCCGCCGACGCTCTCGGAGAGGCCGCCGATGGAGGCGTAGCCGTGGTTCTGGATCAGCACCACCTTGATCGCGATGCCCTCCTGGACGGCCGTGACGATCTCGGTGGGCATCATCAGGTACGTGCCGTCGCCGACCAGCGCCCACACGGGCCGGTCAGGGGCGGCGAGCCGGACGCCGATGGCGGCCGGGATCTCGTACCCCATGCAGGAGTAGCCGTATTCGAGGTGGTACTGGCGGCGGGAGCGGGCGCGCCACAGCTTGTGGAGGTCGCCGGGGAGCGAGCCCGCCGCGTTGATCACGATGTCCTCGTCGCCGACGACGGCGTCGAGCGCGCCGATGACCTGGCTCTGGGAGGGCCGGACGGCCGGGTCGGGGGCGGCGTAGGCGCGGTCGACCAGCGCCTCCCACCGCGCCTTGCCCGCCGCGTACTCGGCCTCGTACGCACCGGACACCCGGTGCCCGGCCAGCGCCGCCGTCAGCGCCTCAAGGCCGGTCCGCGCATCGGCGACCACCGGGTGGGCGGCGAGCTTGTGGGCGTCGAAGGAGGCGATGTTGAGGTTGGCGAAGCGGACGCCGGGGGCGGCGAAGAGCGTCGCGGAGGCGGTGGTGAAGTCGGTGTAGCGGGTGCCGACGCCGATCACCAGGTCGGCGGTGCGGGCGAGTCCGTCGGCGACGGCCGTGCCGGTGTGGCCGATGCCGCCGACGTCCGCCGGGTGGTCGTGGCGCAGCGAGCCCTTGCCCGCCTGGGTGGAGGCGACGGGGATGCCGGTGGCGTCGGCGAGCGCGCGCAGCGCGTCCTCGGCCTCGCTGTGGTGGACGCCGCCGCCCGCGACGATCAGGGGGCGTTCGGAGGCCCGTACGAGGCGCGCGGCCTCGGCGAGCGCCCCGGCGTCCGGGGCGGGGCGCGGCACGTACCAGGTCCGGTCGGCGAAGAACTCCTCGGGCCAGTCGTACGCCTCGGCCTGTACGTCCTGCGGCAGGGCGAGGGTGACCGCGCCGGTCTCGACGGGGTCGGCGAGCACCCGCATGGCCTGGAGCGCGGCGGGGATCAGCGCCTCGGGCCGGTGCACGCGGTCGAAGTAGCGGGAGACGGGCCGCAGCACGTCGTTGACCGACACGTCGCCCGCGCCGGGGACTTCGAGCTGCTGGAGGACGGGGTCGGCGGGGCGGGTGGCGAAGGCGTCGCCGGGGAGCAGGAGCACCGGGATGCGGTTGACGGTGGCGAGCGCCGCGCCGGTGGTGAGGTTGGTGGCGCCGGGGCCGATGGAGGTGGTGACGGCGTGCGCGGAGAGCCGGTCGCACTGCCGGGCGTAGCCGACGGCGGCGTGCACCATGGCCTGTTCGTTGCGGCCCTGGAGGTAGGGCAGCGCGCCCTGGGACTCCAGGAGCGCCTGGCCGATGCCCGCGACGTTGCCGTGGCCGAAGATGCCCCAGCAGGCGTTGACGAGACGGCGGCGCCGCCCGTCCCGCTCGGTGTACTGGTGGGCGAGGAACTCCACCAGGGCCTGCGCGACGGTGCGGCGGCGCGTCGCGCCAACGGTCGAAGTCGAGGTCGTGGACTCGGTCATCAGGCGGCTCCGGAGGGGGCAGTCGGCACGGATGAGGCGGACGGTGCGTCGTACAGCGGCAGCCGGGGGTCCATGGGCTGCCCGGCCCAGGTCTCGCGGAGCCACGCGTGCTCGGGGTGGTCGCGGATCAGCCAGGCGCGCTCCTCGCCGGGGCCCGCCATGACGTTGAGGTAGTACAGGGTGTGGCCGGGCGCCGCGATGGACGGGCCGTGCCAGCCGTCCGGGATGACGACGGCGTCGCCGCTCCTGACCTCGGCGAGCACGTCGGTGGTGCGGCCCGGCCCCGAGGGGGTCACGCGCTGGTAGCCGACGCCTTGGGCGCCGTGCGCCTCGGCGATCTCGAAGTAGTAGATCTCCTCCAACTGGGACTCCTCGCCGGGGCGGTGCTCGTCGTGCTTGTGCGGCGGGTAGGAGGACCAGTTGCCGCCGGGGGTGAGCACCTCGACGGCGATGAGCCGGTCGCAGTCGAAGACGTCCGCCGCGCCGAAGTTGTTGACCTGGCGCGAACAGTTCCCGGCGCCGCGCAGCTCGACGGGGACTCCGAAGGCGGGCCCGTAGCGGAACGGCAGCCGCCGCTCGCACCGCGCGCCGGTCAGCGCGAAGCGGCCGCCGAGCTCGCTCGTGATCCGCGCCTCGGCGTCGCGCGGCACGTACGCGAAGTCGCTGACGCCGCTGAACACGTCGGCGCGGCCGTGCAGTTCGAAGGCCAGGGACTCGGCGGCGACAGTGCAGGCCCCGGCCAGCGGCAGCACGATCCATTCGCTATCGCCGGCGGCGAGGGTGTGCGAGCCGCCGGGCGGGAGGTCGAGGACGCGGAGGCTGGAGTGGGTCCAGCCGGCCCGCTCCGGGTCGATGTCGAGGGCGTACGGGCCGTCGGCGGCGGTTCCCGCCGGGAGGTGGAAGGTGCGGGTGACGGTCATGCGGTCAAGTCTCCTGCGAGGGGGCGGCGGGATACAGCGGGCGTCGGCCGCGTCGGCCGGGCGTTTCTAGAGCAGTCCGACGGCGGTGTCCACGGCCGCCGCCACGTCCCCGTCCGCGGGGTAGAGCAGCGAACGGCCGACGACCAGCCCCTGGACGGTGGGCAGGCGCAGCGCCTTGCGCCAGTTCTCGTACGCGCCGGCCTGGCTCTCGGGCGTGGGGCCGACCTCGCCGCCGAGCAGCACGACGGGCAGCGTCGAGGTCTCGCAGACCTGGGCCATGTCCTCGGGGTCGCGGGTGACGGGGAGCTTGAGCCAGGTGTACGCGGAGGTGCCGCCGAGCCCGGCAGCGATGGCCACGGACGTGGTGACGGCCTCCGCGCCGAGGTCGTTCCTGACCTTGCCGTCGACGCGGCGGGAGATGAACGGCTCGACGAAGACCGGCAGTCGGAGCGCTGCCATGGCGTCGATGACGCGGGCGGTGGCCTCCATGGTGGAGAGCGAGCCGGGGTCCTCGTAGTCGATGCGCAGCAGCAGCTTGCCCGCGTCGAAGCGGAGCCGGGCGAGGTCCTCGGGGCGGTGGCCGGTGAACCGGTCGTCCATCTCGAAGGCGGCGCCCGCGAGTCCGCCGCGGTTCATGGAGCCCATGGCGACCTTGCCGTCGAGCGCCCCGAGGAGCAGCAGGTCCTCCAGGATGTCGGCGGTGGCGAGGACCCCGTCGACGCCGGGCCGCGACAACGCCAGGCACATGCGTTCCAGCAGGTCGACGCGGTTGGCCATGGCGAGTCTGCGGTCGCCGACGGCGAGTGCTCCGCGGGCCGGATGATCGGCGGCGATGATCATCAACCGGCCGCTGCCGCCGACGAGCGGGCGGCGGGGGCGGTCCGCGGCGGCCTCGGCGATGGCCTCGGGACGGCGCGCCCGCGTCGCCGCGATATCGGAGATGCGAGTGGTCAAGGGGGTTCTCACTTCCTCGTGCGGGGGCGCGTATGGGCTGGGGGTCCCGTACGGGCTCGGGAGGGGCGGGCTCCGGCGTACGGCCGTACGGGCTTGGGGCGGGGACCCGGCGTACCGCGTACGGGCACTGGCCCCCTCTCCCGCGAGCGAGAGCGCGGCGGGGCCCGGTCAGCGCCCGGCATGCCCGGCGTGCCCGGCATTCCTGGCGAGGAACGCTTCGACCTCGGCGGCGGTCGGCATGGCGGAGGAGCAGGCCAGCCGGGAGGCGACGATGGCGCCGGCGGCGTTGGCGTAGCGCATCGCCGGCGTCAACTCCCAGCCGCTGAGCAGGCCGTGGCAGAGGGCGCCGCCGAAGGAGTCGCCCGCGCCGAGGCCGTTGACGACGTCGACGGGGGTGGGCGGCACCTCGGCGGCGCGGCCGTCGCGGTGAACGGCGAGGACGCCCTTGGGGCCCTGCTTGATGACGGCGAGTTCGACGCCGGTCTCCAGCAGGGCGCGGGCGCAGTCCCACGGTTCCCGTACGCCGGTGGCGACTTCGGCCTCGTCGAGGTTGCCGACCGCGACGGTGGCGTGGGCGAGCGCCGCCTCGTAGTAGGGGCGTGCGGCGGGCGCGCCGCCCTCACTTCCCTCGCCGCCCCAGAACATGGGCCGCCAGTCGAGGTCGAAGACGGTGTGCCGGCCGGGGGCGGGACCGGGGCCGGAGCCGGGGCCGGGGCCGGGGGCGGGGGCGTGCGTGGCGGCGGCGCGGGCTTCGAGCGCGGCGAGGGTGGCGGAGCGGCTGGGCTCCTCGCACAGCCCGGTGCCGGTCATCCAGAAGACGCGGGCGGCGTGGATGGCGTCCAGGTCCAGTTCGTCGGGGCGGATCTCCAGGTCGGGGGCCTTGGGGAAGCGGTAGAAGTACAGCGGGAAGTCGTCGGGCGGGAAGATCTCGCAGAAGGTGACGGGGGTGGGGAGGCGGTCGACGGGGGTGACCCACCGGTCGTCCACGCCGAAGTCGCGCAGCGCCTGGTGGACGTAGTCGCCGAAGGGGTCCGCGCCGGTGCGGCTGACGACGGCGGAGCGGCGGCCGAGGCGGGCGGCGGCGACGGCGACGTTGGTGGCGGAGCCGCCGAGGAACTTGCCGAAGGTCTCCACGCGCGACAGCGGCACGCCGGTCTGGAGCGGGTAGATGTCGACCCCGATGCGGCCCATCGTGATCAGGTCGTACGGCTCGGTCATGGATGCCCCTTCGCGTTCCTGTTCCTCGCGGTCCTTGGCGACGTTCGGCGGTTCTTGGCGCCTTTGGGCGGTTCTTGGCGGCCTTCGACGGTCCTTGGCGCTTCTCGGTGGTTCTCGACCTTCCGGCGGTGGCTACGGCGATGGCTGCGGCTACGACTACGACACGGCTACGGCTACGGCCCACACTTCGGCAGGGCTCTCGCCTGGCACAGGTCTAACGGCGGATTCACCCCCTGTCAACGCTTTGTCCTTACATCCTTACCTTCCTTCGGCGACCCTTGGGAACGCTCTTCGGAAGACCCTCCGGCAGACCCTCCGGCAGGCCCTCCACCCCCTCCCCCGAACAACAAAGTCCTTAAGTCCGTATGTCAGGACGAAGTCTTGACAGCCGCCGGACCGCCGTAGAGGCTGACCGGCGACCCGCCTATGCCTTCCCGGTCACCGCCGACCGGTGAAAGGAGAGCCGCACCATGTCCGCACCTCGCCCAGAAGCAGCCGTCCTGGACCGGATTCGGGTCGGTTCGGCCCCCGACTCGTGGGGGGTCTGGTTCCCCGACGACGAGCGGCAAGTCCCCTGGCCGCGCTTCCTGGACGAGGTCGCCGGGGCCGGCTACGAGTGGATCGAGCTGGGCCCGTACGGCTATCTGCCCAACGAGGCGGACCGGCTCCGCGAGGAGACCGGGCGGCGCGGTCTACGGGTCTCGGCCGGCACGGTCTTCACCTCCCTGCACCGCGGCCCGGCCGTCTGGGACGCGACCTGGGAGCACGTCGCGAAGGTCGCCGGACTGACCCGGGCGATGGGCGCGCGGCACCTCGTCGTCATCCCCTCCTTCTGGCGCGACGACAAGACCGCCGAGCTCATCGAGGACCGCGAACTCACCGCCGAGCAGTGGCGGAACCTCGCGAGCGGCATGGAGCGGCTGGGCCGCGAGGTACGCGACCGCTACGGGCTCGGCATCGTCGTCCACCCGCACGCCGACACGCACATCGACTCCGAGGCGCACGTCGAGCGGTTCCTCGACGCCACCGACCCGGACCTGGTGAACCTCTGCCTGGACACCGGCCACTACGCCTACTGCGGCGGCGACAGCGTCAAGCTCATCGAGACCTACGGCGAGCGGATCGGCTACCTCCACCTCAAGCAGGTGGCCCCGGAGATCCTCGCCGACGTCGTCAGGGACGGGACGCCGTTCGGGCCGGCCGTCGCGCGGGGCGTCATGTGCGAACCGCCGCGCGGCGAACCCGCGCTGGAGCCCGTACTCGCGGCGGCGCAGCGCCTCGGCGTCGACCTGTTCGCCATCGTCGAGCAGGACATGTACCCGTGCGCGCCGGACGCGCCGCTGCCGATCGCCGAGCGCACCAGGCGGTTCCTGCGCTCCTGCGGGGCGTGACCGACAGGCCGGGGGCAACCGCCGGTGACCGACAGGCCGGGGGCAGCCGCCGTTCGCACCGCATGACACCGAACCGAAGGAAGACATGACTCTGCTGGGAACGCTCGGCGTGGCCGTCATCGGCGCCGGCCGGATGGGCGCCGACCATGTGCGCCGGATCAACGACGTCATCAGCGGCGCGCGCGTCGCCGCCGTCGTCGACATCGACCGGGCCCGGGCCGAGGCCGCGTCGGACGGCATCGAGGGCTGTACGGCCTTCACCGACCCGGCCGCCGCCATGGCCGCCCCGGACGTGGACGCCGTCCTCATCGCCTCCCCCGGCCCGGCCCACGAGGCGGCGCTGCTGGCCGCGTTCGAGCGCGACCTGCCCGTACTGTGCGAGAAGCCGCTCACCCCCGACCCGGCCTCCGCGCTGCGCGTCCTGGCGGCGGAGGCGCGGCTCGGCCACCGGCGCGTACAGGTCGGGTTCATGCGCCGCTACGACGCCGACTACCTGAAACTCAAGCGGCTCATCGACGAACGCGCCTTCGGCCGCACCCTGATACTGCACAACAAGCACCGCAACGCCGACACCCCGCCCGGCTTCACCGACGCGATGACGATCCACGACTCCGCCGTGCACGAGATCGACGTCACCCGCTGGCTGCTGGACGAGGAGATCACCGCCGTCCGCGTGCTGCGCCCGGCGGCCAGCGGCGAGGCCCCCGAGGGGCTGAACGACCCCCAGCTGATCCTCTTCGAGACCGCGACGGGCCGGTTGGTGGACACCGAACTGTTCGTCAACTGCGGCTTCGGCTACCAGGTGACCTGCGAGGCGGTCGGCGAGCGCGGCGCCGCCCGGATCGGCGACGAGCAGGGCGTGTTCACCAGCGCCGGCGGCCGCTGGGGCACCGGGATCGCCCCCGGCTTCGTCGAGCGCTTCGAGGACGCGTACGACCGGCAGGTGCAGCGCTGGGCGGACGCGACCCGGCGCGGCGAGGTCGAGGGCCCCAGCTGCTGGGACGGCTACGCGGCGGCCGCCGTCTGCGAGGCGGCCGTACGGGCCCAGGCGACGGCGGGCGAGCGGGTGACCGTGGACCTCGTCGAACGCCCGGCGCTGTACCGCTGAGGGCCCTTCGCCGGACGGTGCCGTACCGCTGAGGGCGCTTTACCGGACGGCGCCATACCGCTGAAGGCCCTTCGCCGGCGCACCGTAACCAGGGCGTCAGCACCGACGCTCCGCTGACCGTCCCCGCCCGTCAGACCGACGAACGTCAGGAGCTCCCCTCATGCGCATCGGTTTTCTCGGCGCGGGCCGGATCGGCTCCTTCCACGCCGCGGCCCTCGCCGGTACGGACGGCGTCGACGAGCTGCTGATCGGCGACGCCGACGCGGGCCGCGCCGCCGTTCTCGCGGACCGTATCGCCGCGGAGGCCCATATCGGCGGGCGTGCGCGGGCGCGGGTGCGGGCTGCCGCGTCGGTCGACGCGGTCTTCGCCGCCGGTGTGGACGCCGTGGTGATCGCCACCGCGACCGCCGCGCACGCCGGCCTGATCGTCCGAGCGGCCCGCGCCGGGCTGCCCGCCTACTGCGAGAAGCCCATCGCCCTCGATCTGCCGGACACGCTCCGGGCGCTGCGCGAGGTCGAGGCGGCGGGCACCCTGCTCCAGATGGGCTTTCAGCGCCGCTTCGACGCCGGGTACCGGGCGGCGCGCGAGGCGGTGCGGTCCGGGCGGCTCGGCCGGCTGCACACCATCCGGGCCGTCACCTCGGACGCCGCGCCGCCGCCGGCGGAGTTCCTGCCGCTGTCCGGCGGGCTGATCCGGGACTGCCTGGTGCACGACTTCGACGCCGTGCGCTGGCTGACGGGGCGTGAGGTGGTAGAGGTCTTCGCGCGGGGCTCGGCGAACGGCGCGGAGTTCTTCCGCGCCGCGGACGATGTGGACACGGCCGCCGCGCTGCTCACCCTGGACGACGGCACGCTCGTCACGGCGACCGCCACCCGCTACAACGGCGCGGGCTACGACGTGCGGACGGAACTGGCGGGCGAGCGCGGCCAACTGGTGGTCGGCCTGGACGCCCGTACGCCCTTCGCCTCCGCCGAACCGGGCGGGCCCGCGGCGCCGGAGCGCCCCTGGGGCGGCTTCCTGGAACGGTTCGGGGCCGCGTACCGGGCGGAGCTGGCGGCCTTCGTACGGGCGGCCGCCGGCGAAGCCCCGAACCCGTGCCCCGGCCGGGAGGCGCTGCACGCGCTGCTGATCGCCGAGGCGTGCGAGCGCTCCCGGCGTACGGGGCGCGCGGTGGCGATGGCGGAACTCACGGCGGAGGTGACGGACCAGGGGGGCCTGTGACGGCCGGGGCGCGGGCTCAGGGGGCAGTCGCGGCCCCAGGGGCAGGGGCGGGCTCGGGCTCGGGGGGCGCGGGCTCATGGACGAGCCGGAAGGCATCCCGCACGCCTCGTGCATCAACGTCCGATTCGTCACAGCTGTCTCGCCCCGGTCACAGCCGTCACGCATACGCGGCCCTTCCGTCACAGGCCGTCAACAGGACCCCTTCGCTCATTACTCAGCGTCGCTCATTGGGCACAGGCTGAGTGATCAAGAGCGGCCGCGCCGCAGCTCCCCCGACGGACCCCCATCCGTGGCTGTGGCACCGCGGAGAGGCGCGAAGATGACCGACCGGAGGCTTTGGTCGTACAAGGAGATCGCCGCACACATCGGCGTGCAGACGGACACCGTACGGTCCTACCGGAAGCACGGACTGCTGCCGCCGCCCGACCAAGTGGAGGGCGGCAAGCCGTTCTGGTTCGCCGACACCATCCGCACCTGGGTGGCCCGCCGCCCGGGCAACCGTTCCCGCCGCGACTCGAAGAAGTGACCAGACCCGCCACCGGCCGATCGGCCCGACCAGCCCCCCGCCCGTCCAGTCCGACCAGGTCAGCCAGCCCGACCAGCCCGTAACCCGCCCCCGGCCCCGTACCGCGCCCTTCCGCGCGGCGCGGGGCTTTCGCGATCACCGGGGCAGTCACCGAGCCGGTCGCCGAGGCAGTCACCGCCCCGACCGCCGGGGCGGTCACTCCCGCCGCACCCGCCGCTTCCCTACGTCTCCCCCCGTGCGGAATACCCCTAGGGGGTATAGTGTTGACCTAGTCAGGAAGCGATGGGCGCGCCTGGAGTGACCGCCCGAACGAGCTGAGGAGAGACCATGACCGCCGAGACGAACACCGCCACCACCGTCTACAAGGTGACCGGAATGACCTGCGGCCACTGCGAGGGCGCGGTGCGCGAGGAGCTCTCCGCCCTCGACGGCGTCGCCTCCGTCGAGGCCTCCGCCGCCACCGGCCTGGTCACCGTGGTCTCCGCCGCCCCGCTCGACGAGGCGACCGTCCGCGCCGCCGTCGACGAGGCCGGCTACGAACTCGTGGGCCAGGTCTGACCGTCCGCCCCGAGGCACCCTCCCCCGCCGGGCCGTACCGCTCAGCTGATACTGCCGCCGCACGGCCCGGCCCTCCTCCCAGGAGAACCGTCATGACCAGCACGGCCCCCGAAGCCACGGTGGCGCACAGCAACCGGGTCGAACTCTCGATCGGCGGCATGACCTGCGCGTCCTGCGCCGCGCGCGTCGAAAAGAAGCTCAACCGGATGGACGGCGTCGCCGCCACCGTCAACTTCGCCACCGAGAAGGCGCGCGTCGCCTACGACGACGGCGTCGAGGTCGGCGATCTCGTCGCCACCGTGGAGAAGACGGGCTACACCGCCGAACCCAGGAGCGAAGCCGAGAACCGGCGGCCCGAGAACGAAGCCGAGGCCGAGTCCGCCGAATCCGCGTCGGACCGATCGGCCGCAGGACAGGGCGGGACCGACAGAGACAAGGGGAACAAGAGGGGTAAGGGAGGCGGCAAGGCCGACGACGAAACGGCCGCGCTGCGGCAGCGGCTGCTCGTCTCGCTCACCCTCTCCGTGCCCGTCGTGCTGCTGGCCATGGTCCCGGCCCTCCAGTTCGACAACTGGCAGTGGCTCTCCCTGACGCTGGCGGCCCCCGTCGTGGTCTGGGGCGCGCTCCCCTTCCACCGGGCCGCCTGGACCAACGCCCGGCACGGCGCGGCCACCATGGACACCCTCGTCTCCATCGGCACCCTCGCGGCCCTCGGCTGGTCGCTGTGGGCGCTGTTCTTCGGTGACGCGGGGATGGCGGGGATGCGGCACGGCTTCGACCTCACCGTCTCCCGCACCAGCGGTTCCTCGTCCATCTACCTGGAGGCCGCGGCCGGGGTGACCACGTTCATCCTCATCGGCCGCTATCTGGAGGCGAAGTCCAAGCGGAAGGCGGGCGCGGCACTGCGTGCCCTGCTGGAGCTGGGCGCGCGGGACGTGGCGGTGCTGCGGAACGGGCGCGAGGAGCGCGTACCGGTCTCCCGCCTCGCGGTCGGCGACCGCTTCGTCGTACGGCCCGGGGAGACGGTCGCCACCGACGGCACGGTCGTCGAGGGCGGTTCGGCGGTCGACGCGTCGATGCTGACGGGTGAGTCGGTGCCGGTGGACGTGGGCGTCGGCGACGCCGTGACCGGCGCGACCGTGAACACCTCCGGCCGACTCGTCGTCGAAGCGACGCGCATCGGCTCGGACACCCAGCTGGCGCGGATGGCGCGGCTGGTGGAGGACGCGCAGAACGGCAAGGCCCAGGTGCAGCGCCTCGCGGACCGCATCTCCGGCGTCTTCGTCCCCATCGTCCTGGTGATCGCGCTGGGCACGCTGGCCGGCTGGCTGCTGGCGACGGGCGACGCGACCGCCGCGTTCACGGCCGCCGTGGCGGTACTGATCATCGCCTGCCCGTGCGCCCTGGGGCTCGCGACGCCGACCGCCCTGATGGTCGGTACGGGCCGGGGCGCGCAGCTCGGCATCCTCATCAAGGGCCCCGAGGTGCTGGAGTCCACGCGCCGGGTGGACACCGTGGTGCTGGACAAGACGGGCACCGTGACGACGGGCCGGATGGGGCTGCACGACGTGTTCGCCGCGCCGGGCGTGAGCGAGCGGGAACTGCTGCGGCTGGCCGGCGCCCTGGAGCACGCCTCCGAGCACCCCATCGCGCGGGCCATCGCGGACGGCGCGATCACCCAGGCGGGCCCACTGCCCGTGCCGGAGAACTTCGAGAACGTGGCCGGGCTCGGCGTCCAGGGCGTGGTCGACGGCCACGCGGTACTGGTGGGGCGCGAGAAGCTGCTGAGCGACTGGTCGATCGAGCTGCCCGCCGAGCTGGCCTCGGCCAAGGCCGCGGCGGAGGCCGAGGGGCGCACGGCGGTGGCCGTGGCCTGGGATGGCGCGGCACGGGGAGTCCTCGCGGTGGCCGACACCGTCAAGGAGTCCAGCGCCGAGGCGATCACCCGGCTGCGGGCGCTGGGGCTCTCCCCGGTGCTGCTGACCGGCGACAACAAGGCCGTGGCCGAGTCGGTGGCCCGTGAGATCGGCATGGACTCCCCGGCCGACCAGATCTTCGCGGAGGTGCTGCCGCAGGACAAGGTGGACGTGGTCAAGCGGCTCCAGAGCGAGGGCCGTACGGTCGCGATGGTCGGCGACGGCGTCAACGACGCGGCGGCCCTGGCCACCGCCGACCTCGGGCTCGCCATGGGCACGGGGACGGACGCGGCGATCGAGGCGGGCGACCTGACGCTCGTACGCGGCGATCTGCGGGTGGCGGCCGACGCGATCCGGCTCTCCCGCCGGACCCTGGCCACCATCAAGGGCAACCTCTTCTGGGCCTTCGGCTACAACGTGGCGGCGCTGCCGCTCGCGGCGGCCGGACTGCTCAACCCGATGATCGCGGGGGCCGCGATGGCCTTCTCCTCGGTCTTCGTGGTGACAAACAGCCTGATACTCCGTTCCTTCACCTAATCCACATAAGTGACACAACACCCACACCCGAGAGCCTCGATCTTCAGATCGAGGCTCTTGCCCTCGTACGCCCCTTATGGCAAGAGACGCAGATCACAACGATCGGGGGGTAACCATTGGCGGGGGTCGCTGGTCTAACCGGGCAGTGCTGCATCGTCTTGGGGGACGATGCCGGCCACGCGTGGCCGGGGCGACGTGCCCGGGGAGCTTTGAGCGGCCCTCCCGTATGTACGCGTCCCGGCAGATCGCGTCAAGGCGTACGCCGGTGCGAACCGGCGTCCAGGCTCCCGGCCGGATCCCGTGGGGGGAATCCGAACCGGGAAACGGGAAGCGCCCCGCTCCGACCCGTGGGGGGATCGGCAGCGGGGCGCTTTCCTTATGCTCCTGGTGTTTCTTGCACAACGGCGCCCAGCAACGTCTCTACGTGCGTAGAGCGACGCGCCGCGCGGCTTCCGGCCGCGCGGCTCCGACGCCGCCACCGCGACACCGGGCGGCGACAGGCCCACGCGGCCCGTACGCAGCCGGCAGCGTCCAGTTCAGCCGCCGCGCAGCGCGGCGGTCGAAGCGGCTGGTCGCAACGGTGGTCGAACTCGCGCGCAGCGCGGTCGTCAGCGCTGCTCCACCGGAATGAAGTCGCGCTCGACGATGCCCGTGTAGATCTGGCGCGGGCGGCCGATGCGGGACCCCGGCTCCTTGATCATCTCGTGCCACTGGGCGATCCAGCCGGGAAGCCGGCCGAGCGCGAAGAGCACGGTGAACATCTCGGTCGGGAAGCCCATGGCCCGGTAGATGAGCCCGGTGTAGAAGTCGACGTTCGGGTAGAGCTTGCGCTCCACGAAGTAGTCGTCGGCGAGCGCGTGCTCTTCGAGCTTGAGCGCGATGTCGAGCAGCTCGTCGTCCTTGCCCAGGGCGGAGAGGACGTCGTGCGCCGCGGCCTTGATGATCTTCGCCCGGGGGTCGAAGTTCTTGTAGACGCGGTGCCCGAAGCCCATGAGCTTCACGCCGTCTTCCTTGTTCTTCACCTTGCGGATGAAGGTGTCGACGTCGCCGCCGGACTGCTGGATGCCTTCCAGCATCTCCAGCACCGACTGGTTGGCGCCGCCGTGCAGCGGGCCCCACAGCGCGTTGATGCCCGCCGAGATGGAGGCGAACAGGTTGGCCTGCGAGGAGCCGACGAGCCGCACGGTCGAGGTGGAGCAGTTCTGCTCGTGGTCGGCGTGCAGGATCAGCAGCTTGTCCAGCGCGCTGGCCACGACCGGGTCCAGGTCGTAGTCGGCGGCGGGCACCGAGAAGGTCATGCGCAGGAAGTTCTCGACGTAGCCGAGGTCGTTGCGCGGGTAGACGACGGGCTGGCCCATCGACTTCTTGAACGCGTACGCCGCGATCGTCGGCAGCTTGGCCAGCAGCCGGATCGTGGAGAGGTGGCGCTGCTTCTCGTCGAACGGGTTGTGGCTGTCCTGGTAGAACGTGGACAGCGCGCTGACCACGGACGACAGCATCGCCATCGGGTGCGCGTCACGCGGGAAGCCGTCGTAGAACCGCTTCACGTCCTCGTGCAGCAGCGTGTGCTGGGTGATCTCGCCCTTGAACGTCGACAGCTCGTCGACGGTCGGCAGCTCACCGTTGATCAGCAGGAACGCCGTCTCCAGGAACGTGCTGTGCTCCGCCAGCTGCTCGATCGGGTAGCCGCGGTAGCGCAGGATGCCCTGCTCGCCGTCGAGGTAGGTGATCGCGGATTTGTACGCGGCGGTGTTGCCGTAACCGCTGTCCAGGGTCACCAGACCGGTCTGGGCGCGAAGCTTGCCGATATCGAAGCCCTGATCGCCGACGGTGCTGTCGACCACCGGGTAGGTGTATTCGCCGTCCCCGTACCGCAGTACTACAGAGTTGTCGCTCACGTCATCCCTCACCGACGTTGTGCCTCTTCTTCGAGGTGCCCTGACTCCCTCTACCTTCCCCCATTTGGACCATGCACGTGCACTCGGGGTCGGCCAAAGGGCCTATACGCGGCACTCAGTGCCGCCTAGCCTGCCCATACTGCCCCCTTCGCCCCACTTGGGGAAACCTGGGGGCACCCAGGAGCTTGTTGAATATTTATGCATTGCGTATGCCACCGCTCAACCGGTGATCCAGCGCGGTGCACCGCTTACCCGCGGAGACCGTTCGCACCGCTTGCCCCAGCGCTTTTCTGGATCCCACCAGCACCACGAGCCGCTTCGCCCGGGTAACGGCTGTATAGAGCAGATTGCGCTGGAGCATCATCCACGCCCCAGTGGTGACGGGGATCACCACCGCCGGGTACTCACTGCCCTGTGAGCGGTGGATCGTCACCGCGTACGCGTGCGCCAGCTCGTCCAGCTCATCGAAGTCGTACGGCACCTCCTCGTCCTCGTCCGTGCGCACGGTCAGCCGCTGTTCCTCGACGTTCAGCCCGGTGACGACGCCCACGGTGCCGTTGAAGACGCCGTTCTCCCCCTTCTCGTAGTTGTTGCGGATCTGGGTGACCTTGTCGCCGACCCGGAAGACCCGGCCGCCGAACCGCCGCTCCGGCACATCCGGCCGAGCCGGCGTGATCGCCTGCTGAAGCAGCCCGTTGAGCGTCCCCGCACCGGCCGGGCCCCGGTGCATGGGCGCCAGCACCTGCACATCCCGGCGCGGGTCGAGGCCGAACTTGGCAGGGATGCGCCGCGCCGCCACGTCCACGGTCAGCCGCCCCGCCTCCTCGGTGTCGTCCTCGGCGAAGAGGAAGAAGTCCGCCAGCCCCTGAGTGATGGGCGGCGTACCGGAGTTGATGCGGTGCGCGTTGGTCACCACGCCGGACTGCTGCGCCTGCCGGAAGATCCGCTTCAGCCGGACGGCCGGCACCGGCCCGCCCTCCGCGAGCAGATCCCGCAGCACCTCCCCCGCGCCGACCGACGGAAGCTGGTCCACATCCCCGACGAGCAGCAGATGCGCGCCCGGCGCGACCGCCTTGATCAACTTGTTGGCGAGGAGAAGGTCGAGCATCGACGCCTCGTCGACCACCACCAGGTCGGCATCCAGCGGCCGGTCCTTGTCGTACGCGGCGTCGCCGCCGGGCTTCAGCTCCAGCAGCCGGTGCACCGTGCCGGCCTCTGCCCCCGTCAGCTCCGAGAGCCGCTTGGCGGCCCGGCCGGTCGGCGCGGCCAGCACCACCTTGGCCTTCTTGGCGCGGGCCAGCTCCACCACCGACCGCACGGTGAAGGACTTGCCGCAGCCCGGACCGCCGGTCAGCACCGCGACCTTCTCCGTGAGCGCGAGCCGCACGGCCTCCCGCTGCTCGGGGGCCAGCTCGGCCCCCGTACGGTCCGCGAGCCAGGCCAGCGCCTTGTCCCACTCGACGGCGCGAAAGACGGGCAGCCGGTCCTCCTCCGCCCGCAGCAGCCGCCGCAGTTGAGCAGCCAGGGACAGCTCGGCCCGGTGGAAGGGGACGAGGTAGACCGCGGTGACAGGCTGCCCGTCGGGCCCGGGCACGCTCTCACGGACCACCCCCTCCTCGTCGGCCGCCAGTTCACCGAGGCAGTCGATGACCAGACCGGTGTCGACCTGGAGCAGCTTGACCGCGTCGGCGATCAGCCGCTCCTCCGGGAGATAGCAGTGCCCTTGATCGGTGGACTGCGAAAGGGCGTACTGGAGACCGGCCTTGACCCGCTCGGGGCTGTCGTGCGGGATGCCGACGGACTGGGCGATCCGGTCGGCGGTCAGGAAGCCGATGCCCCACACATCGGCCGCGAGCCGATACGGCTCGTTGCGCACGACAGAGATGGAGGCGTCCCCATATTTCTTGTAGATGCGCACCGCGATGGAGGTGGAGACGCCGACCCCCTGGAGGAAGACCATGACCTCCTTGATGGCCTTCTGCTCCTCCCAGGCCGCCGCGATCATCTTCGTGCGCTTCGGACCGAGTCCGGGCACCTCGACGAGGCGTCCCGGCTCCTGCTCGATGACATCGAGGGTGTCCGTGCCGAAGTGTTCCGTGATCCGGTCGGCGATCCTCGGCCCGATGCCCTTGATCAGACCGGAGCCCAGATAGCGGCGGATGCCCTGAATGGTGGCGGGAAGCACTGTCGTGTAATTCTCGACCGTGAACTGGCGGCCGAACTGCGGGTGGGAGCCCCACCGGCCCTCCATCCGCAGCGACTCCCCCGGCTGCGCGCCGAGCAGCGAGCCGACCACCGTGAGGAGGTCGCCGCCACCGCGGCCGGTGTCCACACGGGCGACCGTGTAACCGTTCTCCTCGTTGGCGTAGGTGATCCGTTCCAATACCGCTTCGAGCACCGCTTGCTGGGACATGGCACGACAGTACCGCCGGGCCCCGACACTCGTGCGGGCCTGTGGATAACTTCTGAGCGGCGTCGTTCCGCTTCTCTGCCGGACCCCTCTGACCAGCCAATCCGCCGAAAACCCTGCCGTCGCAACCCTGCTGCCGAAAAGCCTGCCGTCGGCAGCTCAGCCTCGGCGCTCAACGGCCGGCGGCGGCGCCGCCGCGGTCCTTCGTCCGGTCGCCGGATCCGTGCGGTCGCCGGATCCGTCCGAACCGCCGCATCCGGCCGAGCCGGTGGCCCCGTCCGGGCTGCCGGACCCAGTGGAGCCGTCGCATCCGGCCGAGCCGGGCTCGGGGCTCGGCTCACCCCTGCCCCGCCCCCTGCCCTCACCCCTCGCCCTCGCCCTCGCCCTCGCCCTCGCCCTCGCCCTCGCAGTCACGATCGGATGTCACCCCCGTCCCCCTCTTGACCCACACCCATGTAATCGATTCCAATCTCCCGTGTAATCGATTCCACAACGAGGTGGTGCGCCCATGGCGGGCATCGGCATCAAAGACGTGGCCGGTCGCGCCGGCGTCTCCGCGGCCACGGTTTCCCGCGTCCTCAACGACCACCCCTCCGTACGCCCGGACACCCGCACCCGCGTCCTCGCGGCCGTCGCCGAACTCGGCTACCGTCCCAACGCCGTGGCCCGCTCGCTGCGCACGGACCAGACCCGCACCCTCGGCCTCGTCATCAGCGACGTCCTCAACCCGTTCTTCACCGAGCTGGCCCGCTCCGTCGAGGACGCCGCCCGCGCCCTCGGCTACAGCGTGATCATCGGCAACGCCGACGAGCGGCCCGACCTCCAGGACCACCACGTCCGTACGCTCCTGGACCGCCGCATCGACGGTCTGCTGGTCAGCCCCACCGACGGCGGCTCCCCCCTAATGCTCCAGGCGGCCCGCGCCGGCACCCCCATGGTCTTCGTGGACCGCTGGATCGCGGGCGTCGACCTGCCCGTGGTCCGTACGGACGGCCGCGCCGCCGTAGGCGACCTCGTCGCCCACCTCCACGCGCTCGGCCACCGCCGCCTCGCGATCATCGCCGGGCCCGCGGCGACCACCACGGGCAGCGAGCGCGTGGGCGCGTTCCGGGACGCCTTGCGCGCGTACGGGCTCGCGCTGCCCGCCGAGTACATCGGGCAGGGCGACTTCCAGGCGGACAGCGGGCGGCGCGCCACGGCACGCTTTCTCGACCTGCCCCGGCCGCCCGAAGTCGTCTTCGCCGCCGACAACTTGATGGCGCTCGGCGCGATGGACGAGATCCGCGCGCGGGGCCTGCGGGTGCCCCGCGACCTCGCTCTGGCCGCTTTCGACGACACCCCCTGGTTCGTGCACACCGACCCGCCGGTCACCGCCATCGCCCAGCCCACCGGCGAGCTGGGCCGCGCCGCCGTCCGCGCTCTGATCGACGTCGTCGAGGGCCGCGGCGCCGAGTCCGTCACCCTGTCCGCCCGTCTCGTCAAGCGCCGCTCCTGCGGCGAGTCCGAAGGGAGTGACCGTTGAAGGACCGCCCAGACCCGAAGAAGCCAGACCCGAAGAAGCCAGAGCCGCAGAAGGAAGAACCGCAGAAGGAAGAGAAGAAAGCGCGGCCGGGCCCGTCGAAGGACCGGCCGGACCAGACACACGGCCGCACAGACCCGCCAAAGGACCGCCCAGACCCGACGCAGGACCGCTCAGACCCGCCGAAGGACCGTACAGACCCGCCGATGGACCGCCCCGGCAGCCCGCCGAAGGACCGTACAGGCCCCCCGCCCCCCGACCCCGTCGAACTCCTCCGCATGGAGGGCGTCCGCAAGACCTTCCCCGGCGTGGTCGCACTCGACAGCGTCGACTTCGATCTGCGCGCCGGCGAGGTGCACGTCCTGCTCGGCGAGAACGGCGCGGGCAAGTCCACGCTCATCAAGATGCTCTCCGGCGCCCACCGCCCGGACGCCGGCCGCATCCTCGTCGGCGGCGAGCCCGTACGCATCCACGGGGCGCAGGACGCCGAGCGGCACGGCATCGCCACCATCTACCAGGAGTTCAACCTCGTACCGGATCTGAGCGTCGCCGAGAACATCTTCCTCGGGCGCCAGCCGCGCCGCCTCGGCTTCGTCGACCGCAAGGCGATGGAGAGCGCCGCCGCCGAGCTGCTCGACCGGGTCGGGGTCGATGTCGCGCCGCGCACCCGCGTGCGCGAACTGGGCATCGCCCGGCTCCAGATGGTCGAGATCGCCAAGGCGCTCTCCCTCGACGCCCGCGTCCTGATCATGGACGAACCGACCGCCGTGCTCACCACCGAAGAGGTGGACAAGCTCTTCCGGATCGTCCGTGGGCTGCGCGAGAACGGCGTCGGCATCGTCTTCATCACCCACCACCTGGAGGAGATCGCCGCCCTCGGCGACCGCGTCACCGTCCTGCGCGACGGCCGCAGCATCACCCAGGTCCCGGCCGACACCCCCGAGGACGAGCTGGTGCGGCTGATGGTCGGCCGCTCCATCGAGGCGCAGTACCCGCGCGAGAGCACCGGCGTCGAACAGGCCGCGGCGCCCCTGCTGCGCGTCGAGGGCCTCACCCGGGGCAACAGTTTCCAGGACATCGGCTTCGAGGTGCGGCCCGGTGAGGTCGTGGGCCTGGCCGGGCTGGTCGGCGCGGGCCGTACCGAGGTCGTACGGGCCGTGTTCGGCGCCGATCCGTACGACGCGGGCACCGTCGAAGTGGCAGGCCGGCCGCTGCCGCGGCACGACGTCAACGCCGCGCTGGAGGCCGGGATCGGCCTCGTGCCGGAGGACCGCAAGGGCCAGGGACTGCTCCTGGACGCCTCCGTGCAGGAGAACCTCGGCCTGGTCACCCTCGGCCGCGCCACCCGCGCGGGCCTCGTGGACCGGGCCGGCCAGCGGCGGGCCGCCGCCCGGATCGCCGAACGGCTCGCGGTCCGGATGGCCTCGCTCGACCAGCACGTACGGACCCTCTCCGGCGGCAATCAGCAGAAGGTCGTCATCGGCAAGTGGCTGCTGGCCGACTCGAAGCTGCTGATCCTCGACGAGCCGACGCGCGGCATCGACGTCGGCGCCAAGGTCGAGATCTACCAGCTCATCAACGAACTGACGGCGTCGGGCCACGCGGTCCTGATGGTCTCCAGCGACCTCCCCGAGGTGCTGGGCATGAGCGACCGGGTCCTGGTCATGGCCCAGGGGCGGATAGCGGGCGAACTCTCCGCCGAGGACGCCACGCAGGACGCCGTGATGGCCCTGGCCGTGCAGACCCGTCCTGCCATGCAGCCCCGTCCTGCCGTACAGACCCGGACGACCGCGCAGACCCAGCCAGCCGTACAGACCCGGCCGACCACGACAGCGGAGAAGAACGCCGAGAAGGATGGGGAGGGCTCCCGTGGCCACTGACACTCTCAAGGGCGACCGCCCCTCGGGCGCGGCCCCCGTGCTGCGCCGACTGCTGCTCGACAACGGCGCGCTGAGCGCCCTGGTGGTGCTGGTGGTGGCGATGTCGCTGCTGTCCGGCGACTTCCTGACCACCCAGAACCTGCTCAACGTCGGCGTGCAGGCGGCCGTCACCGCGATCCTCGCGTTCGGCGTCACCTTCGTCATCGTCTCGGCGGGCATCGACCTGTCGGTCGGTTCGGTGGCCGCACTGTCCGCCACCGTGCTCGCCTGGACGGCGACCTCCGAGGGGCTGCCCGTATGGCTGGCGGTCGTGGTCGCCGTCGGCACCGGGATCGCCTGCGGCCTGGTCAACGGCGCGCTGATCGCGTTCGGCAAGCTGCCGCCGTTCATCGCGACGCTGGCGATGCTCTCCATAGGGCGCGGACTCGCCCTGGTCGTCTCCCAGGGGAGCCCGATTCCCGTCCCCGACTCCGTCTCCGGGCTCGGCGACACGCTCGGCGGCTGGCTGCCCGTACCGGTCATCGTGATGGTCGCGGTCGGCGTCGTCACGGCCGTCGTGCTGGCCCGTACGTACATCGGCCGCACCATGTACGCGATCGGCGGCAACGAGGAGGCGGCGCGGCTCTCCGGCATCCGCGTCAAGCGCCAGAAGCTCGTCATCTACGCCCTGTCGGGGGCCTTCGCGGCCGTCGCGGGCATCGTCCTCGCCTCCCGGCTCTCCTCCGCGCAGCCGCAGGCGGCGTACGGCTACGAACTGGACGCCATCGCGGCGGTCGTCATCGGCGGGGCCAGCCTCTCGGGCGGCGTCGGCAAGGCGTCCGGCACCTTCGTCGGCGCGCTGATCCTCGCCGTGCTCCGCAACGGCCTCAACCTGCTGTCCGTGTCCGCCTTCTGGCAGCAGGTCGTCATCGGCGTCGTCATCGCGCTGGCCGTGCTCCTCGACACGCTGCGCCGCCGCGCCGGGGCCTCCCCGGCCCCCGCGGGCGCGTCCGGGCCGGGCGGCGGTTCGCCGGGCGGGCGGCCGGTGAAGATCGCGATCGG
The DNA here is from genome assembly GCF_040654875.1 of Streptomyces sp. NPDC050610. NCBI lineage: Bacteria > Bacillati > Actinomycetota > Actinomycetes > Kitasatosporales > Streptomycetaceae > Streptomyces > Streptomyces sp. NPDC050610. The sequence continues at coordinate 227,108 of NZ_JBFAIV010000008.1, read as the reverse complement.
CGCGGTGGCCGTGGCGGCGGTGGCGCTGGCCGCGGTGTTCCTGCGGCCCGGCGACTCGGGCGGCACCACCAAGGTCGGGCTGTCGGTGTCGACCCTCAACAACCCCTTCTTCGTGCAGCTGAAGGCGGGCGCGCAGGCCGAGGCCAAGGCGTCCGGGGTCGAACTGACCGTCACCGACGCCCAGAACGACGCCTCCCAGCAGGCCAACCAGATCCAGAACTTCACCAGCCAGGGCGTCAAGGCCATGATCGTGAACCCGGTGGACTCGGACGCCGCGGGCCCGTCCGTCAAGGCCGCGGGCCAGGCCGACATCCCCGTCGTCGCCGCCGACCGGGGCGTCAACAAGGCGTCCGTGGACACCCTCGTGGCCTCCGACAACGTCGCGGGCGGCAGGCTCGCCGCCAAGACGCTCGCGGAGCGGCTGAACGGCAAGGGCACCATCCTGGTCCTCCAGGGAACGGCCGGCACCTCGGCCTCCCGCGAGCGCGGCCAGGGCTTCCGGGAGGGGCTGAAGGCGTACCCCGGCATCAAGATCGCCGCCCAGCAGCCCGCGGACTTCGACCGCACCAAGGGACTGGACGTGACGACCAACCTCCTTCAGGCGCACCCGGACGTGAACGGCGTCTTCGCCGAGAACGACGAGATGGGGCTGGGCGCGGTCAAGGCCCTGGGGTCCAAGGCGGGCAAGTCCGTCAAGGTCGTCTCCTTCGACGGCACTCCGGACGGGCTCAAGGCGGTCGAGGACGGTTCGCTGGCGGCGACCGTCGCGCAGCAGCCGAAGGAGCTGGGCAGGCTGGCCGTGCGGAACGCCGTCAAACTGACCAAGGGAGAGAAGGTCGGCGAGACGGTGAAGGTGCCGGTGAAGGTCGTCACCGCGAAGAACGTCGCGGACTTCTCCTGAAGCCGCCGTAGTGCCGTAGTCCCCCGCAGTCTTCGCCGCCTCTCGTCTGCCTCTCGTCTGTCTTCGAAAGGAACACATCACCATGCACGGCGCGCACCGCTACGACCTCCTGGTCGTCGGCTCGGCCAACGCCGATCTGGTGGTCGGCGTCGAACGCCGCCCCCAGGCCGGTGAGACCGTACTCGGCTCGGACCTGGTCACCCATCCGGGTGGCAAGGGCGCGAACCAGGCCGTGGCCGCCGCCCGGCTCGGCGCCCGTACGGCCCTGCTCGCCCGGGTCGGCGACGACGCGCACGGCAGGCTGCTGCTGGACGCGCAGCGCGCGGCGGGCGTCGACACCGGCGGCGTCCTCGTCGGCGGCGCGCCCACCGGAGTCGCGCTGATCACCGTCGACCCGTCCGGCGACAACAGCATCGTCGTCTCCCCCGGCGCCAACGCCCGGCTCTCCCCCGAGGACGTACGGGCGGCGGGCGACCTGCTCGCGGCGGCGCGGGTCGTCTCCTTGCAGTTGGAGATCCCGCTGGACACGGTCGCCGAGACCGTACGGGCCGCGGGCCCCGAAACCCGCGTCGTACTCAACCCGTCGCCCCCCGCGCCGCTGCCCGACGATGTCCTGGCGGCCTGCGACCCGCTCATCGTCAACGAGCACGAGGCCCGTTATCTGCTCGACGGGCACCCGTCGGGGGCCTCCGACGACCCCGAGGCGTGGGCCGCGGCGCTGCTGGAGCGCGGCCCCCGCTCGGTGGTGGTCACCCTGGGCGCGGCCGGCGCGCTCCTCGCGGACGGGGACGGGCCGCCGGTCCGTGTGCCGGGCATCAAGGTGGCGGCGGTGGACACGACCGGCGCGGGCGACGCGTTCACGGCGGCGCTGGCCTGGCGGCTGGGCGTCGGCGACGGCCTGGAAGCGGCGGTCCGCTTCGCCACACGGGTCGCGGCGGCGGCTGTCACGCGGGCCGGCGCCCAGGAGTCGTATCCGGCAGCGGGGGAGGCACTGCCCGGCGGTGCGGAGGGGGGCGGGGCGGAGGAGGGCCGTCCCGATGAGGGCGGTGCCGACGAGCTGCCCGATCGACCGGCCAAGACCAAGGACGAGGCCGACACCGGCTCCGGCTCCGGCACCGGCACCGGCACCGGCACCAAGACCAAGGCCGAAGCCGAAGTTGAAGCTGAAACTGAGACCGACACCAAGGCCGACGGCCCGGCTTCCGCGCCCCAACAGGGAGAGCGCCGGTGAAGAAGTCCGGCATCCTCAACCGTCATCTCGCCGGGGCGATAGCCCTGTTGGGCCACACCGACACGGTGCTGGTCTGCGACGCGGGCATGCCCATCCCGGACGGCCCCGTCGTCGTCGACCTCGCCTTCCGGGCCGGAGTGCCCTCCTTCGCCGAGGTGCTGACCGGGCTGCTCGACGAGTTGGTGGTGGAGTCGGCGACGGCCGCCCAGGAGGTGCGGGCCGCGAACGCCGGGGCCACGGAGCTGCTGAACGGTTTCTTCCCAGCCCCCGACGCCCTGCGATTGATCCCCCACGAGGAACTCAAGGCGCGTACGGCCCGCGCCCGCCTGGTGGTCCGTACGGGCGAGGCGCGCCCATACGCGAATGTGCTGCTGCACTGCGGGGTGCCGTTCTGACGGCCCCCATGGTCACCACAGGCCCCATCACCACCACACCCCCCAAGCCCCCCGCCCCGGCCCTTGACACCCGCCCCTAGGATCCAATGGCGTCCCTGCGCCTGACCAGGCGTCATTCCCGTACGGAAGTGGATCCGCCATGCCGACAGTCGCCGGAGTGGACTCCTCCACTCAGTCCTGCAAGGTCGTCGTCTGCGACGCCGACACCGGAGAGGTGCTGCGCCAGGGCCGGGCCACTCACCCGGACGGCACCGAGGTCGCCCCCGAAGCCTGGTGGCGGGCGCTCCTCGACGCGGGCGACGGACTGCTCGCGGACGTGGACGCCATCGCGGTCGCCGGCCAGCAGCACGGGCTGGTCGCCCTGGACGACCAGGGGGCGCCGGTGCGCGACGCCCTGCTGTGGAACGACACGCGTTCCGCGGGGGCCGCGGCCGACCTCGTGGCCGAACTCGGCGGCCCGGAGCGGTGGGCCGAGGCGGTCGGCACCGTTCCGCTCGCGGCCATCACCGTGGCCAAGCTGCGCTGGATGGCCGAGCACGAGAGCGCCCTCGCGGACCGCACCGCGCAGGTGATGCTGCCGCACGACTGGTTGACGTGGCGGCTGCGCGGCGGCCCCGGCTCGGGCGCCGAACCGGTCACCGACCGCGGCGACGCCTCCGGCACCGGCTACTGGTCCCCGGCCTCCGGCGACTACCGCCGCGACCTTCTCTCCCTGGCCTTCGGCGGCCGCTCCCCCGCGCTGCCGCGCGTCCTCGGCCCGTACGAGAGCGCGGGCCGCACCCCGCACGGGGCGCTCGTCGCGCCCGGCACCGGCGACAACATGGGCGCGGCGCTCGGGCTCGGCATCGGTCCGGGCGACGTGGTCGTCTCGCTGGGCACCAGCGGCACGGTCTTCGCGATGGCCGAGCGGCCCACCGCCGACCCGTCCGGCGCGGTGGCCGGCTTCGCCGACGCCACCGGCCGCTTCCTGCCGCTGGTGTGCACGCTGAACGCGGCCCGGGTGCTCAGTTCGACCGCCCGCATGATCGGCACCGGGCTCGGCGACATCGACCTTCTCGCCCGTACGGCCGAACCGGGCGCGGGCGGTCTGGTCTTCCTCCCCTATCTGGGCGGTGAGCGCACCCCCAATCTGCCGGACGCCACGGGCAGTCTGCTGGGCATGCGCACCGACAACATGCGGCCGCCGCAGCTCGCGCGGGCAGCCGTGGAGGGGATGCTGTGCAACATGGCCGAAGCGCTGGACGAACTGCGCGCCCGGGGCGTCGAGGCGCGCCGGGTGCTGCTCATCGGAGGGGCCGCGAAGGCCCCCGTGGTGGGCGAGATCGCCGCCGACATCTTCGGGGCGCCGATCACGGTGCCCGAGCCCGAGGAGTACGTGGCGCTCGGCGCGGCCCGCCAGGCCGCCTGGACACTGGCCGGCACCCCCGAACCGCCGTCCTGGCCGCTCACCAGCTCCCGACTGATCCCCGCCCCCGCTGACGGCGCGTCGGGCCGCCGGGTCCGGGCGGCATACGCGCGGGCGCGCGCGTCGTCGCACGGCTGACCCGCCCCGGCGGCACCGCACCCAGGCCCGATTTCTCACAGCGATGCGATGTACGGCGCCGTACTACGAGGTGACGCGCTACAAGGCGCACTGCGAGACGTACTACGAGGCGACGCACTACAAAGCGCACTGCGAGACGCACTACGAGGGGGCCCGACCGGCTGTCCGCTGAGCGGCGTTGCACCGGTCCGACCCCCTCGGCCCCCCTCAAGGCCGGCTTCCCTGATTCCCCCCGGATCCCTCCCCAGGAAGCCCGATGCCAATTACGACCCGCCGATGCCCCCGAGGGTTGCAGTGATTTCCCGGAGTTATTCATCCGTTACTCAAGGTGCTGGGATATCGGCACAAACGTAGCGTTGTGACCATGACTGAGGATGCGCTGCACAACGATGTCATCGACGCGCTGGGCGATCAGCGGCTCAAGGCAGTCGCGGGTCTCCTCGGTACGGACACCAAGGAGGCCGCGTCCGTCGTACGCGCCGCGGCGACCGCGCTGAAGGTGCCGGCGGCCGAGGTGGCGGCGGCCGACGAGCAGCCGCTGGTCGGGCAGGTCACCTTCGGCGGCTTCGGCGAGGGCACCGGCGGCGGCACGACCGCCGACGGGCTGGCCAGGGCCATCGGGCCGGTCGCCAGGGCCCTCGCCAACAGGACCGGGCGGCCCGAGACCGAGGTCGCGGCCGCGCTGCGGGTGATCGCCCCGGTGCTTGTGACGGTGCTCGGCCGACGGTCCGCGCGGCGCTGAGCTGGGCGGCGCTGAACGGGGCGGCGCTGAACGGGGCGGCGCTGAACGGGTGACGCCGGCTCACAGCACATGGGCGCGGTAGCGGTCGACGGTCTCGGCGAGGACCGCCGCGCCGTCGCGCGCCCATAGCTCAGGGTTGAAGATCTCCGCCTCGACGGGCCCGTCATACCCCGCCGCGTCCACCAGCTCGCGGAAGCGACGCAGGTCCACGCAGCCGTCCCCGAGCTGCCCCCGCCCCAGCAGGACCCCTTCGGGCAGCGGCGTCACCCAGTCGGCGAGTTGGAAGGCCGCGATCCGGCCGCCGCGCCCGGCGCGGGCGATGCCCTCGGCCACCGTGTCGTCCCACCACAGGTGGTACGTGTCGACGACGACGCCCACCTGTTCGGCGGGGAAACGTTCCGCGAGGTCCAGGGCCTGGGCGAGGGTGGAGACGACGCAACGGTCCGCGGCGTACATCGGGTGCAGCGGTTCGATCGCGAGCCGCACCCCGCGCTCGGCGGCGTACGGGCCGAGCTCCGCCAGCGCGTCCGCGACCCGCTCGCGGGCGGCGGCCAGGTCGCGGCTGCCGGGCGGCAGGCCGCCGGAGACGAGGACGAGGACTCCGGTGGGCAGGGTGGCGGCCTCCTCGACGGCGGCCCGGTTGTCGGCGAGGGCGGCGGCGGGGTCGGCCGCGGTGAGGAAGCCGCCCCGGCAGAGGCTGCTGACGCTGAGTCCCGCGTCCCGTACGAGGCGAGCGGCGCGGGCCGGTCCGTACTCCTGCACCGGCCCGCGCCACAGCCCCACGTGCCGGACTCCGGCCGCCGCGCAGCCGTCGACCAACTCGGGCAGCGACCACTGCCGGACGGTCTCCTGGTTGATGCTGAAGCGGTCCGCGCCGCTCGCCCCGGCCGTCTGCGACCGGGGGCCCAGGCCGCTCACCCCGGCCCGCCGTGGCCGGCGATCAGCGCCTTCATCCGGGCCTCGGCCCGTTCGGGGTCCGGGAACAGGCCGAGCGTGTCGGCGAGTTCGTACGCGCGGGCGAGATGCGGCAGGGAGCGGGCGGCCTGCGCGCCGCCGACCATCGTGAAGTGCTCCTGGTGCCCGGCCAGCCAGGCGAGCAGGACGACGCCCGTCTTGTAGTGCCGGGTCGGCGGCTGGAACAGATGGCGGGCCAGCTCGACGGTCGGGTCGAGGAGCGCGTGGAAGCGCCGGACGTCACCGGTGTCGAGGACGCGTACGGCCTCGGCGGCGAACGGGGCCAGCGGGTCGAAGACGCCGAGGAGGGCGTGGCTGAAGCCGCGGTCGTCGCCCGCGATCAGCTCCGGGTAGTGGAAGTCATCGCCGGTGTAGCAGCGCACGCCGCGCGGCAGGCGGCGGCGGAGCGCGACCTCGCGGCGGGCGTCGAGGAGGGAGATCTTGACGCCGTCGACCTTGTCGGGGTGGGCGGCGATGATGTCGAGGAAGGCGCCGGTGGCGGCGTCGAGGTCGGAGTTGCCCCAGTAGCCGTCGAGGGCGGGGTCGAACATGGGGCCGAGCCAGTGCAGGATGACGGGTTCCGCGGCCTGGCGCAGCAGCCGGCCGTAGACCTCGTGGTAGTCGTCGGCCGTGGCGGCGCGGGCCGCCAACTGGCGCGAAGCCATGATCACGGCCTGCGCGCCGCTCTCCTCCACGAGGGCGAGCTGCTCCTCGTACGCGGCCGTGATCTCGCCCAAGGTGTGCGCGGTGCCGGGCGCGCCGAGCTGGTCCGTTCCGACGCCGCAGGCGATCCGGCCGCCGACGGCCTTCGCCTCGGCGGCCGAACGGCGGATGAGTTCGGCCGCCGCCGGCCAGTCCAGTCCGGCGCCGCGCTGCGCGGTGTCCATCGCCTCGGCGACGGCGAGTCCGTGCGCCCACAGGTGGCGGCGGAAGGCGAGGGTGGCGTCCCAGTCGAGGGCGGCGGTCCCCCGGTCGGCGGAGGGGGCCGCGACCACGTGGGCGGCGGCGAAGACCGTACGGGAGGCGGGCGGGGCGCCCGCCGGGGCGTGCGCGGCCGGTTCGGCGCGCGGCTCGTACGTGCGCGTCCCGCCGTCCTCGGTGGGGAGTTCGATGGTCACAGGGACAGCTCCGGTACGTCCAGGCGGCGTCCTTCCGCGGACGAGCGGAGGCCCAGTTCGGCGAGTTGCACGCCGCGCGCGCCCGCGAGGAGGTCCCAGTGCCAGGGCTCGTCCAGGACGACATGGCGCAGGAACAGTTCCCACTGCGCCTTGAAGCCGTTGCCGAACTCGCCGTTGTCCGGAACCTCCTGCCACTGCGCCCGGAAGTCCTCGGTGGCGGGGAGGTCGGGGTTCCAGACAGGCCGCGGAGTCCCGGCGCGGTGCTGGAACCGGCAGCGCCGCAGCCCGGCGACGGCCGAGCCCTCGACGCCGTCGACCTGGAACTCGACCAGTTCGTCGCGGGCCACGCGCACCGCCCAGGAGGAGTTGATCTGCGCGACGGCCCCGCCGGCCAGCTCGAAGATGCCGTACGCGGCGTCGTCGGCGCTCGCCTCGTACGGCTCGCCGTGCTCGTCCCAGCGGCGCGGGATGTGCGTGGCGACGTGCGCCTGCACGGTCCGTACGGGGCCGAAGAGCCCGTGCAGGACGTACTCCCAGTGCGGGAACATGTCGGCGGCGATGCCGCCGCCGTCCTCGGCGCGGTAGTTCCACGAGGGGCGCTGGGCGGGCTGCCCGTCGCCTTCGAAGACCCAGTAGCCGAACTCTCCGCGCACGGACAGCACGCGGCCGAAGAAGCCGCTGTCGACGAGCCGCTTCAGTTTGCGCAGGCCGGGGAGGAACAGCTTGTCCTGGACGACGCCGGTCTTGACGCCCGCGTCGCGCGCGAGACGGGCCAGCTCCAGGGCGCCGTCCAGGGTGGTGGCGGTGGGTTTCTCGCAGTAGACGTGCTTTCCGGCGGCGACGGCCTTCCGTACGGCGTCCTCGCGGGCCGCGGTGACCTGGGCGTCGAAGTAGACGTCGACGGCCGGGTCGGCGAGAACGGTGTCGAGGTCGGTGCTCCATGCGTCGAGGCCGTACCGGGCGGCGAGGGCCTCCAGCCGGGGCGCGGAGCGGCCGACGAGGACCGGCTCGGGCCAGAGCGCGGAGCCGTCGCCGAGGTCGAGGCCGCCCTGCTCGCGGAGGGCGAGGAGGGAACGTACGAGGTGCTGGTGGTGGCCCATGCGACCGGTGACGCCGTTCATGGCGATCCGCACCGTCCTGCGCGTCATCGCGGCGCCCCCTTCCGCAGCCGCCCGCCGCGTCCGTGGCGGGCGCCGGCCACTGATCGAGAAGCTAGCGCGGGGCGGCGGCGTCCACAAGAACGACTTCTGGGCAACGGTCGTCCGCCGCACCCCCACGCGACGAGATCCGCGGCCGTCGTCCGCCACGCCCCGCGCAACAAAATCGACGGCTGTCGTCCGCCACGCCACAAGACCGACAGCCGTGGTTTGCCACAGCCCCCGCAACGAACTCGCCGACCGCGACCCGCCCGGCATCCCCGCCCGCCGCGCCGCGCGCGACATGGTTGACCGGCGCGGTGCCGCTGCCTAGCGTCCGGCGAGGGGATCCGCCGACCATCATCCGGGAGTCCGCATGAAGTTCGCCTTTTCCACTCTCGGCGTGCCCGGCACGCCCGTACTCGACACGGTGCGGCTCGCCACCGACCACGGTTACGACGGCGTCGAGCTGCGCGCCCACCCCGAGGAGGCCGTGCACCCCGGCATCGGGCCCGGGGAGCGGGCGGCGGTGGCCGAGGAGTTCGCGGGGGCGGGCGTCGCGATCCTGGCCGTCGCCGGCTACGCGCGCGTGGCCGCGCCCGGCGACGACGGGCCGGTCCTGGAGGAGCTGGCCGGGCTGACACGGCTGGCGGAGGAGTTGGGCGCGCCCTTTGTGCGGGTCTTCCCCGGCGGCGGGGACGAGCAGTCCCCGGAGGACGCCGACGCGACGGCTGCCCGGAGGCTGGGGGCCGCCGCCCCGGACGCCGCCGACCGCGGTGTGCACCTCCTCCTGGAGACCCACGACTCGCACGCCCGGGGCGCGGACGCGGCTCGGGTGCTCGGGCCGGTGGGCCACAAGAACGTCGGCGCGCTCTGGGACGTACTGCACCCCTGGCTGGCCGGGGAGAGCCCGACGGCGACCTTCCCCGCGCTCTCCCCGCACCTCGGATACGTACAGGTCAAGGACGTGGCCTCGGCGGAGGACACCGCGCCGCTGCCGCTCGGCGCGGGCACGGTGCCGCTGGCCCAGTGCGTCGGCCTGCTCGGGGCCGAGGGCTGGGACGGGTGGCTGTGCTGGGAGTACGAGAAGCGGTGGTACCCGCACGCGGAGCCGCTGGAGGGGCTGCTCGGGCCGGGCCTGGAACACCTCCAACGGCTGGTCGAAGCGGCTCCCGACAGCACCCGGTAACGCCCCTTCCCCCGCTGACCAGGGCGTTTAACCAGTCGGTTGAACCGTATGATTAAGACTCGGTGAGAGGCGGGGGCGCATGACGACGGACACGAAGGACCGGCTGATCGAGGCCGCGACGGCCGTGCTCAAGACGCACGGCTACGCCGGTGCCAGCGCCCGTACGATCGCGAAGGCGGCCGGCGCCAACTCGGCGCTGGTCTTCTACCACTTCGGCGGCGTCGACCAGCTGCTGCTCGCCGCGCTGGACCGGTCCTCCGCCGAACGGATGGCGCTGCACTCCGCCACCGTCGCCCCGATCCGCACCATCGAGGAGCTGGCCGACGCCGCCACCCGCATCTACCGCGACGACCTCGCGGGCGGGCATGTCGCCGTCTTCTGCGAGCTGGTCGCCGCCGCCGTCGCCAAACCGGAGCTGCGCGGTCCGGTCAGCGAACGGGCGCAGCCGTGGCTCGCCTTCGTCGAGGAGACCCTGGAACGCGTCCTCGGCGGAACGCCGCTGGCCCGGCTGACCCCGCCGCGGGAGCTGGCGAACGCGGCCATCGCCTTCTACCTCGGGGTGAACCTCTTCACCGTGCTGGACACCGACCGGTCGCGCACCGAGTCGGTGTTCGCGTTGATGCGACGGCTGGCCCCGCGCGCCAAATTGCTGACGCTGCGACTGCCCAAACGGCGTAACGGAGTACGGCGCGCCGCTGATTAACGCCGCCTCGGGGCGCACGATGGGCCCATGCGTAACGGTGGTTACCCATCCAGCCGACGATTCCGGGCTCGCGCGCCCGACGCGGAACCGCGCCGAGGCTCCGTTCGTCAAAGTGGCGTGCTGTTGGTGAGTCTCCGCAGAGCGGTGTCGGCCTCGCTGCTGGCTGCGTTGCTGACCTCCCTCTCCGCCGCCTGCGGCCAGCAGCACACCGCCGCCGGCGCGCCCCCCTCCACTAGCGCCGGTGGCGGTTCGCCCTCCGCGTCCACGAGGTCCTCCCCGTCCACCGGAGCCCCCGCGACCACGCCCCCGGGACCGTCGTCCACGTCCCTGGGGCCGTCCACACCCCCGGGCGCGTCCACGGCCGCCCCTGGCTCGACCACGGTCTCCCCTGGCGCGTCGTCCTCTCACGACGACGGCCGTCCCCCCGCGGGCCGTATCGACACCGGCCTCGCCTATTTCGCGAGCGCCCCCGGCGCGGGCCCCGACCTGCACTCCGTCATCCGCGACCGGGCGGCCCTCGACGCGTTCGCCGCCAAGTTCGGCCGGCGCGGCCAGGACATCCGCGCAGCGGCGGCGGACACGGACTTCTCCCGGACCGCGCTGGTGGGCTGGTCGCGGACGACGGGCTGCGACCACTGGCCGTCGGCGTCGCTGGTCCGGTACGGACACACGCTGACGATGCGGGTGCCTCGGCACGCCGAGCCGCCGCCCGAGTGCCTGGCGGCGTTCCAGGTGGTGGCGGTCTTCGAAGTGCCCAAGGATCGGATCACATGGCAACCGCGTTTTGCCGCCAAGTGACCGGAACCGACCGCAGTCGACTGCCTCGTCTCGTCCCCAACCACACTCGTACCCAGGCCCGTCCTCGTCCGAACTATTGACCGATCGCGGCTCTACGGCTATCCGTTTCCTCCTGGGCCCCTCCGCACCCGAGGACCCGCCGGCCCGCAAGCCCCTCCGGCCCACCGCCCTCAGCTCCGCTTCGACCAGCCCTTCTCCGATCAGCCCTTCTCCGACCACCCGAGGAAACCCGGGGCGACGCCCGCGGCCCACCCCGCGGCGGCGCACACCACTCGGCCTCCGGAAGGAGCACACGTGCCCCACCCCACCTCCCGCCGCTCGCTGCTCACCGCCTCCGCGACCACCGCCCTCGCCGCCCTGACCCTCGGCACCCGAGGCATCGGAGAGGCCGAGGCCGTCGAGAACACCCGGGCCGCCCGGCCCGCCGGAACCGCCGGGACCACCGGCACCGCCGCGACCAGCGCCGCGCAGCGCGCCGGACGCGCCCGCGTGGACGCGCTCATCTCCCGGATGACCCTGCCGGAGAAGGTCGGCCAGCTCTTCGTCATGCGGGTCTACGGGGCCTCGGCGACCGACCCCGCCCCCGCCGACGCCGCCGCCAACCGCAAGGAGCTCGGCGTCTCGAACGCCGCCGAGCTCATCGCCAAGTACCACGTCGGCGGCATCATCTACTTCGCCTGGGCGCACAACACCCACGACCCGCGCCAGATCGCCGCCCTCTCCAACGGCATCCAGCGGGCGGGCCTGGCCCAGCGCACGCCCGTCCCGCTGCTGATCTCCACCGACCAGGAGCACGGCGCCGTCGCCCGCATCGGCGCCCCCGCCACGGGGCTGCCCGGCGCCATGGCGCTCGGCGCGAACGGCTCGCGCACGGACGCCCGCAACGCCGCCCGGATCGCCGGGGCCGAACTGGCCGCCATGGGCATCCGGCAGGACTACGCCCCGGACGCGGACGTCAACGTCGACCCGGCCAACCCCGTCATCGGCGTACGGTCCTTCGGCAGCTCCCCGCGGGCCGTCGCGGGCCTGGTCGCGGCGCAGGTCCGGGGCTTCCGGTCGGCCGGGGTCGCCGCCACCGTCAAGCACTTCCCGGGCCACGGGGACACCGGCACCGACAGCCATGTGGACCTGCCCGTGATCACCCATTCGGAGGCCGAGTGGGAGCGGCTGGACGCGCCGCCGTTCAGAGCCGCGATCGCCGCCGGAGTCGACTCGGTGATGACGGCGCACATCGTCTTCCCCGCCTTCGACCCCAGCGGCGACCCGGCCACCCTCTCCCGCCCCATCCTCACCGGCCTGCTGCGCGAGCGCCTCGGCTTCGACGGCGTCGTGATCACCGACTCGCTCGCCATGGAGGGCGTGCGCAAGAAGTACGGGGACGCGCGCGTGGCGGTCCTCGCGGTCAAGGCGGGCGTGGACCAGTTGCTCAACCCGCCGGACCTCCCCGTCGCCTGGAACGCGGTGCTCAGCGCCGTACGCGGCGGCGAGATCAGCGAGGCGCGCCTGGACGCCTCCGTGCGCCGCGTCCTCGAACTCAAGCTGCGCAGGGGGCTGTTCCAGAACCCGTACGCGGGCCGCCACGGCGTGGACCGGGCCGTCGGCATCCGCTCCCACCTGACCGAGGCCGACCGGATCGCGGACCGCACCACCACGCTGCTCGTCAACAAGGACAAGCTGCTGCCACTCTCCCGGAGACGCCAGAATTCGCTGCTCGTCGTCGGCGCCGACCCGGCCGCCCCCTCCGGCACCGGCGGCCCGCCCACCGCCGTCCTCGCCGCGGCCCTGACCGAGCTGGGCTTCACGGCCACCGCGCTGTCCACGGGCACCGGCACGCAGCCCGATCCGAGCCGGGCGCGGATCGACGCCGCGGTCGCGGCGGCCCGCGACAAGGACGCGGTGATCGTGGCCACGTACAACGTCACCGCCGCGTCCTCCCAGCGTGCGCTGGTGTCGGCGCTGGCCGCCACGGGCCGGCCGGTCGTCCAGGTGGCCATCCGCAACCCCTATGACATCGCGCTGCTGACCGGCGCCGGCGCGGCGCTGGCGGCCTACGGCTGGACCGATGTGGAGGTGCGGGCCGCCGCCCGCGTCATCGCCGGGAAGACCCGCCCGTACGGCAGGCTCCCCGTCTCCGTGCCCCGCGCGGACCACCCGGACCGCGTCCTCTACCCGATCGGACACGGCCTGCGGTACTGACCCGGCCGTACGGCCCGTACGCCCTGCCCCGCCGCGCGCCCCCGCCACGGGCGCAAAGCCCCCGGCACGCCTGGCGTGCGCCCGCCCGGCGGGCCACGCTGGCTGCGTACATGTCGGGGGATGGGGGACATCATGGGCCATCGCGCGCCGCCGTTCGCGGTGCTGGCGCTGCTGCTGCCGCTGGCGGCCGGGCTCCTGACGGCGTGTCAGCAGCAGTCCGGCCGCTCCGGCGCGGGGAACGACACGGGCACCGCCTCCGCCCGGCAGCCGACGGGCTACGGCGCGCTCTTCCTGGCCCGGGGCGAGTGCGGCACCCGCGGGCGTACGTCCTTCACGGAGGTCGCGTGCACCAGCGAGCGGGCGGCGGCGCGGGTCCTCGCCCGCTACAACGGCCCTCGCGAGAGCGGGCCGCGCTGCCCGGACGCCACGGACTTCGTCCTGTACATCAACGCGCTGAACAGGGGCGCTTCGGAGGAACGGAGCGTTCCGGAGGGCTACGCCTGTATGCGCAGCCTCCAGCCGCCGCACCCCGGCGACCCCGGCATGGGCGGCGGGCCGCTGACCGTCGCCGGGGACTGCGTCTACACCGAGCGGCGCGGCCTGGTGAAGGAGACGGCCTGCGACGGCTCGGGGGCGCGGACCCCCGAGTACCGGGTGACGCGCACGGTCCGCACCCGCGCCGCCTGCCCGCCGTCCACCGCGCTGTACGTACGGGTGGGCGGCCCGGACCCGGTCGGCTGCGCCCGCCGCCTGTAGGGGCGGCGGGCGGCCGTACGACGTCACACGGTCACGTCGTTGACAAGAACGACAAGGTCGACAAGGTTCGGCAAGCCCACGACGTCAGCGCGTCACGGACGCAGCGAGTGCTCCCGGTCGAGCGTCTGCCGGTCCAGCTTCGCGTCGTACGGCGCGAGCGGCTTCGCCAGTTTCGCGTCCTTCTTGACCGCGGCCGGGGCGACGCCCGCCCAGTCGAGGACCTCGGCCGTGGCCTTGGCCCGCTGGTCGGCGACGAGCTGGGCGATGTTCGAGCCGTGGTTGCCGCCGGGGGCGAAGAAGCGGTAGTCCTGCCGCTCCGCCGCGTCCCTGCCGAGCCGGAACGGCTCCGCGCCCCACGGGTCGTTCTGCCCGTACACGAACAGCATCCGCTCGCTGTCGTTGCGCACCCAGCGGTCGACGTCGCGCATCGCGCCGGGCTGGAACTTCATGGGAATGTCGCGCGGCACGTACGAGCGCGGCTGGTAGATGCCGGGGTACCGCAGCAGGCCCTTGAGGTGCGGGGACTTGAAGCTGGGCGCGCCGAGCTGGGTGCCCGCCTGGTAGTAGTACGGGGTGTACTTCTCCAGGCCCTGGTCGGTGTAGGCGTCGAAGCCCGAGATCGTGTCGACGAACTTGTACAGCTCATCGGTGGAGGCGCTGGTCGCGGGGACGGTCGCGCAGTCGCTCTGCAGGTGGTACTGCCAGAACGCCCAGATCAGGTCGAGCACGACGTTCTCGTACGCCTTGTCGGCGCTGCCCACGACCTTGAACGTCCTGCCGTTCGCGTCGGCCCACTTCTGGTAGCGGGCCACGATCTCGTCGCGGCGCACCAGCGCCTGGCGCTGGACGGAGTTCAGCTGCGCGCGGCACGCCTTGTCGCCGACGGTGGCGAGGAACCGGTCGTACGCCGAGTCCTCCTTGTTGTTCACGTCGTTGGGCGCGACGTACGCGACGGTGCCGTCCATGTCGTCGGGGTAGAAACGGCGGAAGTAGGTCGCCGTCATACCGCCCTTGCTGCCGCCCGTGGCCAGCCAGTTCTTGGTGTAGATCGGCTTGAGCGCCTTGTAGAGGCGGTGCTGGTCGTCGGCGGCCTGCCGGATGTCGAGCTTCGACCAGTCGGCGGGCTGCGGCCGGGACGGCGTGAAGTAACGGTACTCCAGGGAGACTTGGTTACCGTCGACAATGCGGGTCGGCTCGCTGCGGCTGGGCGTCGTGGAGACGTTGTAGCCGGAGGTGAAGAAGACCGTCGGCCGGTCCGTGGACTTGTTCAGCAGGGTGAAGCGCTGCTTGAACGTCCCCTTGGACGGGTGGCGGTGGTCGATCGGCTGGTCATAGGTGAACACGAGGTAGCGGTAGCCCTCGTAGGGCTTCTCCTCGACGAAACTCATCCCTGGAATCTTCAGGACGCGTTCCTTGACGTCCGGCTCCGCGGCAGTGGCCGCTCCTGCCGGTGCGGTGCCGGCTCCGACGGTGCCTATGAGCACCGCGAACGCCGGCAGCCATCTGAGTGCCTTGCGCATTCGCCCTCCCTGGGGTCCCTGGTTTCACAGAGATCGCCGTGAACCTATCGGGACACCACCCGCTCCGACTAGCCCTGTTCGGGGCGCGATCGGTCGGGGGCGGGGCGGAGGGCGGGCGGCCGGCGTCGGGGGCCTCGCCCGGAGGCCGCGCCCGGAGCGCCCCGGCGGGGGCCGCTCCGGGAGTGCCCCGCCGGGGTCGTACGGGCCCCCGTGCCGTACCGGCGTGCCCTCCGGCACGGCCTCGCCAAGGCTCACGCCGGTACGACCGCACAGCGGCTCACACCGGTACGGCCTCACCGGGGCTCACACGAGTACGGCCCCACCAAGGCTCACACCGGCAGGGCCTCGCCCGTGAAGGTCCGCCACAGGTGCGCGTACCGGCCGTCCGCCGCGAGGAGTTCGGCGTGCGTGCCGTCCTCCACGACGCGCCCGTGGTCCATGACCACCACCCGGTCCGCGCGCGCCGCCGTGGTCAGCCGGTGGGCGACGACCAGGGTGGTGCGCTTGCCCGCGAGCCGGTCCGTGGCCTGGTTGACCAGCGCCTCGCTGTGCAGGTCGAGGGCGGCGGTGGCCTCGTCGAGCAGCAGGATGTCCGGGTCGACGAGTTCGGCGCGGGCCAGGGCGATCAACTGCCGCTGGCCGGCGGAGAGGTTGCGGCCGCGCTCGGTGACCGCGTGCAGATAGCCGCCGTCCAGGGTGGCGACCATGTCGTGCGCGCCGACCGCCCGCGCGGCCGCCTCGACCTCGGCGTCGCTCGCGTCGGGCCGCCCGTACGCGATGGCGTCGCGGACCGTGCCGGGGAAGAGATACGGCTCCTGGGGCACCACGCCGAGCCGGTGCCGGTAGGCGGTCGGGTCCAGTTCGCGCAGGTCGTCGCCGTCGGCGCGGACCGCGCCCGCGGTGGGGTCGTAGAACCGGGCGACGAGCTTGACGAGCGTCGACTTGCCCGCGCCCGTCTCGCCGACGAACGCGACCGTCTGCCCGGCGGGGATCGTCAGATCGATCCCGGACAGCGCCTCCTCCGCCTCCTCGCCCGGTCCGTAGTGGAAGCGCACGCCCTCGAAGGCGATCTCCCCGCGCAGCCCCCGGACATCGCGCGGCTCCCGCGCGAGCGGCGTCGTGGTCGGCTCGCGCAGCAGTTCCTGGATGCGGCCGAGCGAGACGCTCGCCTGCTGGTAGCCGTCGAAGACCTGTGAGAGCTGCTGCACGGGGGCGAAGAACAGGTCGATGTAGAGGAGGTAGGCGACGAGCGCGCCCGCCGTGAGGGTGCCCGCGCCGACGCGTCCCGAGCCGACGGTCAGCACGAGGGCGGCGGCCACGGAGGACAGCAGTTGCACGAACGGGAAGTAGACCGATATCAGGAACTGCCCGCGCACGCGCGCCTGCCGATACCCGTCGCTGTGCTCCGCGAAACGCCGCGCGCTCGTGTCCTCCCGCCGGAACGCCTGCATGATGCGCAGCCCCGCCACGCTTTCCTGGAGGTCGCCGTTGACGGCGCTGACGCGCTCGCGCGCCAGCTCGTACGCCTTGACGCTCTGGCGGCGGAAGAAGACCGTCCCGACGATCAGCGGCGGGAGCGTCGCGAAGACGACGAGCGCGAGCTGGACGTCGATGACGAGCAGGGCGACGAGGATGCCGAAGAAGGTCAGCAGCGAGACGACGGCGGTGACCAGGCCGGTCTGGAGGAACGAGGACAGGGCGTCGACGTCGGTGGTCATCCGCGTCATGATCTTGCCGGTCAGCTCGCGCTCGTAGTAGTCGAGCCCGAGCCGCTGCAACTGCGCGAAGATCTTCACGCGCAGCGCGTAGAGCACCCGCTCGCCGGTGCGGCCCGTCAGCCGCGTCTCGCTGGTCTGCGCCGCCCACTGCCCCAGCACCACCAGCAGGGCCAGCCCGGACGCTGCCCAGACCGCGCCGAGCGCCAGCCGCTGCACGCCCTGGTCGATGCCGTGCCGGATCAGTACGGGCAGCAGCAGCCCGGCCACCGCGTCGACGGCCACGAGCGCCAGGCTGACGGCGAGCGGCTTGCCGAAACCGCGCAGCAGGCGGCGCAGTCCGTAGGACTCCTCGGCGCGCGCGGCTCTCGCCTCGTCCACGTCGGGAACGTCGTCGGCGGGCGGCAGCGCGGCCACCTTCGCGAGCAGTTCGGGCGTGGCGGGCATGCCGGCGAGAGCGCTGTCGGCGGGGGTCGAGGCGGTTGGGGAGGACGATGCCGCCTCGGGGCGGACCCAGAGTTCGGGGGTGACGGCGCCGGGGCCGCGCGGGTCGGCGACCGCCGCGGACTCCGCTTCCTCCGGGGCGGCGGCCACATCGATGAGCCCTGTAGCCGACGCCTCGCCCCCGAAGCCGCCGACGGTCGCGCTCGTACGGGCCCGGTCGGCCGTACCCGCTCCCAGCTCCTCCGGGTCCGTGAGCAGCCTGCGGTACAGCTCGCAGCGCTCCTCCAGCTCCTCCCGGGTGCCGATGTCGACGAGGACGCCCGCGTCCAGGACCGCGACGCGGTCGGCGAGGGCGAGGGTGGAGGCGCGGTGGGCGATGAGGAGCGTGGTGCGGCCCGCCATGATGGAGCGCAGCGCCTCGTGGATCTCGTGCTCGACCCGCGCGTCGACCGCCGAGGTGGCGTCGTCGAGGAGCAGCAGCCGGGGGTCGGTGAGGATCGCGCGGGCCAGGGCGACGCGCTGGCGC
Source organism: Streptomyces sp. NPDC050610 (assembly GCF_040654875.1). Taxonomy (NCBI): domain Bacteria; kingdom Bacillati; phylum Actinomycetota; class Actinomycetes; order Kitasatosporales; family Streptomycetaceae; genus Streptomyces; species Streptomyces sp. NPDC050610. The sequence goes on along the minus strand of NZ_JBFAIV010000008.1, from coordinate 209,241 downwards.
TGGCCGCCGGAGAGGGTCAGGCCCTGTTCGCCGACCTCGGTGTCGTAGCCCTGCGGAAGGTCGCTGATGAACCCGTCGGCCTGCGCGGCGCGCGCGGCGGCGCGCACCTGCTCGTCGGTGGCGTCCGGGAGCCCGTACGCGATGTTGTCGCGGATGCTGACGGAGAACAGGAAGCTGTCCTCGGGCACCAGCCCGATCGCGCCGCGCAGCGAGGCGGCCGTCAGGTCGCGTACGTCGTGGCCGCCGACGCGCACCGCGCCGCCGGTGACGTCGTAGAAGCGGGGCAGGAGCAGCGAGACGGTGGACTTGCCGCTGCCGGAGGAGCCGACGAGAGCGACGGTCTCGCCCTCTTCGATGCGCAGTGAGAACCCGTCGAGCACGGGGCGCTCGACGGCGGCCCCTCCCCCCTCTTCCTCGGCCGTGTCCCGCTTCGCGTAGCCGAAGGACACGTCGTCGAACTCGACCGTGGCGGGCGCGTCGGCCGGCAGCGCGATGGCGTCCGGGCGCTCCTTGATGACGGGTTCCGTGTCGATGAGCTCGAAGACGCGCTCCACGCCGGCCCGCGCCTGCTGCCCGACGGTCAGCATCATGGTGAGCATCCGCACGGGCCCGACGAGCTGCGCGAGGTACGTGGAGAAGGCGACGAACGTGCCGAGCGTGACCTGTCCCCGGGTGGCCATCCAGCCGCCGAGCGCGAGCATGGCGACCTGGCCGAGCGCCGGTACCGCCTGGAGGGCCGGGGTGTAGCGGGAGTTCAGCCGTACGGTGCGCAGCCGGCCCGCGAAGAGCCGGCGGCTGACCTCGCGGAGCTTCCCGGTCTCCTGTTCCTCCTGGCCGAAGCCCTTGACGACGCGGACGCCGGTGACGGCGCCGTCCACGACGCCGGCGACCGCGGCGGCCTGCCCCTGCGCGTACCAGGTGGCGGGGAAGAGCCGGGTGCGGCTGCGGTTGGCGAGGAACCACAGGGCGGGGGCGACGGCGAGGGCGACGACGGTCAGCAGCGGGGAGAGCGTCGCCATCACGACGAGCGAGATGATGAAGAGCAGGATGTTGCCGATCATCATCGGCAGCATGAAGAGCAGGCCCTGGATCAGCTGGAGGTCGCTGGTCGCGCGGCCGACGACCTGGCCGGTGGACAGCTCGTCCTGGCGTCTGCCGTCGAGCCGCGATATCGACCCGTACATCTCGGTGCGCAGGTCGTGCTGGACGTCGAGCGCGAGCCGCCCGCCGTAGAAGCGGCGGATGTAGGTGAGGGCGTAGACGGCGACCGCGGCGACGACCAGCAGCGTCGCCCAGGGGGCGAGCGGCCGGCTGTGCGAGCCGATCACGTCGTCGATGATCAGTTTGGGAACGAGCGGTACGAGCGCCGTGACGGCCATCCCGGCGAGCGAGGAGCCGAGCGCCAGCAGTACGTTGCGCCGATACCGCCAGCAGTAGCCGACCAGCCGCCGCGCCCAGCCCTGCTCCGTGTCCTGTGCCGTCACCCGAGTCCTCCCACCGGCGTCCACTACCGGAAGGCTGCAACACTCTGGCGTGCGGATTTCATCCTGCGGCAACAATCCGCAGCGATCTATGGCGATCTGTAACGACAAATCGATACTGCGATCGGGCGTAGGGGACGTACGCACGGCACCTCGATCGCACGCCTGGAAGGTACGTACGGAGCCGTGCGCAGGGCGCTATCACGAGGCGGACCGGCAGACAGGGCGGGCGCGCCGGCGCCGAGGCGGCGGCAGGCCCGCTCAGAGCCCTCTCAGGCGGCTACCGGCCCACCCACAGCGCCGGGCAAGCCGGACAGGCCAGGCAGACCGGACGGGCCTGACGGCCTCGGCACGCCCGGCACGCCCGGTACGTCCGGCGACTCCGCCGGCATGACCGCCGCGCACTGCGCCGCGAGCTCGTCCAGGGGCAGCCCGAGCGCGGTGGCCAGCGCGGTGACGGTGAAGAAGGCGGGGGTCGGCGCCCGGCCGGTCTCGATCTTGCGGAGGGTCTCGGCGGAGATTCCGGCGAGCGCGGCGATCTCGGCCATGCTGCGTGCGCCGCGAGCCTGCCGGAGCAGGATGCCGAGGTGGCGGCCGCGTTCGCGCTCCAGCTCGGTGAGAGGGGTGCGTACCATGCCTGCGATACTAATACCGGTATAAGAATTGTGCACGAGTCGGTGGAGAAGAACACTGGACCTGAGGGACAGGGCCTGCGTGGAGGCGATGACCCGCGCGTACTGACTGACGCTCCCTTGAGCGCCCGCCGCCTTGAGCACGGGCCCCGGAGTCACCCACTCCCCAGCACACACGGCCCACGCCTCCCTAGCCCTCCTACCGCTCCGCCTCCAATTCGGCAATCCCCGCGGGCTTCTTGGCGTCCGAGGAGCGGACCGTCACCTTGATGTAGCGGACGGCTCCGGCCTCGGTGCCCCGCCGGACACCACTCCAGTGCCGCCCGTCCGGCGAGGTGCGGATCTCGTACGAGGCGGGCCGTACGGCCGTCCAGCGCGGCGTGACCGCCGAGAGGCGCACGGGGCGGCCCAGGTCGGCGGTGAGGGCGCCGGCCGCGCCGTTCGGGACCCAGGCCGTGGCCGGGTTGCCGTCGAGGGCGGCGGGCGCGTACTGCCCCGGCTGCTCCGAACTCGCCGTCGCCGTCCGGCACCTGGCCGCGTTGCCGGTCGGCGCGAGGTCGGGCCGCCGGGTCTCCAGCACCGCCGGGGCCCCTGCCCGTACGGACCGCGTGCCCTGCGGGCTCTCGATGTCGAAGGGCGCGCCGTGGGTCAGGGTCACGGTGGTGCGGTGCGCGCCGAGCGCGATGTCGTACGTACGGCCCTGCCAGCGCTGCCCGCGCAGGGTGACGCCCCGGGCGAGCTGCGGCGGCAGCATCGGGTCGAGGTGCAGCCGGTCCTCGCGCGGGCGCTGCCCGGTCAGACCGTGCGTGAAGACCTGGAGGAAACCGCCCTTGCCGGTGGTGAAGTCCTGGGCCGGGGAGCCGGACAGCGGGTCCGAGGCGCCCGCCTTCTCGCCGCGCGCCTCGGAGAACAGCTTGAAGGGGCCGCGTACGAACGGCTCGATGGAACGCCGCAGATAGGTGAAGGTCGAGCACCCGGGCTCGCCGATCGCGGCGGCGTCGACGGCGTGCACCGAATCGGTCATGGCGGGGCCGTCGGGGTCGGTGCGCGCGGCGTAGTAGTCGAGGGTGGCGGCCGCGGCCCCCTTGGTCATCGGCCACTCCAGCGGGTACATCAGCAGCACGGTGTCCGCCTGCTTGATGACCGAGCCTCGGTAGCCGTCGTACTGCTGGAAGACCTGCTTCTTGGCGTCGTAGGGGATGCGCAGCTTGCCTGCGATGGCGTTCCAGCGCGCGGGGGCGGACCGGCCGAGGAGCGCGGCGGCGCGGGTGGCGGTGCGCAGGGTGGTGGCCGCGCCCGCGTTGGTGAAGACGCCGTCGTCGACGCCGTTGCTGTACTCGTCCGGCCCGGCGACGTCCTTGATGGAGTACGTGCCGTCCGCGTTGCGCGTGGCCCGTCCCGCCCAGAACCGTGCGACGCCCTCGATCACGGGCCAGCCCCGGTCGCGCAGCCAGCGGGTGTCCTTGGTGGCGAGGTAGTACTGCCAGGCGGCGAGGGCGACATCGCTCTGGAGGTGGTTCTGGGTGCGGCAGTGCGGCGGCTCCCAGCTGTGGCACTCGGTCCACAGTCCGCCCCGGCTGCCGCTGGTCCAGGGGTAGAAGAGGCCGGGGTAACCGAGCTTCTTCGCGTTGGCACGGGCTCCGGCGCGAGTGCGGTAGCGGTAGTCGACGACGGACTTGGCGAGTCCGGGGTGGGCGGCGAGCAGGGCGGGGTACATCCAGGTCTCGGCGTCCCAGAAGACCAGCCCGCCGTAGTTGTCGCTGGACAGCCCGGTGGGCGCGATACTGTCGGCCGCCCCGGCCCGCGTACTGGCGAGCAGCCCGTACTCGGCGGACCGCACCCACGACTGGAGCGCGGGCTTGCCCGCCACCTCGATGTCGGCGCGCCACAGTTCGCGCCAGGCGGCCTCATGCCGGGCGAACAGCGCGCGCCAGCCGCGGTCGGCGGCGCGCCGGGAGGCGTCGAGGGCGGCGCGCTCGGGAGCGCGGGAGGTGAGGGCGGTGTCGACGCCGACGTATTTGACGAACTCGTAGCCGCGCCCGTCGCGCACCGGGAAGGTATGCGCCTGACGCACACTCAGCTTCCGAGCCGCATCGGCCTTTTGTTCATGTGTTGTACGAACTTCCGCGCCCGCCCGCAGAGTGGACGCCACGGCTCCGTCGGTGCGCGTCCCGTCCGTACGGAACGTCACGGCCATGGACCGCCGATCCCCCGCCCGCTCACCGCCCCCGGTCTGCACCACCCGCCGCGCCCCGCGCCCGTCGATGAGGTCCGTGACGGTCGCCTCACCGCTCCAGTGCGGGGTCATCCGCAGCCGAACGGCCCCCACATGCGGGTCGGCCCGGTCGGCGACGACGTCGTACACCAGGTCGGTGGCCCGCCCGTCCGCGGCCGTCCAGGTCAACGAGGTGGTGACCAGCCCGCGCCGCAGGTCGAGATCCTGGCGGTAGTGGGAGATCCGGCCTACGGGCGTACTGGCGGTGAACGTCTCGCCGCGGCGTCCGCCGGTGCTGACGGTCAGCGGCGTCCAGGTCGGGATGGCGGCGATGACCTGCCGGTTCTCGGTAGTGGCCCGATTGTGCGCGTACAGCCCGGACACGAACGAACCGTCATAGCGCGGAGTGAACAACGGCCACCCCGTCTTGTCACCGCTCGCCGCATAACCGACTCCGGCGGGCGGCACACGCTGGCCGAGATAGCCGTTGCCGACGAAGGCGTGGTGACTGTCCTTCGGGTCGATATGAGTGGCAGTCAGTTTCCAGGGATCGGCGTGGGGGGTGGCGGCGGCGGTACGAGCGGACACGGCAGAGTCGGCCGGAGCGGCGGAGGTCGCCGGAGGGAGCGCGGCCACGAGAACGCCCGCGAGAAGGGGGGCGATCAACTGGGTGGCGCGTGAGGGGGTCGTCACCGCAGCGAACATAAAGTTGTGAACGCTTCACGTCAACGAAGCTCGCATTGGTGTGAAGAAATGAATCACTATGGCGGATGCCGTGACGCATGGCGGATACCGCGCCGCGTTGCCGATGCTGTGACGCATGGCGGATGCCGCGCGACGCACGGCCGATGCCGTGCCGTGGCGGAGAACTCCGCTGAGCCCTACGGGGGCAGAGCGGTCAGTATGAGGCGACTCCCAGCCCCTTCTCGACGAATTCGTACACGTCGGTGTAGGGGTCCCGCTTGTGGCGCGGCACGCGGTCAGGGTGCTCGGCGTTCATCTTCAGAGCGCGCCCCTTGGCGTCCTCGTACTGGTGCCTGACCTGTTCGGGCAGCACGGCCTTGATCCCGCCGGGCGCCTTGTGCCAGCCGGCGGGCAGCCGCCGCTCCGCCATGCCGCACACGCCGCCGAAGCTTCCGCTGGCGGCCTTCAGGTGCAGGACACGCCAGAGTTCGAAACAGGGGTGCGAGAAGGCCACCGGGAGTTCGTGGCTCTCCGCGCGGGCCAGGGCGGTGTCCACGCCCGGATGGTTGTCGTGGTCGAAGAGGCACCAGACCTGGGTGTGCAGCGGAGGCGGCAGCTTGGCCTTCCTGTCGTCCCTCTGCTTCTCCTGCTGGAGGAGGATGGCCCGGCCCACCAGATCGAGCGGCATCCTGCGCGAGCCGTCGTCCTTGGCGTTGGCGATATGCACCTCGACCGTGAGCGCCGGGTCCTTGGGCACGCCCTGCTTCCAGACGAATCTGATGTACTCCGGCTCCGTCACCTTGCCTTCGGTGAAGACGTACACGGCTCTACTGCGCTTGCCGCGGGAGGGCCGGGACGACGGGAAATCCGCCTTACCCCTTGTACGCGCCATCAGGCCGGCCCCCGCTCCCCCGGCGCGTCGCCGCTTCCGCGCTCGTCGGTCATCAGCCGACGGGCGATCTGACCCTCCAGGAGTGCGGGAACGCCGCCGAACACCCCCGCCAGGTAGGACTTCATCAGGTCTTCCCGCTCGCCCGGGGAGGCGGCGCTGAGCGGGTACAGCTCGGTCGCCCCGGTCTCGTCCTTCTCCGTCAGCCAGGCTTGGGCCGGCTCCAGCAGCCGCTCGCCGCTGGGGCTGCTCAGGGCGGTCGCGTCGTGGGAGGTGAACACGAGCTGGGCGTCGCGGGGGTTGGAGTCCGGGTCCTGGAAGATCCGGATGACCTCGGCGGCGAACCGCGAGTGGAGACTGGCGTCCAGTTCGTCGATGAGGAGGACCGCGCCCCCGTCCAGGGCCAGCAGCATCGGCCCGAGCAGTGCGAACCACGAACGGGTGCCGAAGGACTCCAGCGCCCAGTCGAACGGCACCTCGCCGTCCGCCGCCTTGTGCGTCAGCCGGACCGACGCGGCCCCGCCGTCGCCCGGCTGAACCTCGGCCCCGGTGATTCCGAGGTCTGCGACGCGCAGCAGCTCTCTGATCCGTTCTCCTTGCTGCCCGGTGAGCTGCCGGGCGGTGAACGCCTCGCGCTGGGCCCGCTCGGTCTCCGGGCCGATCTCCCGGAGGTTGCGGCGGAACCAGTGGAAGAGCGGGGAAAGCTGGGGGTGGTTGTCCGTACCGGCCGTCGAGAGCAGCAGCGCGTTGGGGCGGGTGCGCCGGGCCAGTTGGGCGCGGTCCTTGACCCTGTTGCCCGGCCACCGGTAGGTCTCGTCCCGGGACGCGTCCCGGTCCAGCCACTCCTGGCGTCTGCCGTGCGGGTAGCTGTGCACCCACTCGGACTCCACCCGCTCGGGCCCCAGTTCGAAACCGTATGTCCAGCGCACTCCGTCGATGGCGACGTCCACCTCGAAGAACGACGGCTCGCCCCCGCTCTCCGGGGCGAGGGCGAACACCTCACGCGGGGTGCCCTCGTAAGACGCCCACGCGGCATACGAGTTGAGCACCGCCTCGCGCATCCGGGCCATCGACGTCAGGACATTGGACTTGCCGGACGCGTTGGCGCCGAAGATCCCGACGAGCGGAAACACCCGGAGGGGGCCGTCGGCCAGCATCACCTCGCGCGTGCCCGACGCGTCCTCCCCCGGCGGCACGACGAACGACAGCTCCTGCTCCTCGCGCAGGGACCGCACATTCGCGACCCGGAACCTCAGCAGCATGCTGTCCACCTCACGCGGCACAGAGTAGCCGCAGGCTCTGACAGCCGCTCCCTCACTGAGCCGTCGGGCCAGGTCAGGCCCTACGCCCGCGCCTCCGCGATCTGCCGGGACATCAGCGTCGTCAGCTCGTACGCCGTGTGGGACGCGGCTACGGACGTGATCTCCGCGTGGTCGTAGGCCGGGGCGACCTCGACGAGGTCGGCCGAGACGAGGTGGCAGTCGGAGAGGCCGCGCAGGATCTCCAGGAGCTCGCGCGAGGTGAGGCCACCGGCCTCCGGGGTGCCGGTGCCGGGGGCGTGGGCCGGGTCGAGGACGTCGATGTCGATGGAGATGTAGAGCGGGCGGTCGCCGATGCGCTGGCGGAGCTGGTCGGCGACCTCGTCGACGCCGCGCCGCATGACGTCCGCCGACGTCACGATGCCGAAGCCCATCTTCTCGTCGTCGTCGAGGTCCTTCTTGCCGTACAGCGGGCCGCGCGTGCCGACGTGGGAGAGGGCCGAGGTGTCGAGGATGCCCTCCTCCACGGCCCGCCGGAAGGGCGTGCCGTGGGTGTACTCGGCGCCGAAGTAGGTGTCCCAGGTGTCGAGGTGCGCGTCGAAGTGCAAAAGGGCGACCGGACCGTGTTTACGGGCCATCGAGCGCAGAAGGGGAAGCGCGATGGTGTGATCGCCCCCAAGGGTCATCAGCCGGGCCCCGGTGTCCAGGAGGTCGTCGGCCGCCGCCTGGATCGACTCGACGGCCTCTTCGATGTTGAAGGGGTTGGCGGCGATGTCGCCGGCGTCCGCGACCTGCGCGAGGGCGAAGGGGGAGGCGTCCTGGGCCGGGTTGTACGGGCGCAGCAGCCGCGACGCCTCGCGGATCGCGTTGCCGCCGAACCGCGCGCCGGGCCGGTAGGAGACGCCGGTGTCGAAGGGCACGCCGACCACGGCGACGTCGGCGGAGCCGACCTCGTCCAGGCGGGGCAGCCGGGCGAACGTCGCGGGCCCGGCGTAGCGCGGCACGCGGGAGGAGTCGACGGGGCCGCGAGGGACACGGGGGGCGGGGCTGGTCATGCGATGGCCTCTCGTACGGGGTCGGGGCGGACCGGCTCGGGGCGGACCGCCTCGGAACGGTACGGGCCCGGGCGCGGGCCCGCACGGCGGTGCGGCTGCCAGGAACGTACCGAGCGTAGGCAGCGCCACGGATTCCGCACATGTACGTATCCGAGCATCCAGCCGCCCCATATGGACATCACGTCCAGCTGAAACGGATACGGGGGACAATGGGTCCCATGCCGATACCCAGCCGCAGCGAACTGATCGACCACCTCGTCCGTACGCGCATCGCGGGCGACGTCGCGACCCCTCGGGAGAACAACCTCGACCACTACCGCAAGCTCGCCAACGGCGACCGCCACTACTGGCTGGGGCTGGAGCTGGGCGACCGCTGGAGCGACGAGCAGGACGTGCTGGCCGTGATGGCGGAACGGTGCGGCGTCAGCGACGATCTGGGCCACCGCACCGGGCAGGACACCATCGACCCGGAGCTGACGGTCGCCGCCCTGGACCGCGCCGCCGTCGTGCTGGCCAAGGCCGCCGAGGACCGCAAGCGGGTGCTGTTCGCGACCGGTCACCCAGGCGGGATGCTGGACGTGCACCGGGCGACGGCCGCCGCGCTTCGCGCTGCGGGGTGCGAGATCGTGGTGATCCCCGAGGGGCTTCAGGCGGACGAGGGCTTCGTGTTCCAGTTCGCGGACGTGGCGATGCTGGAGCGCGGCGCGACACTGTGGCACACGCACTCGCCCGAGCCGATGGCCGCCATCCTCGACGGCCTCGCCCGCGAGGGCCGGCCGCTCCCCGACCTGGTGGTGGCCGACCACGGCTGGGCCGGCTGCGCGGGCCAGCGCGGCATCGACGCGGTGGGCTACGCGGACTGCAACGACCCGGCGCTCTTCCTCGGCGAGGCGGAGGGCACGCTCCAGGTGACGGTGCCGCTCGACGACCATGTCACCAGCCCGCGGTTCTACGACCCGATGACGGCGTATCTGCTGCACGCGGCGGGCCTGTCCTGAGCCGGCGGTGACGGCGGCGGGACGACCGTGGCCACAGCGGCTGCTCCGGGGCGGCTCCGGCCGGTACGCGCCCGGAGCCGCCCCGGGGGGCCTTCGCCACTCCGCCCCGCCCGCCTACCCGCCCGAAGAATCGTTTCTGCTCCCTTGCCCACCGCCGGCCGCTACTCACCGCCGGCCGCGAGGAACGCGGATCACGCCCTCCTGGATCACGGAGACGGCCAGCTGCCCGTCCGCCGTGTAGATGCTGCCCTTGCCGAGCCCGCGGCCGCCCTGCGCGGTGGGGCTCTCCTGGTCGTACAGCAGCCACTCGTCGGCCCTGAAGGGGCGGTGGAACCACATCGCGTGGTCGAGGCTCGCCCCGACGACGTCGCCGACGGCCCAGCCGCCCCGCCCATGGGCGAGCAGTACGGAGTCGAGGAGCGTCATGTCGGAGACGTAGGTGACCAGGCAGACATGGAGCAGGGGCTGGTCGATGGCGCCGTCCAGTTTGCCGTGCGTACGGAACCAAACCTGCGACTTCGGCTCGCGCGGCTCGCCCACGCTGGCGAACGGCGGGGCGTCCACGTACCGCAGGTCCACCGCCGCCCGCGCCTCCAGCAGTCGCTCGACGACGTCCTCGCTGAGGACCCGGCCCGCGTACTGGGGCAGCATCTCGGCGGCCGTCGGCAGGGTGAGCGGGTCGGGCGCCTCCGGCATCGGCTCCTGGTGCTCCAGCCCTTCCTCGTACGCCTGGAACGACGCCGAGAGGTGGAAGATCGGCTGCCCGTGCTGCACCGCCACCACCCTTCGGGTGGTGAAGGAGCGGCCGTCGCGTATGCGGTCGACGGTGTAGACGATGGGCGCGCCGGGGCCCCCGGGGCGCAGGAAGTACGCGTGCAGGGAGTGGGCCGCGCGGTCGTCCGGGACCGTGCGGCCCGCGGCGACCAGCGCCTGGGCCGCGACCTGACCGCCGAAGACGCGCGGCACCACGGAGGGGCGGCTGCGGCCGCGGAAGATGTCCTGCTCGATCCGCTCCAGGTCGAGCAGTTCGAGCAGGGACTCCAGTGCTTCGTTCATCTTTGGAGTATCCGTTGAAAGTGCCGTGCGCCGCCGAGGGGCCGCCGGGCGTTCCGACGGCCCCTCGGCACGGGCGTTCTGGTTCGGACGTTCCAGCCTGGGTGTTCCGGCCCGGACGTCCTGGTCTACGAGACCTACGGCCCTACGGCCCTACAGTCCTACAGGCCCATCGACTTGGCGATGATGGAGCGCATGACCTCGCTGGTACCGCCGTAGATGCGGCTGACGCGGGTGTCCGCGTACAGCCGGGCGATGGGGTACTCCATCATGTAGCCGTAGCCGCCGTGCAGTTGGAGGCACTTGTCGATGACGACGCCGGCGCGCTCGGTGGTGAAGAGCTTCGCCGAGGCGGCGTCCGCCGGGGTCAGCTCGCCCGCGTCATGCGCCTCCAGGGCGCGGTCCACGACGGCCTCCATCGCGTCGACCTCGGACTTGCAGTCGGCGAGGACGAACTTGGTGTTCTGGAAGGACGCGACGGACTTGCCGAAGACGGTGCGGTCCTCGACGTAGGCCTTGGCGAAGGCGACGGCCGCCGCGGCCTGCGCGTACGCGCCCACCGCGATGCTCAGCCGCTCCTGCGGCAGGTTCTGGCCGAGGTAGCCGAACGCCTTGCCCTCCTCGCCGAGCAGGTCCTCGACCGGGACCTTGACGTCGGTGAAGGACAGCTCGGCGGTGTCGGAGGTCTTCAGGCCCAGCTTCTCCAGCTTGCGGCCGACCGCATATCCCTCGGACGTGGTGTCGACGACGAGGATGGAGATGCCGCCGCGCCGGTCCTCGGGGGTGGGCGGGGCGGTACGGGCGCAGACCAGTACCCGGTCGGCCAGTACGCCGCCGGTGATGAACGTCTTCGCGCCGTTGAGGACGTAGTGCGTGCCGTCCTCGGAGAGCTTGGCGGTGGTCTTCATGCCGGCCAGGTCGGAGCCGGTGCCCGGCTCGGTCATGGCGATCGCGGTCATCATGTCGCCGGAGACGAAGGAGGGCAGCCAGCGCCGCTTCTGCTCCTCGGTGCCGTACTTGAGGATGTACGGGAGGCAGAGCGCGGAGTGCACGCTGGAGCCGCCGAAGCTGACGCCCGCGCGGGCGCACTCCTCGGAGACGACCGCGCTGAACTTGAAGCTGGTCTCGCCCGCGCCGCCGTACTCCTCGGGGACCTCGATGCCGAAGATGCCCAGCTCGCCGAGTTTCTTGTACAGGTCGCGGGGTACGCAGCCGGCTTCCCGCCACTCGTCGTAGTAGGGCACGACCTCGGCGGCGATGAAGTCGCGAATGGTCTCGCGGAACGCCTCGTGATCCTCGTTGAACACCGTGCGACGCACTGCACGCCTCCCTGGATCGGCTTGTGAGCCCGTAGCGCCGGCCAGGAATGGCTAAGCGCTTGCTCAGAAAAAGCTACCCGCCGGTCACTGAAACTGTCCAGAGGTGGAGAAGCGCCCGAAGGCGAGCGGCACGGCGGCGGTCAGGGTGCCGACGCGGCGGCGGAATCGATTCAGCGGCGTCAAGGCGGCGGGCTCGACCCAGCAGCAAAGCACAGTCGCGGGATCCATTCAGCGGCATAGTCGCGGGCTCGGTTCAGCGACGGCGGCTCGGCGGGCTCCGGCGGCGGGGATCAGTACGGCGACACGGCCGCGAGCGCGCCGTGCGCCAGGCGGCGCAGCAGCGCGGCCATGGAGGCGCGGCCGGGCAGCGAGGTCCGGCGGCTGAGGTGCGGAGTGGAGTTGAGCAGGCCGAAGACGGCGTGCACGGCGGTGCGCACCTGCGGCTCGGGGGCTTCCGGGTGCAGCTGGCGCACGGCGTCGACCCACAGCTCGACGTACTGCCGCTGGAGCTGACGCACCAGCTTGCGGTCGCTGTCCCGCAGCCGGTCCAGCTCGCGGTCGTGGAGGATGATCAGGTCCCGGTCGTCGAGGGCGAAGTCGATGTGCCCGTCGATGAGCAGGTCGAGCAGGGCCGCCGGGTCCCCCGCGGCCGCGTCCACGTGTTTGCGACCCCCGGCGTAGAGCCGCCCGCTGATGCCGACGAGCAGCTCGGCGAGCATGGCGTCCTTGCCCGCGAAGTGGCGGTAGAGGCCGGGGCCGCTGATACCGACCGCCGCCCCTATCTCGTCGACCCCGACGCCGTGGAAACCGCGCTCGGCGAAGAGGCGTGCGGCCTCCTTCAGGATCTGGTCGCGGCGGGTGGGGGCGGCGGCGTGCGTCGTCATGAAATCAATTGTAGACAGCGGCGTTAGTGGTCGTTAACCTGGACACGAAGCGTTAACGACCACTAACTAAGATCATCACCGAGCAAGGGAGCTCGCACGGATGACCGCATCCCCGCCGGGGGCCGACCCCCGGTCCTTGGCCGAGGCGCCGGTGCTGACCAGTTCCGCCGATCCGGCGTCCGACGCCTGGCGGGCGAACGAGGCCGGGCACCGCGAGCTCTCGGACCTCCTCGCGGACAAGCTGGCCGCCGCGCGGCTGGGCGGCGGCGAGCGGGCCCGAGCCCGGCACACCGCGCGCGGCAAGCTGCTGCCGCGCGAGCGGGTGGACGCGCTGCTCGACCCCGGGTCGCCGTTCCTGGAGCTGGCGCCGCTGGCCGCCGACGGGATGTACGACGGCGCCGCCCCGGCCGCCGGGGTGATCTCCGGGATCGGGCGGGTGGCCGGCCGCGAGGTGGTGATCGTCGCCAACGACGCCACCGTCAAGGGCGGCACGTACTACCCCATGACCGTCAAGAAGCACCTGCGGGCCCAGGAGATCGCGCTGGAGAACCGGCTGCCGTGCCTGTATCTCGTGGACTCCGGCGGCGCGTTCCTGCCCATGCAGGACGAGGTCTTCCCCGACCGCGAGCACTTCGGTCGGATCTTCTACAACCAGGCCCGGATGTCCGGCGCCGGCATCCCGCAGATCGCCGCGGTCCTCGGCTCCTGCACGGCGGGCGGCGCGTACGTCCCGGCCATGAGCGACGAGGCCGTCATCGTGCGCGGCCAGGGCACGATCTTCCTGGGCGGGCCGCCGCTGGTGAAGGCCGCCACGGGCGAGGTCGTCACCGCCGAGGAGCTGGGCGGCGGCGAGGTGCACTCCAAGGTCTCGGGCGTCACCGACCACCTCGCCGAGGACGACGCGCACGCCCTGCGGATCGTGCGGACCATCGTCTCCACCCTGCCCGCGCGCGGCGCGCTGCCGTGGACCGTACGGCCCGTGGAGGAGCCGAAGGCCGACCCGGCGGGGCTGCGCGGGGCGGTCCCGGTCGACTCCCGCACGCCGTACGACGTGCGGGAGGTGATCGCGCGGGTGGTGGACGGCTCCCGGTTCGCGGAGTTCAAGGCCGAGTTCGGGCAGACGCTGGTCACGGGGTTCGCGCACATCCACGGCCACCCGGTCGGCATCGTCGCCAACAACGGCATCCTCTTCTCCGAATCCGCCCAGAAGGGCGCGCACTTCATCGAGCTGTGCGACCAGCGCGGCATCCCCCTGGTCTTCCTCCAGAACATCTCCGGTTTCATGGTCGGCCGCAGCTATGAGGCGGGCGGCATCGCCAAGCACGGCGCGAAGATGGTGACGGCCGTCGCCTGCACGCGCGTGCCGAAGCTGACGGTCGTGGTCGGCGGCTCGTACGGCGCGGGCAACTACTCCATGTGCGGGCGCGCGTATTCGCCGCGCTTCCTGTGGATGTGGCCGAACGCGAAGATCTCCGTGATGGGCGGCGAGCAGGCCGCCTCCGTGCTCGCGACCGTCAAGCGCGACCAGCTCGAAGCTCGCGGCGAGGAGTGGAGCACCGAGGACGAGGAGTCCTTCAAGGCCCCGGTCCGCGAGCAGTACGAGACCCAGGGCAACGCCTACTACGCGACGGCGCGGTTGTGGGACGACGGGGTCATCGACCCGTTGGAGACCCGGCAGGTGCTGGGGCTCGCCCTCACCGCCTGCGCCAACGCACCACTCCCCCAGCGGGACAGCGCGGCGCCGGGCTACGGCGTCTTCCGGATGTGATGGGGGGATGAGCATGTTCGACACCGTCCTGGTGGCCAACCGCGGCGAGATCACGGTCCGCGTCATCCGCACGCTGCGCGCCCAGGGCGTCCGCTCGGTCGCCGTCTTCAGCGACGCGGACGCGGACGCCCGGCATGTGCGGGAGGCCGACACCGCCGTGCGGATCGGCCCGACGGCCGCCGCCGAGAGCTATCTGTCCATCGAGCGCCTGCTGGCGGCCGCCGCCCGCTCCGGCGCCCAGGCCGTCCACCCCGGCTACGGCTTCCTCGCCGAGAACGCCGCGTTCGCCCGCGCCTGCGCTGACGCCGGGCTCGTCTTCATCGGCCCGCCCGCCGACGCCATCGAGCTGATGGGCGACAAGATCCGCGCCAAGGAGACCGTGCGGGCGGCCGGCGTACCCGTCGTCCCCGGCTCCTCGGGCAGCGGCCTCGGCGACGCCGAACTGGCCGCCGCCGCCCGCGAGATCGGCATGCCCGTGCTGCTCAAGCCCTCGGCGGGCGGCGGCGGCAAGGGCATGGTGCTGGTCCGCGACGAATCGGCGCTGGCCGAGGAGATCGCCGCCGCCCGGCGGGTGGCGCGCGGCGCCTTCGGCGACGACACGCTCCTGGTGGAGCGGTGGGTCGAGCGGCCCCGCCACATCGAGATCCAGGTCCTGGCGGACGGACACGGCAACGTGCTCCACCTCGGCGAGCGCGAGTGCTCCCTCCAGCGCCGCCACCAGAAGATCATCGAGGAGGCGCCGTCCCCGCTGCTCGACGAGGCCACCCGCGCCGCGATGGGCGAGGCCGCGGCCTCGGCGGCCCGCTCCTGCGGCTATACGGGCGCGGGCACCGTCGAGTTCATCGTGCCGGGCGACGCCCCCGCCTCGTACTTCTTCATGGAGATGAACACCCGCCTCCAGGTCGAGCACCCCGTCACGGAGCTGATCACCGGCCTCGACCTGGTGGAGTGGCAGCTGCGGGTCGCCGCGGGCGAGCGACTGTCCTTCGGGCAGCAGGACATCTCCCTGACCGGTCACGCGGTGGAGGCCCGTATCTGCGCGGAGACCGCCCGCGCCGACGACGGCCAGGTGAGTTTCCTGCCCTCGGCCGGGACCGTCCGCGCGCTGTCCGAACCCCGCCGGGACGACGTGCGCGTGGACTCCGGCCTCTCCAGGGGCACCGAGGTCGGCACCGCGTACGACCCGATGCTCGCCAAGGTCATCGCGTACGGCCCCGACCGCCCCACCGCGCTGCGCCGGCTGCGTGCCGCCCTGGCCGAGACGACGATCCTCGGCGTCGACACGAACACCGGCTTCCTGCGCCGGCTCCTCGCCCACCCCGAGGTGGCCGCGGGCACGATGGACACGGGCCTGGTCGACCGCGACGCGCACACGCTGGTGCCGCGCGGCGTGCCGGACGAGGTGTACGCGGCGTCGGCGCTGCTGCGCCAGGCCGCGCTGCGCCCGGCACAGGGCACGGCGGGAGCGGAGGACGACGACCGGCCCACCGGCTGGACGGACCCGTTCTCGGTGCCGAGCGGCTGGCGGCTCGGCGGCGAGGCGGCGTGGACCGTGCACCATCTGCGCGTTCCGGGCCACGCCCCGGTGGCGGTCCGGGTCCGGGGGCTCGCCGACGCGGCGGAGGTCCTGATCGACGCCCCGGACACCGGGACCGCCGACGCCGGAACTGCCGAGACCGGAACTGCCAACACCGAGACCGCCGACACCGAGACCGCCGACACCGAGACCGCCGACGCCGGTACCGCGGTCGCCGCGAGGCTGACCGCGCGGGACGGCGGGGGTGCGTCCCCCGCGTCCGGACGCGACGAAGTGGGAGCGCAGGCCGCCGGAACCCGCCACGTCACCGTCGAGTACGCGACCGTCACCCACGCCTTCACCCACGTCCCCAGCCCGGAGGGCAGGTGGCTGGGGCGCGACGGCGACGCCTGGCACGTACAGGACCACGACCCCGTCGAGGCCCGCGGCGCCGCGGCGGGCGCGCACGCCGGGGCGCTCACCGCGCCGATGCCCGGCACGGTGACCGTCGTCAAGGCCGCCGTGGGCGACGAAGTGACGGCCGGGCAGAGCCTGTTGGTGGTGGAGGCGATGAAGATGGAGCACGTGATCGCCGCCCCGCACGACGGGAGGGTCACCGAACTGGATGTGACGGCGGGCAGCACGGTCGCCATGGACCAGGTGCTCGCCGTAGTGACACCGCGGGAGGAATCATGACCGACCAACCGCCCACCGGGCTGCCGATGGCCGTGCCGGCCGCCGGCCTGCCCGCCCGCGTCCGCATCCACGAGGTGGGCGCCCGGGACGGGCTCCAGAACGAGCGGGCGGTGGTGCCCGTCGAGGTGAAGACGGAGTTCATCCGCCGGCTCGCCGCGGCGGGGCTGACGACCATCGAGGCGACCAGCTTCGTGCACCCCAAATGGGTGCCCCAACTCGCCGACGCCGAGCAGCTGATGGAGGCGCTGGGGGACCCCGCGGCCCCCCTCGGACCGGACGTCCGGCTCCCGGTCCTGGTGCCGAACGAGCGCGGACTGGACCGCGCCCTGGCGCTCGGCGTGCGGGAGATCGCCGTGTTCGGCAGTGCGACCGAGTCCTTCGCCAAGGCGAATCTCAACCGCACCGTGGACGAGTCGCTGGCCATGTTCGCGCCCGTCGTCGCCAAGGCCGAGGCCGCCGGCGTCCGGGTCCGCGGCTACCTCTCCATGTGCTTCGGCGACCCCTGGGAGGGCCCGGTCCCGATCGCCCAGGTCGTGCGCGTCAGCCGCGCGCTCCTCGACCTCGGCTGCGACGAACTGAGCCTCGGCGACACGATCGGCGTGGCCACACCCGGTCACGTCGCCGCGCTGCTGACCGGCCTCGCCGAGGCCGGGGTCGCGGCGGACCGGCTGGCCGTGCACTTCCACGACACCTACGGCCAGGCGCTCGCCAACACCCTCGAAGCCCTGCGGCACGGCATCGCCGTCGTCGACGCCTCGGCGGGCGGCCTCGGCGGCTGCCCGTACGCGAAGAGCGCCACCGGCAACCTCGCCACCGAGGACCTCGTGTGGATGCTCAACGGCCTCGGCATCCACACCGGAGTCGATCTCGGCCTGCTCACCGCCACCAGCGTGTGGATGGCCGCCCACCTGGGACGACCCAGCCCGTCCCGCACCGTACGCGCCCTCTCCCACAAGGAGCAGTGAAAACGATGTCGATCGACCACCGGCTCAGCGCCGAGCACGAAGAACTCCGCCGCACGGTGGAGGCGTTCGCCCACGACGTCGTCGCGCCGAAGATCGGCGACTTCTACGAGCGGCACGAGTTCCCGTACGAGATCGTCCGCGAGATGGGGCGCATGGGGCTGTTCGGGCTGCCCTTCCCCGAGGAGTACGGCGGCATGGGCGGGGACTACCTCGCCCTCGGCATCGCCCTCGAAGAGCTGGCCCGCGTCGACTCCTCCGTGGCGATCACCCTTGAGGCGGGCGTCTCGCTCGGCGCGATGCCGATCTTCCGCTTCGGCACCGAGGAGCAGAAGCGGGAGTGGCTGCCGCGGCTGTGCGCGGGCGAGATGCTGGGCGCGTTCGGCCTGACCGAGCCGGAGTGCGGCTCGGACGCGGGCGGCACCCGCACCACCGCGCGGCTCGACGAGGCCACCGACGAATGGGTGATCAACGGCGCCAAGTGCTTCATCACCAACTCCGGCACGGACATCACCGGCCTGGTCACCGTCACCGCCGTCACGGGGCGCAAGGAGGACGGCCGGCCGCGGATCTCCACGGTCATCGTGCCGTCCGGCACCCCCGGCTTCACGGTCGCGCCCGCGTACTCCAAGGTCGGGTGGAACGCGTCGGACACCCGCGAGCTGGCCTTCTCCGACGTCCGTGTCCCGAAGGCCAATCTGCTGGGCGAGGAGGGGCGGGGGTACGCGCAGTTCCTGCGCATCCTCGACGAGGGCCGGATCGCGATCTCGGCGCTCGCCACCGGGCTGGCGCAGGGCTGTGTGGACGAGTCGGTGAAGTACGCCAACACGCGGCAGGCGTTCGGGAAGCCGATCGGGGCGAACCAGGCCATCCAGTTCAAGATCGCGGACATGGACATGCGGGCCCACACGGCCCGTATCTCCTGGCGCGACGCCGCCTCCCGGCTGCTGCACGGCGAACCGTTCAAGAAGGAGGCGGCGCTCGCGAAGCTCTACTCCTCGGAGATCGCCGTGACGAACGCGCGCGAGGCCACGCAGATCCACGGCGGGTACGGCTTCATGAACGAGTACCCGGTGGCCCGCATGTGGCGCGACTCCAAGATCCTGGAGATCGGCGAGGGCACCAGCGAGGTCCAGCGCATGCTCATCGCCCGCGAGTTGGGCCTGGCCGGCTGACCCTTCGGGCGCCGGGCGGGCGGACCGGTGCCCGAAGGACGGAGCCGAGCGGACGGGCGGCCGGCACCAGGCGGCCGGGCGGTCAGGCGGCCAGGCGGTCAGGCGGTCAGGCGGTCAGGCGGTCAGGCGGCATCGAAGGAGCGACCGGCACCGGGCGGGGAGCCGACGCCAGGCGCGGCGGACCGGACACCAGTCCGTCCGGCGAATGCGCGCGACCAGCCCTGCGACTGGCGCGTCCCGCCCGGCCGCTGCCCGAACGCCCCGCCCGGCTCTCGCTGTACAGAGTCGCTACCGCGCCGGCGGCCAGGGGACCTGGGGCGAGCGGTAGTAGTCGAAGCCCAGCGCGTTCCAGCGCTCCGCCTGCGCGGCCAGCCGTAGGCGGTACGCGTCCCAGTCGTGCGTACGAGCCGGGGACCAGCCGAGCTCCGCGATGCCCGGCAACCGGGGGAACGCCATGAAGTCGAGCTGCTGAGTCGTGGCGAGGGTCTCCGTCCACAGCGCCGCCTCGACGCCCAGGACCGAGGACGCCGGCGCGCCCGCCAGGTAGTCGCCCGGGTCCCAGTCGTAGGCCCGCTTCACCTCGACGAGCCCGGCCCAGTGCAGGCCCAGCGGTGTGTCCTTGGTGTACTTCATGTCGAGGAAGGACCGGTCGGCGGGCGACAGGATCAGACCGGCGCCCTTCTTCGCGGCCTCGGCGACCTGGGCCCGCTCGGCGGGAGGCGTCTTGTCGTAGCCCCAGTACTGGGCGACCGCGCCCTTGACCGGGTGCGCACCGGTCAACTGGTGCCAGCCGATCACCGTCTTCCCGTACTTGGCGACGATCGGCTGCGCCTTGTCCATGATCGTCACGTAGTCCTCGTGGTTGGTGGAGTACGCCTCGTCGCCGCCGATGTGCAGATACGGGCCGGGCGTCAGGGCCGCCAGCTCGCGGAGCACGTCGTCCAGGAAGTCGTACGTGATCTGCTTCCGCGCGCACAGCGTGCTGAAGCCGACCTCCGTGCCGGAGTACAGCGGCGGCGCGATGCCGTCGCAGTTCAGCGGCGCGTACGAGGCGAGCGCCGCGTTGGTGTGGCTGGGCAGGTCGATCTCGGGGATGACGGTCAGATAGCGGCTTTGCGCGTAGCGGATGATCTCCTGGTAGTCGGCCTTGGTGTAGTAGCCGCCCGGCCCGCCGCCGACCTGGGTGCTGCCGCCGTACGTGGCCAGCCGGGGCCAGGAGTCGATGGCGATGCGCCACCCCTGGTCGTCGGAGAGGTGCAGATGCAGCTTGTTGATCTTGTAGAGCGCCAGCTGGTCGATGTAGCGCTTGACCTGGGCGACGGTGAAGAAGTGGCGGCCGACGTCGAGCATCGCGCCGCGGTAGCCGTAGCGCGGGACGTCGACGATGGTGCCCCCGGCGACCGGCCACGGTCCGGCCTGCCGGCTGCCCTTCTCGATGTCGGCGGGCAGTAGTTGCCGCAGGGTCTGCACCCCGTGGAAGAGCCCGGCCGCCGTGCGGGCGCTGATGGTGACGGAACGGTGGGTGATCGAAAGGCGGTACCCCTCCGCACCGAGCCCGCGCGGCTCGCCGCCCTCGCCGGCCGCGTCGCCCCCATCCCTCTCGTCGGCGAGCAGCAGCCGGATGCCGTCGTCCCCGCCGCGCGTGGTGACCGGCAGCGCGTACCCGGTGGCGGGGCGCAGCAGGTCAGCCAGGTAGTCGCCGACCCGCTGGGTCTCGCGCGAGCCGGCGGGCACCCGAACGCGGGTTCCGGCCCCGAGCGCGTACGGGCGTCCGTGCGGCCGTACGGACGCGGGAGCGGGGATGACGCGGTCGAGCGGGATCGCGGCGGGCGTGCGGCCCGGGGGCTCGGCGGGCGTACGGCCGGGCGGCTCGGCGGCGGCGCTGCCCGCTCCGGCCGCCATGGCCCCGGCGGCGACGACGAGCAGCAGGGAGCAGAACAGCAGGGACAGGGGGCCGGCGGGGCGGGAGTGGGGTTGGTGCCGGGCGCTGCGTCTCACAGGAAGTCCCTTCACGGGCTGTGTACGGAAAGTGGCGCGCACGAACGTCCACCTGGGTACCAACTGCCCCGCGCACGGTCAAGACGGGGCCCGCACCGGCCGCTTTCGCCTGAAAGAATTCATTCCATGGCGGAAATCATGCAGAAGGACGGTGTGTGGACGTTCGACGGCGACACGGTGCGCATCGTGCCGGGCCGCGAACGCGGGGTGCACCTCATGCGCCGGACGCTGGGCGAGTTGGCGGTGCCGCTCGCCGCGGTGGCGGGGGTCGCCTTCGAAGCGGGGCGCAAGAGCGGGCGGCTGCGGCTGCGGCTGCGGCTGCGCGAGGGCGCCGATCCGCTGCTCCAGGTCATTCGGGGGCAGCTGCCGGACGCGGCCGATCCGTACCAGCTCTCGGTCGATCCGGACCGTACGGGTGTGGCGGAGTACTTCGTCGCCGAGGTGCGCAACGCGCTGCTGCTGGACCAGATCGACAGCGGTCCCTGCGACCGCTACCTGCTGCCGGGCCCCACGGTGCCGCTGTCGATGGGGGCCGGGGACGGCGTCGCCGCCTTCGACGGGGAGCAGGTGCGCCTGGAGTGGAACTGGAAGACGGAGGAAGCCAAGAAGTCCGCCGGAACCCGTCTGTTCTCGGTGTCGGATGTGGAGTCGGTGGTGTGGCAGTCGTCCGTGGGGCTGGAGAACGGTTACCTCCGCTTCGTCCTGGCGAACACGTCCACTCAGGCTCCGCCGAAGTACGACCCGTACGCCGTCGAGCTGTACGGCTTCAAGAAGGACCCTCTGATGGCGCTGATCGCGGCGGCCGTGACGGCCCGCATGCCGCACCCCTCCGGCCTGGACCAGACCCCCGTGGCGCTGGCCAAGCCCGCCGACGCCGCGCCCGGAGGGGAGGCCATCGGGGGCGACGGCGGGCCGGGCGGCGACGGGAACGATCACGACACGCTGCTGCGCAGGCTCCGCGAGCTGGGCGAGCTGCACCAGGAGGGGATACTGACGGCCGAGGAGTTCGCGGCGGCCAAACAGGCCGTACTGAAGCGCTTCTAGAGCTCTTCTGAAAGCTCTCCCGAAGCTCTTCTGAAGCGCTCCCGCAAGCTCTTCGGCAGCTCTTCAGCAGCTCTTCGGAGACGCTTCTGAGGCCCTTCGGAAGCGCACCTCGCACGCCTCAGCAAGAATCCTGCCCGATATCGGGCAGGATTCTTGCTAATAACCCCGCGAGTCATCAGTATCAACGAGTGCTCGAACGCCGTACGTCCCATGACGACCTCGTCGACCACCTGGTGCGCAGCACCCCGCTGCAACGCGGCGAGGCCGCCCGGGTGGTGCTCGACGTGCTCGCGTACTTCGACGAGACGGCCGAGGAATTCGTACGCCGCCGCCACCGGGAACTGCAGTCCGGCGGGCTGACCAACCCGGACATCTTCGAACGGATCGCGGCCGAGCTGCCGCACCGCGCGGTGGCGCCGCCGGAACTCTCGCTGCGGCAGCTGCGCCGCATCGTCTACGGCTGAGCCGCCCGTCGGGCCCCGACCACACCGTCGCGCGGCCCGGCCGGGCAGCCGCTCGGCACCCACGACCACCGACCCTGGGAGGGCCAGAACACTATGTGCGGGATCGTCGGATACATCGGCAAGCGTGACGTCGCACCACTGCTGCTGGAGGGCTTGCAGCGGCTGGAGTACCGGGGCTACGACTCGGCGGGCATCGCCCTGCACCCGAGCGGCAAGACCGGCGGCCTCAAGTCCGCGAAGGCCAAGGGGCGCGTCCGCGACCTGGAGGCGCGGCTGCCCAAGCGCTTCGCGGGGAACACCGGCATCGCGCACACCCGCTGGGCCACCCACGGCGCGCCCAACGACGTCAACGCGCACCCGCACCTGGACGCGGAGGAGCAGGTCGCCGTCGTCCACAACGGCATCATCGACAATGCCTCGGACCTGCGCGCCAAGCTGACCGCCGAGGGCGTCGCGTTCCTCTCCGACACCGACACCGAGGTGCTCGCCCACCTGATCGGCCGCTCCCAGGCCCCCACCCTGGAGGAGAAGGTCCGCGAGGCGCTCCGCCTGGTCGAGGGCACGTACGGCATCGCCGTGCTGCACGCGGACTTCCCGGACCGCATCGTCGTCGCCCGCAACGGCTCGCCTGTCGTGCTGGGCATCGGCGAGAAGGAAATGTTCGTCTCCTCGGACGTCGCCGCGCTCGTCAGCCACACGCGCCAGGTCGTCACGCTCGACGACGGCGAGATGGCGACCCTGAAGGCCGACGACTACCGCACGTACACCACCGAGGGCTCGACCACCTCCGCCCAGCCGACCACCGTGGAGTGGGAGGCCGAGTCGTACGACATGGGCGGCCACGACACGTACATGCACAAGGAGATCACCGAGCAGGTCGACTCCGTGGACCGCGTGCTGCGCGGCCGCATCGACGACCGCTTCTCCACCGTGCACCTCGGCGGCCTCAACCTCGACGCCCGCGAGGCGCGCGCGGTGCGCCGGGTGAAGATCCTCGGCTGCGGCACCTCCTACCACGCGGGGCTGATCGGCGCCCAGATGATCGAGGAGCTGGCGCGCATCCCCGCGGACGCGGAGCCCGCCTCCGAGTTCCGCTACCGCAACCCGGTCGTGGACCCCGACACCCTCTACATCGCGGTGTCGCAGTCCGGCGAGACGTACGACGCCCTCGCCGCCGTGCAGGAGCTCAAGCGCAAGGGCGCCCGCGTCCTCGGCGTGGTGAACGTCGTCGGCTCGGCGATCGCCCGCGAGACCGACGGCGGCGTGTACGTCCACGCGGGCCCCGAGGTCTGCGTCGTCTCCACCAAATGCTTCACCAACACGGTGGTCGCCTTCGCCCTGCTCGCGCTGCACCTCGGCCGCATCCGCGACCTGTCCGTCGCCGACGGCAAGCGGATCATCGCGGGCCTGCGCAAGCTGCCCGAGCAGATCGCGGAGGTCCTCCGCGACGAGGAGCACATCGCGAAGCTGGCGGCCGAGTACGCGAACGCCAAGTCGATGATGTTCATCGGCCGGGTACGGGGCTACCCCGCCGCCCTGGAGGCGTCGCTGAAGCTCAAGGAGATCAGCTACATCCACGCCGAGGCGTACCCGGCCTCCGAGCTGAAGCACGGCCCGCTCGCGCTCATCGAGCCCGCGATGCCGACGGTCGCGATCGTCCCGGACGACGATCTGCTGGAGAAGAACCGCGCCGCGCTGGAGGAGATCAAGGCGCGCAGCGGCAGGATCCTCGCGGTCGCGCACCGGGATCAGGAGAAGGCCGACCACACGATCGTGGTGCCGAAGAACGAGGACGAGCTGGACCCGATCCTGATGGGCATCCCGCTCCAACTCCTCGCCTACCACACGGCGTTGGCGCTGGGCCGGGACATCGACAAGCCGCGCAACCTCGCGAAGTCCGTGACGGTGGAGTAGCCGCTGGAGCCCTCTGCGCCGCGAAGCGCCTCCCTCGGCGAGGGCGCGGACGAAGGCGCGTACGAGGGCGCGAACGAAAGAGAGCGAAAGCGGGGGCGAGAACGGGGCGATAGCAGGGGGGATGAGAGCGGGGACGAGAGCGGGCCGGCCACGGGGGTGCCGGTCGGGGGGCTACCCCTCCGCGCGTGCCACCACGCGCGCGGAGGGGCCGCCTCCCCTGCGCCGATGCCGCCCTCGCACCGGCGACTGCCGCGCCGGGAACCGTCACCTCCCGGTCGGCGGCAAGCCGTGTTCGAGGTCTACCCCCTGCCCACGCGCATTCCACCCCTACGCGCGGGTAGATTTGTCGACTGTTTGAGACGGACCGAAGTCAACTCGACCGATAACCGTCGGCGTTTCTTGTGGCTGAGTCGCGCACGAGGTAGTGGGGACCGCCGTTGCGCGCGGGCGCGCCCCGAGGGCGCCCGAGGACTGTCGCGTGTGGGGTCGCACCCCCTATAGGGCGCGGGCCGGGCGTCGGGGGGGGCGGCTCCGGTCCGTACGAGCGCGTGGCGGACCACCATTCCGTACGGTGCGGACGCTCGCGGGACAGAACGTGCCGAGGGGCTGCCACGGGGCGAGCAACCGCCCGTACGAGGACGACGGCACACCCGCCCGTTTGCACTCCTGCATCTCCCGACGCCACCTGCCCCGCGGACCGCGCTCGGCTACGGACCCACGCCGCCCGGGATCCACGCCGCCCGGGGAACGCCAAGGGGACGGGCGTCGGCTACGGAATGACGACGACGGGGCGCTGGGCCCGGCGCGCGAGACGACCGGCGACCGAGCCGAAGATGCGGCCGACCAGGCCGTGCGTGGTGCCGACGACGATGGCGTCCGCCGAGTACTCCCGGCCGACCTCCTCCAGCTCGTGGCAGATGTCGCCGCCGCGCTCGACGAGGATCCAGGGCACCTCGGACAGATAGTCCGCGCAGGCCAGTTCCAGGCCGAGCACTTCGGTCCGGTGGTCGGGCACATCGACGAATACGGGGGGCTCGCAGCCTGCCCAGACGGTCGTCGGCAGCCGGTTCGCCACATGGACGATGATCAGGCCGGAGCCCGAGCGGAGGGCCATGCCGATTGCGTACGCAAGCGCTCGCTCACTCGACATGGATCCGTCGAAGCCGACGACGACGCCGTGCCGAAAAGCCGGGTCGCAGGAGTGACGTGTTTCTTCCGCCGCTTCGGGGGCCGCCGCGTGATCGGCAACCCTCTTGCGGTCCGCGGGTTCGGGGAATTCGTGACCGGCCATCGATGTCTCGGCGAAGGAAATCCTCTTGCGGAGGGATCAGCGGTGGGGTTCGGCGGTGGGCTGGTTGGAGTTGTCTTCGGACAGCGAACCACGGGCGGATCATGGTGCACGAAATCCGTCCGGGATTCATCTTTCCAAGTCCTTACCCACCAGGGTACGGCGACACTCGCCTCCTGCCCAGAGGCCGCCCCATGGGACGAACCGCCCGGAGGCGGGTTCCGAGGAGCATGCACGAGGGCGGCTCGTAGCGCAATGCCTTGGGGGCGGCCCTGACGCGTACGGTGCAGTGACCCGGCGGCCCGGCCCGCGTTGTAGTACCGCCGACCGCCGCCAGTAGGGAGCTCTCCAGTGCCGGGAATCCCGCGCTACGCGCACCGTGACGACGCCCCCGGACGCCCCGGCGGGCCCCCTGTCGACGCCCCCTTCGGAGGCGCCGCCGATTCGGTGGGCGACGTTGTGCGCTGGGCCGTCTTCAGCTGTGCGCTGGTCCCCGTCGTACTGCTGGCATGCGGCCGGTCGTTCGGCGGCGCGGCCGGCACCGCGGTCGGGCTAGCGGCCGTCACCTGCGCCTGCCGGGCCCTGCTGCGCCGGGCCGAACGGAACGCCGCCCGGTCGGCCGCCGAGCGCGCCGCTCCGCACCGCGGCCGCCATGGGCGTACGGGCGTGGGAGCGCACAGGGGCGGACACCTCAGCGAGGGTAGTGCGCCGGTCGACTGACGCATCGCCAGCTATGCGCCCGTTCCTTTTCAGCCAACTTCAGGCCGAAGCGCATCCCTTGATGGAAAGGGCCCCCAACAGCCGCTCGACCAGCAACGAAAGGACCGAGGAGAGCGGTTGCGGCCCTCTGGGATTGGGCATGGGCGAGAGGCGTACTTTTCAGCGGGGCCTGCAAGTGCAACGCTTCGTGATCGAACGCTTTACGCCAAGTTGCCATGTCGACATAGAGCCGGGTGGTGAACTGGTCACCGCGACCACATGCGACACAGTAGATTCGATCTTGGCCATGACCGGCGGGGGAACCGTTCAGGACCGAGGGGAAACGTGCAGGACCGAGAGGACTCGACCGCCGAGGGGGGCTTAGCGCCATGAGCCAGGACTCCACGACCGTACCGGAGACCACGCGCAAGCTCTCCGGACGCCGCCGCCGGGAGATCGTCGCTGTACTGCTCTTCAGCGGCGGCCCCATTTTCGAGAGCTCCATCCCGCTCTCCGTGTTCGGAATCGACCGCCAGGACGCCGGCGTTCCGCGCTACCGACTGCTGGTCTGCGCGGGCGAAGATGTGCCATTGCGAACGACCGGCGGACTGGAACTGACAGCACCGTACGGCCTGGAGGCGCTCTCCAGGGCGGGCACCGTCGTCGTGCCCGCCTGGCGATCCATCACCGGGCCACCACCGACCGCGGCGCTCGACGCGCTGCGGCGCGCGCATGAGGAGGGCGCCCGGATCGTAGGGCTGTGCACGGGCGCCTTCGTACTGGCCGCGGCCGGCCTGCTCGACGGCCGGCCGGCGACCACCCACTGGATGTACGCGCCGACACTCGCGAAGCGCTATCCATCCGTGCACGTCGATCCACGAGAGCTGTTCGTGGACGACGGCGACGTGCTCACTTCGGCGGGCACGGCCGCGGGCATCGACCTGTGCCTGCACATCGTCCGCAACGACCACGGCGCCGACGCCGCGGGGGCCCTGGCCCGCCGGCTCGTCGTGCCACCGCGGCGCACCGGCGGTCAGGAGCGCTATCTCGACAGGTCTTTACCAGAGGAGATCGGCGCGGACCCGCTGGCCGAGGTCGTCGCGTGGGCGCTGGAGCACCTTCACGAACAGTTCGACGTGGAGACGCTGGCGGCCCGCGCGTATATGAGCCGCCGCACCTTCGACCGGCGTTTCCGTAGCCTCACTGGGAGCGCTCCACTGCAGTGGCTGATCACCCAGCGGGTGCTTCAGGCGCAGCGGCTCCTGGAGACCTCGGACTACTCGGTGGACGAGGTGGCGGGTCGCTGCGGGTTCCGCTCGCCGGTGGCACTGCGCGGCCATTTCCGCAGGCAGCTGGGGTCTTCTCCGGCCGCCTACCGGGCCGCGTACCGGGCTCGCCGACCACAGAGCGGCCTGGTCGAACGGGTGGACCGTACGGATCGGGGGGACCGATCGGACCGTCCGGACCGTCCGGAGCTGGTGGAACAGCGGACCGGCGAGTCGGCGTCCCTGCCGATGCGCCGGACCGCCGTCGCCACCGCGCACGCCATCTCGGGGACGGCCACCGCGGCGCCCCCGGCCCCGGACCGCCCCGAACCGGGGAAGCCGGAGTCCGACCTGTACACCCCACGCCTGCCCGGCCAGCGGGAACGCCCCGTAGGGTGAGACGCATGAACGATCGCATGGTGTGGATCGACTGCGAGATGACCGGGCTCTCGCTGTCGGATGACGCGCTCATCGAGGTGGCCGCACTGGTCACCGACTCTGAGCTGAACATCCTCGGCGACGGCGTGGACATCGTGATCCGCCCGCCCGCCGAGGCCCTGGGCACCATGCCCGAGGTGGTCCGGAGGATGCACACGTCCTCCGGGCTCCTCGCGGAGCTGGATGCCGGGACCACGCTGGAGGACGCGCAGCAGCAGGTCCTGGCGTACATCCGCAAGCACGTCCCGGACGCGGGCAAGGCCCCGCTGTGCGGAAACTCCGTCGGCACGGACCGCGGCTTCCTGCTGCGCGACATGCCGGAACTGGAGAGCTACCTGCACTACCGGATCGTCGACGTGTCGTCCGTGAAGGAACTGGCCCGCCGCTGGTTCCCGCGCGCGTACTTCAACAGCCCGGACAAGAACGGCAACCACCGGGCCCTCGCCGACATCCGCGAGTCCATCGCCGAGCTCCGCTACTACCGCGAGGCGATCTTCGTCCCGCAGCCCGGCCCGGACTCGGACACCGCGA
Organism: Streptomyces sp. NPDC050610; assembly: GCF_040654875.1. Classification (NCBI taxonomy): domain Bacteria; kingdom Bacillati; phylum Actinomycetota; class Actinomycetes; order Kitasatosporales; family Streptomycetaceae; genus Streptomyces; species Streptomyces sp. NPDC050610. The sequence goes on along the minus strand of NZ_JBFAIV010000008.1, from coordinate 181,014 downwards.
AGGCCATCGCGGCCAAGCACGTCCTGCCCGCTCAGGAACAGTGACCCAGCTCGCTCCCGGCCCCACGAAAAGCCGGGAGCGAGCACCCCTGAAGACCCTGTACACTTTTCCTCGGCCGGTGCGAAAAGCGCCGGACATGGTGGGTATAGCTCAGCTGGCAGAGCACCTGGTTGTGGTCCAGGATGTCGCGGGTTCAAGTCCCGTTACTCACCCTTGATGATCAAGGCCCGACCTGCGAAAACAGGTCGGGCCTTCTTCATGCCCTCGTTTCTGGGAACGCCACGGGAACACCGGGCCCCGGCCACCGGTACTACCCGATCGTGGCGAGAGCCTTCTCGTACTCCTTCGCCTGCGTCGGCGTGAGCACTGCTGACACCCGTAGGACTGCCGTGCCGTGCAGGTAGTCGTATTCCTTCATCAACGGGTTCGTCTTCGCCAGCGCTGCGAGGTAGTCACGCCGTACTTTTGCGCCGGCCTCGTCGGGGTACGCCTCGATCGATCCGCCGCGGACGATGGCGTCCGGGCGTTCTCCGTCCGTTTCGGTCTTGGGGATGCGGGAGTCAGCGAACGCGGTCTTCGAGGCGTAGCCGCCTGGTCTGCCGAGCAGGTGGTTCGGGTCGGATGCCTCGGTGTAGACCACGATCGTCTTGTGGGTGGGGATCGCCGTGGTGAGCTTGTCGCCGACCTCTTTCGCTGTTGGTGTCGTGGCCTTCTTCTCCTGCTGCTTGGCTGCCTGCGAGGGTGAGGCGGTGGCCTTGGTGCTGTCGCCGTCCGACGAGGAGCAGGCGGTGAGCAGACAGGCTGCGGCGAGTAAGACGGCGGCGGCCGGGCGTGCGTGGCGCATGGTGTGGTTCCCCCCACGGGTGCGTGTGTCCTGAGATCGCGCACCGTACCGGCATCCACGCCATCCACGCTGCTGCGCCATGGTCACGATCATCCCTACCGACCCAGACCATCGCGTCCTACGCTGAGGGCCTGAACCACACCTCGGCTGGGGGAAGCATGAACACCGCGCAGCATGACGTCGGACGGCGCATCCGGGAGTTCCGCAAGGTCCGGCAGATGAGCGTGCGCCAGCTCGCCGGCAAGGTCGCTATCAGTACGAGCACCCTCGAAAAGTACGAGTCCGGCGACCGCAACCCACCCCCAGGCACCATTGCCCGCCTCGCCCGCGCCCTCAAGATCGGCCCGGACCGGCTCACCGGCCAGCCCTACATGAACGGGGCCGAAACCGAAGAGCAGGTACAGGCGGTCATCCCCGAGCTCCGCCGCATCCTCCTCACGTACGACAACCCTGATGACCTCGACGCCCAGCCACGCCCCCTGCCCGTCCTCGCGGCCGAGATGGACCACGTCGCGCAGATGCGGCAGGACGGGCACTACGTGCCCATGGGCCCGCTCCTTCCCGGCCTGCTGTCGGAGCTCACGCACGTAGCGCTCGACAGCTCGGGGCGTGACCAGCAGCAAGCCTTCTGGTGGCTCGCCCGCGGCTACCGCGCCACCAACTCGCTCGCCCACAAGCTTGGTTACCACGATCTCTCGCTGACCGCGATCGAGCGTGTGCGGTGGGCTGCTGGGCGGTCCGGCGACAGTCTGATGCAGGTCACCGCCGCCTACTTGAAGGCTGGCGCGATGGTCCGCATGGGTACGTACGCCTCCGCGCGCCGCGTTCTCGAAGGGCTCGCCACGGAGGTGGAGCACCTCGCGCCGGAGCAGAGCATGACGGCCGCGCAGATGGCGGTGCAAGGGGCGATATACCTCAAGCTCGCGATCCTCGAAGCGCGCGATGGTCACCCGCATCGGGCTCGGCAGCGCCTGGGGGAGGCGCGCGCGGCAGCCGAACTGCTGCGTGGGGACACCACGCACTACGAGATGTCGTTCGGCCCGACGAACGTCCGCATCCACGAGGTGGCCGCGCTCATCGACTCGGGCGACACCGAGCAGGCGCTCGCCCGCCTCCGCGAGTGGGGCAGCGAGCAGGACCGGGACGAGTGGGAGCTGCCCTCCGGCATCGTCGCCGAGCGCGCCTCTCACCACCACATCGACGTCGCAGCGGCGCGCCTCGCCGAGGGCGACCGGGCGGGTGCGCACCACGATCTGGTCACAGCTCGTCGGCTGTCTCCGAATCACGCACGCTTCCATCCGACGTTGCGTGCGACGGCCGCCACCCTGGTGCGCTTGGACCGCGGGGCGGATGACTCCATCGCTGGTCTCGCCCGATGGGCAGGAATGTAACCATCCGTCAAGGTTGGTCACAGAAAATCATCCGCACACTTTGTGCGTAACCAGCACCACCCTGAGCGACACGATCCCCTCACTGATCGCAACGAGGGGGATCCTGTCGTGCTCACCGCACCCGAAGTCGCCCGCGCCCGCGCCTGGCTGGCCGAAGCAGACCCGGACGAAGCCCACGCGCACCGCTGGCTCACGCAGACCACGATCATCATGCTGCCCATCGGCTACAAGTGGGCCATCATCAGGGCCCCCGAGACGGCCGGCCGTGCGGCGATTGCTGCCGGCATCACCGGGCCCGTCATCTGCGACCACGGCATCTGCTACTTCCTTGTGCCGCGCAGCACTCCCCACACGTGGACGCCCGTCCGCGCTGTCGAGTGCCTCGGTGACGCCTGCTGGCTAACTGTCCCCGCCCCCACCCGCGCTGCTCCGCCCGGTCCCCACTGGCTGATCCCGCCTGACGGTACCGGCGTTCTCTGCGACGCTCGCGCCCTGCACGCTTCGCTTCTTTCCGAGCTCGGCCACCGGACGGACGAGCGGTGACCGCGAAGTCCATCGACCGCGCCGCCCTCCAGCGGACGATAGACCGCGCCCTCATCCCGCGCTCGATCCGACCGCAGCACGACGACCTCGCCAAGCTGGAGCAGGTGCTACGCGAGCACGTCGACTTGCTGCTCACCCGAGTCCGCGAAAGTGCCGCCGCGCCCCGAGCCGGCAGCTTACTTCCAGCAGGCCAAGCTCACGGCCATCGAGCAGCAGGTACGCCAGCCACTCAGCGATACGACGCTCGGCGCGATTGTGCAGGTAACCCAACTCGCCCGCGACTGTCGATGGCTCCTCGATCACACCAGAGGTGACCAGTGACCACCACACCTCAGTCCAGCACCGTTCCCTACATCGCCACCTGGAGCGCCGAACAGCGCCTCAAGACCACCCTCATCACGGATAGCCGCGGGATCGCCGAGTTGCATGAGGGGCCGCACTCTCGTGACTCCCACGGCGTGCTGTGGTGGCACCGCACGCTTCACGTGGGCCGTGGGCGCCCGGAGTACGGCAGTGTCCACCCGCAGCGTCAGCAGCGCGCGATGCGCAGGTTGCTCTGTCAGGTGTGCGCAGGCCCGGCTGACCGGGATGAGCGGGGCGTGCTGTGGCTGCTCGAAGAGCACCGCAACAGCTGGGCGACTTGGCCATCCGACGCGCTGACCACGCACCCTCCGGTGTGTCTGCCGTGCGCTGTCGAGGCTGTTCGCCGGTGCCCTCATCTCGCCAGCGGGTACACCGCCGTGCGGGTTGGCGAGTCGGAGGTCTTCGGCGTCTATGGGATGCGGTTCCGGCCGGGCCGTCTGGCACCGGTCGAGGTCGGGATCGATGTGGTCTCTTACGGTGCTCCGGCGGTGCGCTGGGTCGTTGCCGGTCAGCTGGTTCGGGCGCTGGACTCGTGCACGGTTGTTGATCTTCAGGACGAGTTGGCCGCTCGCCCTTGAGCTGGGCCGCCGGTGAACCGTATCCCTGACCCCGCACCGGCGGTTTTCTTGACGGTCCTCACGGTCACGCTGCCCCCAGGCGGCGGCCGTGAGTGGCTGGCCGAGCCCCCTGGCAGTCAGCCGCCGGGGGGCTCGGTGTTGCGCCCCCCATGTATCGCGGAAGGGCACTTTTGCACTCACCCCGTGGACCGCCTGCCCTACTGCTGGCTCAGCGTGTTCCCACGGGAACACAGGCCAACATCCGGCAGCGTTTCGCGACATCCAGCGTCATCGAACTGCACCGATTTCAACCGGTATTCCGTATAGGCGCAGGTCACAATATTGGAAAGGATCTGGTCCAAGTCCCGTTACTCACCCTTGATGATCTAGGGCCTGACCTGCGAAAGCGGGTCGGGCCCTAGTCGTTTCCGAATCGACGAGGGCCCCGCGGGGGCCCGGGGCCGGCCACCGGTACTACCCGATCGTGGCGAGAGCCTTCTCGTGCTCCTTCGCCTGCGGCTGAGTGGGCGCCGCCTGCACTCGCAGGACCACCGTCCCGTGCGGGTAGTCGCACTCCTTGAGCAGTGCCTTCTTCGCTCGCCGCGTCGGGGAACACCTCGACCGACCCGCCCCTCACGATGGAGTCGGCGGCGGCGCCCTGAATATCCGAAGCAGGAAGTTCGGCTGGTGAATGGGGCACAGTTCGCCCGGCTGGGGCAGGTCAGCAGACGATGAGGCGACTCGTGAAACCGTCGCGGATGAGAGATTCGTACACTGCACGCACGTCCTTCGGGACCTCCTGTTCGATGGCGAATCCGAGCTTCGGGTACTCGATCACCCGCTGGAGGTCGCCGACGAGCATGTTCAGGACGAGCATCTCGTCGCCGATGGACTTCACGTAGTCGTCGAACTCCAGCCGCTCCGACGCACAGAGGATCTCGACGTCGGGCCACAGCTTGCGGGCGGTCGCGAACGACCGCCGTTCCATGTAGGGCTTGGAGACCAGCAGCACCGTGGTCGGTGTGATGCCGCCGGCGGCAAGGAGGTCGCGGGAGAAGGCGATGTTCTCGCCGGTGTTCGCGGCGTTGGGCTCCAGCAGGATCGCGTCCGCAGGGACACCGAGCTCGATAGCGTGCGCACGGAAGTGAACGGCTTCCCCGCGCGGGAAGACCTCGGCAGTGGTCGAGCTGTTGCCGCCGGTGAACAGGAGGGTCGGGAAGAGCCCGGCGCGATAGAGCTCGGCTGAGCGGGTGGCGACGCCGATGTCGTGGCTGCCCAGGCCGATCGCCACGTCAACAGGCCGCAGCTCGTGGTGCATCTGGTGGTAGTCCCAGATCAGACTGGCCTGACGCCACTGGTCGTCAGTGATCTGCTGGTTGTCGCTCACGCGTCTCTCCCTGGTCACCGTTGCCGGGGCCGGTCGCCCCTCGGCTGCTGGCACAGCTACCGACGCCCTGGGGAACACCCGTGAACGCTACCCGTCACGCAACAGGGACGAGCTTCCCGTCGGTGGTGTACCGGCTAGCCGTCACCTCCCCACAGCCCCGCGCCGTTCTCGTCCTCTGGGCACAAGGACAGACCGCCGCCCATCGGGCTGGGGACGCGTCATGAACCGCTGCTTCTTGACTCCGCGCCGCCCCTCCACTTGTTCCTCGGTCCGTTGGCACGCTGCTGCCCTGTGCGCGAGCGGGGAGGGGGTTGGGAGGGATTAAGCGGCGGGGCTGATCAGTCTGCGGGGCAGGGCGACTTGGGGGGCTCGGGCTCGTACGGCGGGCCTCGGGAGTGACATGATCAAGGCATGGCAGCACGAGAGTTCGATGTAGACGCTTTCCTCGCCCAGCCCCTCACCGCTCGGGTCGCGACCAGCGGGCCGACCGTGCGGCCGACCTGGTTTCTCTGGGAGGACGGGGCCTTCTGGATTCTGACCGGCTCATGGGCGAAGCTGCTGGGCCGCGTTCAAGCTGATCCCGCGATCGCTCTTGTCATCGATGTGTGTGATGTCGGTACGGGGTTGGTGAGGCAGGTAATCGCTCGCGGGGAGGCGGAAATCCTGCCGTTCGACGTGCCGCGCGGGCGGCGGAAACTCAGTCGGTATCTCGGGGCGGACGAAGCCGAGTGGGACGAACGCTTCCGGCGCTACTTGCTCGACGATCCCGCCGTGTCGGGGTCCGCCTGGCTACGGCTGCGTCCCACATCGCTGACCGCAAAGGACCTCAGCTACTCGGTTTGAGGGGCGGGGGCTGGGGGCTGGGGGCTGGGGACTTCGCGTTTGCTGAGCGGAGTTCGGTTCGTGGGTTCAGGGGGCGCTGCGTGGGGCGTGTGGTGCTGGGTGGGGCGATATTGACGGTGGGTGGGTGCTTGTTTCGTCTCGGACCCTCCGGGTCCAAGGCGCCAGCAGCGGGAGGGGAGGGGGCCAGGCTGCTGTCGGTTCGCTGACTGCGGGCGGGGCGGCGGCTGGGGTCAGAGAAGGCTCGCTGCGCTTTGCCGCTGGTTGCTGCCGCGATGAGGCTGGCGTGGGGGACTTCGGGTGCGGGTGGGTTCGTAGCTTGGGCCTGTGATCCACGGCAGTCGGCAGTGGAGTGTGGCTCGCTGCGCTGCGCCTTGGTCGTGGTTGCTGTCCGAGGGTGGTTTCCGCAGGCAAGGCAGGGGTCTGGGGGTGTGGAAACTCCCCTCCGACGGCCCGTGCGCCCGATATGCCCGGCCTGGCCGGTTGAATGGGCAACCGGTTGGGGTTTCCATCCGATTCCGCGTCCGCTATGGCGCTTTTGCCTGACGGTAACTCCGCTCTACTTGCGAGTAGCACCCGAAGACCCCGCACCCGCCACCTCGCGGCAGCAGCCCGCCGCGAAGCGCAGCGAGCCTCTTTGGTCTCAGCCCTTCAGCCTCTCCCCCAGCTCCTCCTCATCAGCCACGAACCACGTCTGGCGGCCTCGGTTGCATTCGCGGATGAAGTCCCTCAGCGACGAACTGGCCTCCGTGTGGCGGGAGATGTCGCCCACGACCACGAGACCCACGCGGTAATTGACGAATTTCTGGACGATGTCGCCGGCCACGCGGGTGCTCAGTCGGAAGAATGCGTCGTCGAATCGGGCGGCGGGGATGACGACCCATTGGGCGCCCTGGTAAGAGGCGTTGCCGATGAGGTCCAGTGCGTCGCGTTCGGCGGCGATGGCCTCGCCCTCGGGTTCGCATATCAGGACGGGTACGTCGTGGATCGTCCGCATAGTGCTCATAGAGGGCGAGGCTAGTTCCTGATGCTGACGTGGGCGATGTGGTTTCTGGGGGCGACGGGCGTCAGGTGAGTGCTTCGGCCAGCAGGGCGGCCGTCCTCGCCACCAGCGGGTTGTCCGTCGGGCCCTTCGGGTCGTATTTGGTCGAGAGCACCGACAGCACCAGCGGGGAGCGCTGCGGGGGCCAGACGACGCCTACGTCGTTGGCCACGCCGTACTGGGCGCCGCCGCCCGTCTTGTCCGCCAGGATCCAGTCGGCGGGCAGCCCGGCGCGGAATCGTTCGCCGTCGGTGGTGTTGGCCACCAGCCAGCCGGTCAGCCTCTTGCGGTCGTCGGGCGAGAGGGCGCGGCCCACGATGAGGCGGGCGAATGTCTTGCCGATGGCGCCGGGGGTGGTGATGTCCGTCTTGCGCCAGGGTTCCGCAGAGTTCAGTTCCGGCTCCCAGCGGTCGAGTCGGGTCGTACCGTCCCCCACCGAGCGGCAGAAGCGGGTGATCGCCGTCGGGCCGCCCAGTTCCTTGAGCAGAAGATTGGCCGCGGCATTGTCGCTTTCGCCGACGGCGGCGGCGCACAGTTGCTCTACGGTCAGTCCGTGCGCGATGTTCTCCGGTTTTCCGGTGACCGGGGTATAGCCCGACTTCTTGACGATCTTCTCGGTGTAGTGGACGCGCTTGGCCAGGAATTCGCCGTCGCGATCGAGATCCCGCAGGACCGCCGCGGCCGTGAGCACCTTGAACACCGAGCACATCGGGAAGCGTTCGGCGGCGCGGTACGACACCGTCGCACCCGTGTCCGTGTCCAGGGCGAACACCCCCAGCCGTGCCTTGTACTCCTCCTCAAGCGCCCGTAGCCGCTGGGAGATGTCGTTGTCGGACGGCGTCGGCGTCGAGGCGTACGACCTGCCGGAGAGGGGCAGCAGTGCCGCCAGCGCCGTACCGGCGCCCACGCCCAGTAGGGCTCGGCGGGACGGAGCGGCTTCAGTGATGTTCACAGGTGTCCTCCTCGTTCCATCTTTCTTTCAGCTGTACATGCGGCCAGCTGTACGAAAAGTGGTCATGCGCGCGGCGCTCAGCCGAGATTCCGCAAGAAGCGCGCCGCCACCGGCCCAGCGTCCGAGCCGCCGGAGCCGCCGTCCTCCAGGAGCACCGACCAGGCGAGGTCGGACGAGCCCTGGTAGCCGATCATCCACGCGTGGGTGCGCGGCGGGTTCTCGGTTCCGTACTCGGCGGTGCCTGTCTTGGCGTGCGGCGAGCCCGGCAGGTCCTTCAGCGCGTGGCCCGAACCCGAGGTCACGGTCGCGCGCATCAGGTCGCGCAGGTCGGCGGCCACCTTCGGGGCGAGGTCGCGGGAGGCCTTGAACTTCTTATGCACCGCGTCCGGAACCAGTACCGGCTGTTCGAACTTCCCGTTCTTCACGGTGGCCGCGATGGACGCCATCACCAGCGGCGACGCCTCCACCCGCCCCTGTCCGATGACGGCCGCGGCCTTATCGTTGTCGCTGGTGTTGGCCGGAACGCTGCCGTTGTACGTCTTGGCGCCCACATCCCACTCGCCCCCGAGGCCGAACGCCTGGGCGGTGTCCCGCAGAGCCGTGTCGGGGAGCTTGCCGCGGGCGCCGACGAAGTACGTGTTGCAGGACTGGGCGAAGGCGTCCTTGAACGTCGACCCCTCGGGCAACACGAACTGGTTCTGGTTCTCGAAGCGCTGGCCGTTCACATGCGCGAACTTCGGACACGGCGCGACGTCCGAAGGCCGCACGCCCTGGTCCAGCAGCGCCGCCGTCGTGACGACCTTGAAGGTGGAACCGGGCGGATAGCGCCCCTCCAGCGCGCGGTTCATGCCACCGGGCTTGTTGACGGCGGCGAGGATATGGCCGTTGTGCGGGTCCACGGCGACGATCGCCGCCGTCTTCTTCACTCCGGACAGGGCGTCGACGGCCGCCCGCTGTACGCGCGGGTCGATGGTGGTCCGTACCGAACGGCCCTCCGCGGCCTTCCCGGCGGACAGCGTCGTCACGGCCTGCCCGCTGCCGCGGTCCGCCACCACCACTGCCTTGCGCGGGCCCTTGCCCCCGGAGAGGCGCTCGTCGTAGTGGGCCTCCAGCCCCGAGACGCCCTTGCCGCTCGCGCTGTCCACCGCCCCGACGAGCGAGGCGGCCTCCAGCTTCTTTCCGTTGCTGTCGAGAATGTCCGCCCTGGAGGCGTTCGTCAGGGCGAGCGTCTGCCCGGGCCGCATCTTCGGGTGCACCATCGACGTGGTGAACTCCACCGTCCACTTGCCGGACCGCTGACGCACGTGCGCCTGCGAGTCCCAGCCGTACGCGCCGACGCCGGGTACGCGCATTTTCACCGTGAAGGGGACGCGCACGTCCCCGTCGCCCTTCCGCTCGCCGCGCCCGGCGGTGATCTCCGTGCTGGAGGGCTTGAGGTTCGTCATGACCGACGCGATGAGCGACTTGGCGCCGTCCGGGGTGTCCGTATACGTGCCGGCCTGCTCGGCCCGGCCCTTCTGCCATGCCCCGAGGAACTCCTGGAGACGCTCCCGCGCGGCGGTGACCTGCGGATCCGCGGCAGCGTCGTCGGATCCCAGGAGCCGGTAGCCCGCGTACCCGCCTCCCGCCAGCAGCACGACGAGGGCGAGCGCGCCGAACGTCCACCGTCTGCCGCTCCCCCGCCCGCGCGGACCGTGCGTCTTCCGGCCCCCTCGGTACGGCGGACCATCACCCGCGTACAGCATGTCTCCCTGGTACGGCGCGCCCTCTTCGTACGGCGCGTCTTCCTGGTTCGGCAAGGCGTCCTCCTTGGGGGTGCCGTTGTCGGTGTGCTGGTTTCTTGTGCCGGCTTCGTATGCCGGCTTCGTGTGCCGGCTTCTTGTGCCGGCTTCTTGTGCCGGCTTCTTGTGCCGGCTTCTTGTGCCGGTTCAGGGCGGCGGTTCGGTGCGCCTTGTTTACGCGGCTATGCGCACGTATGCGGCGGCGTACGGCAACCGCTGCCGCAGGCCCGGCGGGCACTCTCCCGAGGCCCTGCGAGCCCCTGCCCGAGGCCTGGCGGCATGGAGGTCAGTGAAGTCCGCGATCAAGCGCCATGTCGAATACACTCTCGACTCTGACGCGATTCGATCTGCATATCTGCGCACGTCAGAGGAGATGCGTTGCTTACCGAACGGCACCTGGAAATCTTTGTCGCACTGGCAGAGGAAGAGCATTTCGGCAGCGCCGCACAGCGCGTAGGCATCACGCAGCCGCCTCTGTCACAAGGGTTGCGCCGACTGGAGGCGATGCTGGGAGTCCGCCTCTTCGACCGCAGCCGCGGCGTCACCCTCACCGACGAAGGGGCGCTCCTGCTGCCCCATGCCCGCCGGGCGCTGGCCGCGCTCACCGAGCTCCGCGAGACCGGGGCCCGCGAGCAGGCCGACGGCCGCCGGCTCAGGCTGGGGCTGGCCCCCGAAGTGCCCGCATGGGTCGCGGCGGCCGTGGCGGCCGCGCCGGGCCGCGCCGGGAAGCGGAGCCGGATCACCGTGGTGACAGCGCCGACCGCCACGCTGCTCTCCGAGACCTCGGCGGGCCGGCTCGACCTCGCGGTGATCCGGCACCCGGCGGTGCTGCACGGCCTGGCCGCCGGCCGGGTGGTCCTCTTCCCGACCTGGCTTCTCTCCCCCGACGAGTCGCCCGAACCGTCGGAGCCACGGGAGTCGTCGGAGCCGGCCGATACGTCGGAACCCTCCGAGGCAGGCGGAGTTGCCGCGGACCGCGCCAAGACGCGGCGGAACGCCCATCGCCTCCCCGTCGCCGTGCGCCCCCGCGAGGAGGCTCCCGCGGCGTACGACCTGTTCATCGACACCCTGGCCAGTCGCGGGCGGCGCGTGGAGACCGTCCCGGTCACCGACGAACGTGCCGGACTCGCGCTGGTCGCCGCGGGCCAGGCCGTCATGGTGACGGCCGACAACACCCTCACCGCCGACGGCGTCGAGCGCGTCAGGGCTACGGACCCGCCGCTGCCGTTGCGGCTGCGGGTGGTGTGGGGCGCCAGGGGGCCTGATGGGGAGGGGATCACGCAGACGGCGCAGTTGCTGGTGGAAGCCCTGTCGTTGCAGGCCCAGGCCCTGGAGGCCCAGGCCCTCGAAGCCCAGCCGCCGACGGGCCCGGCACTGGAGACGGCGAAATGAGCGGGGCCGAGCGGGAGAACGGGACGATGCGAGACGGCGGTGACCGGCAGGACGGCGGGCCCGGGCGGGAGACCGAGACCAGGCGGGGAACCGGGTCCCGGCGGGAGAGCGGCGCGCAGCGCGCGATCCGCGGCATGTTCGCCGATGCCGGCGTCCGAGGGTGGCTGCACGTCGCGGACCTGCACCGGCCGGCCGCGCGCGTAGTGATCGACCCCGACGAGCCGGTGCCCATCGGCTCCGTCTACAAGGCGCCGCTGATGGTCGCCTACTGCCGGCTCGCGGACGCCGGGAAGCTCGACCCGCGCCGGCGCGTGACGCTCGGCCCGGCCGACCGTCTGCCCGGCCCGACCGGCATCTCGATCCTGCGGGACCCGGTCACGGTCTCGCTGCGCGACCTGGTCGTCCTCATGATGACCGTCTCCGACAACACCGCCGCCAACGCGGTGCTACACCTGGTCGGCACGGCGGCGGTCGACGAGGTGTGCCGCGAGCTCGGGATGGCGGACACGCGTATCCACGGCGGGGTGGCCACCACGTTCGCCCAGCTGGTCGCGGAGACCGGGACCGATTCGCTGAGCGACGCGCTGGAACGTATCTCCGACAACGACACGACGGTCCCCGCCGTCGTCTACAACCCGCTGTCCAAAGCCTCCGCCACGCCTGCGGACATGGCCCGGCTGCTGCACGCGATCTGGACGGACCGCGCGGCCTCCCCCGAGAGTTGCGCGTTCATGCGCGAGGTGATGGGGCGGCAGGCGTGGTCCCACCGGCTCGCCTCCGGGTTCCCGTACGACGACGTACGGGTGTCGGGGAAAACCGGCACCTTCGGGTCGATGCGCCACGAGGCGGGCGTGATCGAGCTGCCCGACGGCGGCGCGTACACCGCCGTGATCTTCACCCAGGCGGCCCGCGCCGACAACAAACTGCCGCGCGCCGACGCCGTCATCGGCGCCGCCGCCCGCGTCGCCGTGGAGGAGTTGCGGGGCATGGAGGGCACGTAGGAGGGCCGAGTCGGCGGCGCGGTACGACGTCTGCTTCGACCCGCTGGTGGGCGGCGTGCGGCGTGTCGTGTCGGGCGGCCGATGGCGTTCACAGCCGTTGGACGCGCAGCACGGCAGTCAGCATCGGGAGGATGAACTCGCCGCGGACGGTCTCCGTTCTGCTCGCGAGGTAGCCGCGGATCCGGCCCAGCGCGGCCTCTTGTTCCCGCTCGGGCATGACCAGCAGCCCCGCGCGCGTCGCGAGGGTCGCTACGAGGGAGTCGGCGGTGCGGCGCTGCCCGTGCGGGAATTCGGCCTGCTGCGGTGAGCTGAACCGGGCGGCCCCGCCGGTGTTCGGCAGGTGCATGCCGGCCGTCTCCGCGCGCCAGCCCGCGGGCGTGTCGCGCGGGCCGACAGCCGCGCTTCCGCCGACCCGCGCGAGCCCGGCGACCCACTCGGTCCCGTCGTCCATGACGTTCCACAGGCCGGCCAGGGTGCCGCCGGGTGCGAGGACCCTGGCGATCTCCGGTCCGGCGACGGCCATGTCGAACCAGTGCATGGCGTTGCCGGCCAGCACGGCGTCGACGGACGCGTCCGGCAGCGGTATCGCCTCTGCGCTGCCCGACAGGGCGCGGACGGCCGGCAGCGAGCGGCGCAGCTCGGTCAGCATCGCCGGGTCGGGTTCGACCGCGATGACTTCGGCGCCCGACGCGATCAGCGTGGCGGTCAGCTTGCCGGTTCCGGCGCCGAGGTCGAGTACGCGCGGGCCGGGCGCGGGTTCGAACGCCCAGCCCACGGCGGCCCGCGCGTAGTCGGGGCGGTGTTCGGCGTACGCGACCGCCGCCGCGCCGAACGACGAGGCATGCAGCAGCCGTTCACCCTGATCCATCCGGTCACCGTAGCGATGCCGCCGGCGGTCAACTACCCCCCTCCGCCCCCTCCGCATGCCATCATCGCGGCCGCCTCGCGCTCCCCCGGCTCAGAAGTCGGAGGTAGACGAGTCAGGGGTAGACGAGTCAGGGGTGGACGCTCCGGACTCAGGACGATTCGCGCTCCGTCAGTTGCGTCGGCAGCACCACCTGGGGGCGGTCCGCCGTGCGTTCCTCGATCTCTTGCAGGAGTACGCGCGCCATGGTGCGGCCCATCTCCTCGATCGGCTGTCGCACGCTGGTCAGCGGCGGGTCCATGTGGCGGGCGACGGCGGAGTCGTCGAAGCCGACGAGCGCGACGTCGTCGGGGACCCGGCGGCCGGACTCGCGGAGCACCTGGCGGGCGCCCGCGGCCATCACGTCGGACGCGGCGAACACGGCGTCGAGGCCGGGCCTGCGGTCGAGGAGTTCGCGCATGGCGCGGCGACCGCCCTCCTCGGTGAAGTCGGCTGTCGCGACGAGGAGGTCGTCGGGGGCGTGGCCCGCGGCCGCGAGCCCCTCGCGGTAGCCGCCGAGGCGGCACTGGGCCACGTACATGTCGAGCGGTCCGGTGATGGTCGCCACGGCGCGCCGGCCCCGGGAGTGGAGGTGGGCGACGGCCTGCCGGGCGCCGTCCACGTTGTCGGAGTCGACGTAGGCGACGGTTTCGCGGGCGGAGCGGCGGCCACTGAGCACCGCGGGCATCTCGATCTCTTCGAGCAGGTCGGGCAGCGGGTCGTCGGCGTGCACGGACACCAGGAGCACCCCGTCGACGCGGTGCGCGGCGAGGTAGTCGGCGAAGCGTTTCCGCTCCTTGGGCGTACGGATGAGGGTGAGCAGCAGTTGCATGTCGGTGTCGGCGAGTTCGGCGCCGACGCCCCGGATGACGTCGGAGAAGTACGGCTCGGCGAAGAGCCGCGTCTCGGGTTCGGGGACGACGAGCGCGATGGCGTCGGAACTGCCCGCCGCGAGGGCGCGGGCCGCGCGGTTCGGCACGTATCCGAGCTCGGCGACGGCCTGCTCGACGATGGCGCGGGTGCGTTCGCTGACCCGCGGTGAACCGTTGATGACCCGCGAGACCGTGCCGCGTCCGACGCCGGCCCGGGCCGCGACCGCCTCCAGGGTGGGCGTGGCGCGCCGCGCGCCACGTCGTGTGGTCCCACCGGTCGCTGTCATGTCTGCCTCCACTGGAAGTCGCGCCGCATCCCAAAGAACCGCTGCTACCGCTACCACCGCCGTCGCCGCTGCCGCCTCGGTCACCGTGGCCGCGGCACAGCGGCCAGGGTGGTCGCGGAGTCACCGCCGTCACCCCGCCAGGCTGCGGCGACTCTTCGCCGCGTCACGACTGGGAGCGCTCCCACAGTACCCGAACCACCCATACCCCAATGCGCCCCGCATCACACAACGCATCGGTACGGAACAGTAGTTGATCAGAGCGGCACGCCTGAAGCCCCGGCGAGCCACCATGACGGCGATCTTCCGGGCCCGATGGGCGCCCGGTGAGTGAGTGGACGCGATGGGCGAGATGGATCGGGCGTACCAGATGCGCCCGACACCCGTAGCGGCCGATGCACTCCGGGCCGCCCGCCGCCGGTCGCCGGCCGAAGAGAATCCGGCGACGCGGGCCGCACTCAGCGGGCCCGCCCGCGGGTACGTACCCGCTCGGGCCGTCATCATGGCCGAAGCGCTGTTCGGTACCGCACGCGTGTCGCGTCGGCACCGCGCGGCGCGCCGCCGGGCCCCGTTCCACGGCCCGGCTACGACCCAGTCCCCAGTCCGTCCCAGCCGCCACCCGACTCCTCTCAGACCGCCCGAAATCCCACTGCCCCGCTACCCCGCCACTTCACTACCCGCTACCCCCTCCGCCCCTTCCAACTCATCCCGCCTCGCAACTCCCCTGCGACCGAACAGACCCGAAACACACCCGAAACGCGCCTGCACACGCCCGAACCCGCCCGAGCGCACCTGGGCACACACCTCGACTCTCTTCACCTCACCACTTCTTCACCTCGACTATGGGAGCGCTTCCATGACGTCAGAGCCCGAGACAGCAAGCTTTCCCGACGGCTTCCTCTGGGGCGCCGCGACCGCCGCGTACCAAGTGGAGGGCGCGGCACAGGAGGACGGCCGCGCGCCCTCCATCTGGGACACCTTCAGCCGCGTCCCCGGCAAGGTCCTCGGCGGCGACACCGGGGACGTCGCCGTGGACCACTACCACCGCTGGCGCGACGACGTGCGCCTCATGGCGGAACTGGACCTGAACGCCTACCGCTTCTCCGTCTCCTGGCCGCGCGTACAGCCCACCGGCCGGGGCCCCGCCTCCCGGCGCGGCCTCGACTTCTACAGCGCGCTCGTCGACGAGCTGCTCGCGCACGGCATCCGGCCGATGCTGACCCTCTACCACTGGGACCTGCCCCAGGAGCTGGAGACGGCCGGCGGCTGGCCGGAGCGCGAGACCGCCCGGCGCTTCGCGGACTACGCGCACCTCGTCGCGCAGGCGCTCGGCGACCGCGTCGAACTGTGGACGACCCTCAACGAACCCTGGTGCAGCGCCTTCCTGGGGTACGGCGCGGGGGTGCACGCCCCCGGCCGTACGGACCAGGTCGCCGCGCTGCGCGCCGCGCACCACCTCAACCTGGCGCACGGGCTTGGCGCCGAAGCGCTGCGCGCCGCCCTCCCCGCGCACGCGCAGCTCTCCGTCGCCCTCAACCCGAGCGCCGTCAGAGCCCGTTCGCAGTCGGCCGAGGATCTCGACGCTCAGCGGCGGGTGGACGCGCTCGCGACCCGTATCTTCACCGGGCCGATGCTCCACGGCGCGTACCCCGAAGACCTCATCGCGGACACGGCGGGTCTCACGGACTGGTCGTTCGTACGCGATGGCGATCCGGCCGTCATCAAGCACCCCCTCGACGCGCTGGGCATCAACTACTACACGCCCTCAGTGGTATCAGCCGCCACTGACAATCGCGCCCCGCGAGCCGACGGCCACGGCGCGGGCGAGCACAACCCCTGGCCCGGCGCCGACGACGTCGCCTTCCATCAGCCGCCCGGCACGCGCACGGCCATGGACTGGTCCGTCGACCCGAGCGGCCTGTACGACCTGCTGATGCGCTTCTCCGGCGAGGCCCCCGGCCTGCCGCTGATGGTCACCGAGAACGGCGCCGCCTACGACGACGAGCCGGACCCCGAGGGCGCGGTGCACGACCCGGACCGGATCGCGTACCTGCACGGCCATCTGAACGCCGTGCACCGCGCCATCGGCGACGGCGCGGACGTACGCGGGTACTTCCTGTGGTCGCTGCTGGACAATTTCGAGTGGGCGTACGGCTACAGCAAGCGGTTCGGCGCGGTCCATGTGGACTACGCGACCCAGGCCCGTACACCCAAGTCCAGCGCGCACTGGTACGCCCGGCTGGCCCGTACGAGCCAACTGCTGCCGGAGGTGCCGGGGATGTACGACGCGCCCGACGCACCCGATGTACCCGGCGCGGCCTACACACCCGAAGCGCCCGGCGTGCCCGACGTGCCCGAGACCGCGAGCGGTGAACGGCCCGGCGGAGCGACGGCGGGCGAGGTCGCGGAGCAACCTCTCTGAGCTCTGATATCTGAGCTCAGAATTCTGAGTTCTGAGTTCTGAGTTCTGATCTCTGAATTCTGAGCGACGCGATCGGGCACCGGTGGCACAGCAGGCCGGTACGCACGTCGGGCCGGCACGCACGTCGGGCGTCAGGCCGGTTCAGCGGAAGACGGCCGGTGGCGGCGCCGGGGAGGGCTGCGCGTCAGCGTCGCCGACCGGCGCCGCGCCGCCGGTGAAGTCCATCAGCGCCCGTCCGTGTTCGACCCGCCCCGCCTGCGGATCGGTGGCCGCGCGCCGGGTCAGTTCGGCGACCGGCAGCTCGCGGTCGGAGGCCAGCAGCACGGCGTTGCCGAACCGCCGACCGCGCAGCACCGCCGGGTCGGCGGTCACGCACAGCTCGGGGAAGACCTCCCGCACCGTCGCGATCTGGGACCGCAGGTGGGCGAGCGGCGGCCCGTCCGTGAGGTTCGCGGCGTAGCAGCCGCCGGGCCGCAGTGCCCGCCGCACCTCGCCGACGAACTCGGTGCTGGTCAGGTGCGCGGGCGTGCGGGCCCCGCTGAAGACGTCAGCGATGATCAGGTCCGCCCAGCCCTCCGGCACTTTCGCGAGCCCCGCGCGCGCGTCGCCGCCACGCACTCTGATGCGCCAGCCGCTCTCCAGGGGCAGCTCTCGACGGACGAACTGGACCAGCGGCGCGTCGAGTTCGACGATCTGCTGGGTGGAGCGGGGGCGGGTCGCCGCGATGTAGCGGGCGAGGGTGAACGCTCCGCCGCCCAGGTGCACCGCCTGGATCGGCCGCCCCTTGGGGGCCGCCAGGTCGGCGATGTGGCCGAGCCTGCGCTGGTAGGCGAAATCGAGGTAGGCGGGGTCGTCGAGGTCCACGTGGGACTGCGGCGCGCCGTCGATCAGGAGCGTACGGGCGCGGGGGCGCTCACGGTCGGGCACCAGTTCCGCGAGCCCGCCGTCGACGGCCTCGGAGACCGGCTCCGCCGCCCGCCCGCGCCCCTGCTTCCGTCTGTCCTTCGCCACCCCACCAGTATCGCCCGCACCGCCGCTGTCCTGCCGACAGGGGCAGGCGGCGGGGCCACGACCGGATGCCGGTGGTGCCGGGCCCCGGGCCGGCCGGAAGCCCACGTCCAGGGCGGCCCGGCCGTGGCCGGGGGCCGGTTATCTCGGGCGGCTGCTGCGCTCGACGGCCTCGATGGTGCGCGCGGCCTCGCCGAGCGCGGCCCGCAGCACGGCCGGGTCGGTGGCCTCGGTACAGGCCGCGTCCGGCGGCACCAGCCAGCCGGTGCCGGTGACGGGGGGCTCGGAGCGGCTCGTACGCGCGCCGCCCTCGTACGTCTGCGTGCAGGCGCTGCCGGGCAGGTCCCACCCGTCCGCGGTGCCGGGCGGCACGAGGAAGCCGAGGGTGTCGTAGTCGCCGTCGTGCAGCACCGGGCCCACGCCGACGCGCAGCCGCAGGATGTCCACGGCCTCCAGCCCCTGACGGGCCGGGACGGTCACGAGGTCGCACTGCCGGTCCGCCTCGGCCCCGGCCTCCGGGGCCGGTCGCGGGCCGCGGCCCCGCCGCCCGCACTCCTCCTCGGCGGCCGAATGCTGCGACGCGGACAGGGACTGCGACGAGGACTGTGGCGACGACGACTGGGGCGCGGAGAAGGACTGCGACGAGGACTGTGACGGGTTCCGCCCCACCGGCGAAGCCTGCGGCGGCCCCGCCGGCCGGGGTGTCCCCTGCGGAGGTGATAGGTGCGAGGGCGTCGTGCGCGCCGCTGACGCGTACCGCGCCGCCGTCCGGTCGCCTGTCGTCCGTACGACCGCGCCCGCCTGCGAGTCCCCGATGCCCGATCCGGCTTCCGTCAAGGGAAACCCCTCCTCCGCCGCGCTGCTGTGCGTGTGCTCCGGTACACCGGGTTCAACGCCGGAACGCGTCAATGGCTACGGCACCGCGTCGCCGCAAAGGATGGCATTTCATGGCGGATGACTGATGGGATATCCGGCTAGTAGTCAAACCGGCTGTAGCCGACCCATCACAGCAGGTACGGTCTTTTTCCGTGAGCACGCCAGCACAGCAGCACCGTCCGGCCCTCCGCACGAAACGGCACTCACCCGGAGAGGGGCCGGCCATGGCGCCGCGCGACGCACCCGCCTCAGCTGCTTCGACGGCGGCGGCGAGCCGTCCGAACACCGCCTTCCGGCGGCTTCGCGGACGGCGCTCGCCGGCCGAGTTCGCGGCGGCGGTGCGGCGTGCCGCCCGTGAGATCGGCGAACAGGTCTCCTGCGACGCCCGCTATGTCGGGCGGGTCGAGTCCGGTGCCATCCGCTGCCCGAATTACGCCTACGAGCGAGTGTTCCGCCATATGTTCCCCGGGCTCTCCCTGACGGAGATGGGCTTCTCACCGCGTGAGGCGGTACGGGGGCGAGCTCCCAGGCCGGGCGCCGGGCGGGCGCCGGACCCGACGGACGCGCCGCCCCCCTTAGCGACTCCCGGCCCGCCCACAGCACACGACGTGCTGCGGCACGCGTTCCTGACAGGCGGTACGGGCAGCGCGTCCGTTCCGGCCCCCGCGCCTGTCGCCGCTCACCGGGTCGGCGAGCCGGAGGCCAGTGCCG
Organism: Streptomyces sp. NPDC050610; assembly: GCF_040654875.1. Lineage (NCBI taxonomy): Bacteria > Bacillati > Actinomycetota > Actinomycetes > Kitasatosporales > Streptomycetaceae > Streptomyces > Streptomyces sp. NPDC050610. The sequence continues at coordinate 161,844 of NZ_JBFAIV010000008.1, read as the reverse complement.
TCGAAGCGGCCGTGCGCCGTATCCGCCTGCTCGACGACCGGCACGGCGCCGACGTCCTCTACCGGCGTGCCGCGCAGCCGCTGCGCGCCGCGTACGGGCTCCTGGACCGCGGCACGGGGCGTCGCCCGCTCGCCGACCGGCTGTACTCGGGCGCGGGCGAGCTCGCCATCTCGGTCGGCTGGCTGGCGCACGACTCGGGCCGCTTCGCCGACGCCCGCTCGCTCTACTCGGAGGCGCTGGCGATCGCGCGCGTGGCGGACGATCCGGCGCTGGAGGCGCACGCGTTCGCCAACACCGCTTTTCTCGCCCGTGACGCGGGCCGCCCGCGCGAGGCCGTACGGGCCGCGCAGGCGGCGCAGCGCGCGGCGCGGCAGCTGGCGTCGCCGCGGCTGCTGTCGCTGCTGACGCTGCGGGAGGCGGGGGGCTGGGCCGGGCTCGGGGACCGGCGGGGCTGTGAGGAGGCGCTGTGGCGGGCGCAGCGGCTCTACGGGCGGGGCGTCCGCGACGCCGACCCCGAGTGGATGTCGTTCTTCGGGGAGGCCGAGCTGGCGGGGCTGGAGGCGCAGTGCTGGTCGGCGCTGGGCGTCTGGCCGCGCGCGGCCGAACAGGCGCGGCGGGCCGTGGCGGCGCAGGATCCGCATTTCACCCGCAATATCGCGCTCTTCACGGCGGAGCTGGCGGGCGATCTCGCGGGCTGCGGCGCGCTGGAGGAGGCGGCCTCGGCGGGCGGGCGCGTGCTGGACCTGCTGGAGGGGGTCCAGTCGGCCCGTATCCGCGCGATGCTCGCCGGCATGGCCGGTACGCTCCGCCCCCATCGTCGCAGCGCTCCGGTGGCGGCCTTCCTCGCCCGGCACGACGCCGCGGCACGCTCGTCGTGAGGGGCGGAGGGACGCTCCTCGTGAGGGGTCGAGGGCCGTTCTGAGGGGCCGAAACCGTCGCTCCGGTCAGCCCAGGTGGCCGGTGTCGTTCCAGCGCTCGATCGCGGGTTCGCCGTAGGCCCAGCCGAGGACGGACAGGGAGGTCGGGTCGAGCCGTATGCGGGCCGCGAAGGACGGCTCCAGGCCCAGCCAGCGCGCGCCGAGTACGCGCAGCAGGTGGCCGTGGGCGAAGACCAGGACGTCGCGGTCGGCGGAGCGGGCCCAGGCGGTGACCTCGTCCGCGCGGGCGGCGATCTCCGCCAGCGTCTCGCCCTCCGGGACGCCGTCGCGCCAGATGAGCCAGCCGGGGCGGGCGGCCTTGATCTCGTCGGGGGCCATGCCCTCGTACGCGCCGTAGTCGAACTCCATGAGCGCGTCCCAGTCCTGCGCGCGGTCGCCGAAGCCCGCGATCTCGCAGGTCTCCTTGGCGCGCGCCAGGGGGCTCGTACGGACCTCGACGCCCGGCAGTTCGTTCCAGGGCTCGTGGCGCAGCCGTTCGCCGAGCAGTTTGGCGCCGTGCCGTCCCTCTTCGACGAGAGGGATGTCCGTGCGGCCGGTGTGCTTCCCGGACAGCGACCACTGCGTCTGTCCGTGCCGGGCCAGCAGGATGCGCGGTGCCATGTGAGGGGACCTCTCCATCGATCTCGTCGGGTGCTTCGGCGGCCGCTTCTGCCGTTGCTTCAGCCAACATTTCGTTGGTTTTCCCGACAGATGCGTCCTCTCCGCCCTCCATCATCGCGCACCGGCCGCGGAGGCAACCGCGGGGCCGGTGGCGGCGTCTCCTATCTCACATGTCCCTCACACGCCACGACCGCGGACATAACCGCAGGCGAACGCCGTGTTGACAGGAAGTCGAAGGGCGGTGTGCGGCGGATTCCGCGTACACCGTACGGTTGCATGCGCGCTTGTTTGGCCGCCAGAACACAGGAGAGCGTCGCGATGTCCCACACCCCCGCACTCGGGAAGCGGCCTCGCTGGTGGACCGAGCTGCCCCTCATCGCCGTGGTGTACGTCCTGTACTCGGCGGGCCGGCTGCTCGCCCGGGGCGAGGTGAGCGACGCCGTCGACCACGGGCTGTCCATCCTCCATATAGAGAAGGTTCTGCGGATAAACCTGGAACATCCGCTCAATCGGTTCTTCACCCACCACGCCCTGTTCGGCATACCCGCCGACTTCGCATACGCGTCGCTCCACTACCTGGTCACCCCGGCGATCCTCATATGGGTCTTCAAGTGCCGCCCGGCGAACTACAGCTTCCTGCGCGCCTGGCTGATGATCGCCACCCTCATCGGTCTCGTCGGCTTCACGCTGCTGCCCACGAGCCCGCCGCGGCTCCTGGAGGCGAGCCAGGGGTTCGTCGACACCATGGCGCAGTACGGGTCGTACGGCTGGTGGGGCGGGGACGCCAGCGCGCCGCGCGGCCTCGGGGGGCTCACCAACCAGTACGCGGCCATGCCGAGCCTCCACGTGGGGTGGGCCCTGTGGTGCGGCGTCGTGCTGTGGCGGTACGGGCGCGGGCGCTGGGCGCGGATCGCCGGCGTCGCCTACCCGCTGGGCATCGCGATCGTCGTGATGGGCACCGCCAACCACTACCTGCTGGACGCCGTCGCGGGCATCGCCGTGATGGGCGTCGGGCTGCTGCTGGCCAAGCCCGCGCTGCGGCTCGCCGAACGTGTCCGCAACCGCTTGCCGCGCATCTCCCGCACCGCCCCACACACCGGATCACCTGGTGAAACCCATGCGGCTGGGGCAGTTGTCAGTGGCGGGTGCGAGACTTCGGCAGGTGAACGGTTCCCTCGACAGCCGGCCCGGGCCGACGTCGCCGACAGCCACGGCGACGCCCGCGCCGACAGCGCTGCGACAGCGGCTCGCTGAGCTGCGCGGGCCGGGCTGCGCCCCGCGCCCGCTCGACGCCCGCGCGCTGGCGGCGCTGGCCGCCAACCCCGGCTGCGGCCGCCGCGCGCTGCTGGACGGCGCCGGGGTCGACAAGGGCGCGCTGGCCGGCGCTCTGGGGGCGCCCGCCACGTTCGGCCAGTCGCAGTTCGCGCTCGCGCGCGGCAATTCCTTCGAGGCCAAGGTCAAGGCCGACGGCGGGGCCGAGCTGGTCCGGCTGCTCCATGAGCGCCTGGGGGACGGCTCCCCCGCACCCGGCCCCGGTCCGGTCGCCGCCCCCGACCTGACGGCCGTCGGTCCCGAGGGCCGCACGGCCCGTACGGAGCTGGCTCTCCGGGAGGCGTCGGCCGCCGGCGAGTGGGCGTTCCTCGACCACCCGATGCTGGCCCTCACCGTCGCGGGCTCCCCCGCCTACCTCGAACCGGACGCGGTCGTGGTCCACCCCGACGGCGGCTGGACCGTCGTCGAGATCAAGTCCTTCCCCATGGTGGACGGCTCCGCCGACGCGGCCAAGGTGGGCGCGGCGGCGCGGCAGGCGGCCGTGTACGTACTGGCGCTGGGGGACCTGGCGGAGCGGCACGCGGGCGGTGCGGAGCGGTCCGGCGGCGGGGCAGAGGAGCCCGGGGGCGAGAGCGCGGACCGGGCGGGCGGCGGCGCGGACCGCGTATGCAGTCAAGTGCTGCTGGTGTGTCCCAAGGACTTCTCCAACGTGCCGGCGGCCGAGCTCGTCGACATCCGCAAGCAGCTCGCCACCACCCGTCGGCAGCTGTCCCGGCTGACCCGCGTCGAGGCGCTCGCCGCGGCCCTCCCCGAGGGCACCACCTTCGATCTGCGGCTCACCGCGGACGGCCGGACCGCGACCCGGCCCGCCGAGGAGCTGCTGGCGGCTGTCGAGTCGGTCGACGCGGCGTACGCGCCGGACTGCCTGGCCGTCTGTGAGCTGGCCTTCCACTGCCGGGAGCGGACCCGCGCGGCGGGGGCGGTGGAGTCCCTGGGCCGCGGGGTGCGCGGCGAACTGGGCGATCTCACCACCGTGGAGGCGGTTCTCGCCGCCGCCCATGGGGAAGCGGGCGACGCCGACGACCCCGCTGTCGGGGCGCTGCGCCGCGCGGCGGCCCTGCGGGCGGAGGCGCTGGTGGCGGGAGGTGCGGGATGCGGCTGACGCCGTCCGCCCGTGAGGCCCGTAAGGCCGGTGAGGTCCGTGAGGCCCGTGAGGAGGGCACATGTCGCTGATCAGCACGCTGGCGCGGATGGAGGCCGCCCGGGACGGGCACGCGCGCCCCGGCGCGACCGTGCGCCACCGGCATCTGGCCGAGCGGCCCATGGTGCTGGTGCCGCTCACGACCGCGGGTGAGGCGGGCGCGCCGCTGGGCGCGCTGGTGGGGACGGACCGGGAGTCGCCCCGGCTGCTGGTCGTGGCGCAGCCGCGCGACCGGGACCTGCGGTTCGCGTTCCTCGCCGACCTGGCCGACGCGGTGCTGCCGCACTTCGAGGCGTACGCCGACGACGTCGAGGCGGCCGAGCGCTCCGAGGCGGACCCGGAGACCGGGAAGAAGGTGAAGGTCGAGGTCGAGCTGTGCGCGGACGCGCCCCAGCTGCTGGTGCCGAGCGCGGCCGGCGTGGAGTACGTACGGCTGCTGGGCCGGTCCATGCGGTTCCGGCGGACCGCCGAACAGGACCCTGACACGCCCTACCCCGCTCCCCCGCGCGTACCGCTGCTCGGCCGCTGGCTGACGCACCTCGGGGAGCGCGCGCGGGTGCCCGGCTCGTCCCTGCTGCTGCCGATGACGCAGGTGCTGGCCCGGCACTGGGCGACGGGCCAGAGCAACCTGGAGGACCAGCATCTGGGCGCGCTGCTCGCCTGGATAGACCCGCCCGAGGGGATGACGGGCGCGCGGGCGGCGCTGCGGGCGGAGCTGGAGCGCGGGCCGGACGGCCTGCTGACCACGCCGCCCGCCGGTCCGGCCACCGACCCGGTCTTCGACAACAAGCGGCTCGCTCCGGCCATCGCGCGGTACGACGCGGCCCGCGCGGAGGTGCTGGACGCGGCGCGCGGCCGGTTCGAGGGGAACCCGGCGGCGGGCACGGCGCCCTGTGCGGGCCGCGCGGGTTCGGCGCGCGCCCGGCAGCGGGCCGCGCACGAGGCGCTGGGCGCCGCCGACCGCGAGGTGCGCGAGCTGGTGGCGTCCCAGCTGCGGCCGACGTGGGACGCCGTGTGGCACGGGCTCGATCTGCTCCGGGCGCTGCCCGAGGGCGGCCGGGTCGCCGACCGCTGGAAGCGCGACCGCTGGTCGTACACGGCTCACCGGGACCGCGTACGGGCCGGGGAGCCGCCGCAGCCCAAGCGGGACGACGCGGTGACGGCGGCGCAGAAGCTGTCGGCGCGGGAGACGGCGCAGGCGCAGCTGGACGCGCAGGAGGCGTTGGACGATCCGCTGGTGATGGCCGGCCGGCGGCTGGCCGGTGAGGCGTTCGCGGGCGAGGTGACCGACGTGCTGATGGCCTATTCGGAGGCGAAGGTACCGCGCCCGCGCCCGCTGCTGACGGTCCGGACGGAGGACCGCCCGTATCTGGAGGAGCGCGCCAAGCTCTACCGGGCGCTGGCCGACGGCAAGACGCAGACCGCCGAGTTCGCGGGGTACGAACCGGGCGCGCTGGTCGTCCAGTTGACCGGCGGCATGGGGCGCGGCAAGGTCCCCGAGCCCGGCTCGGTCCCGGACAAGGGGGACCGTGTGTGCTGGACGCTCTTCGAGCACGCGCCGCGCGGCGGGCCCGAGTTGCCGGACCCGGAGCGCACGCCGTGGACGCACGGCGGCCCGCCTGCCGCTGCTGGGGAGGCAGCCGACCTCGCGGGTACGGGCCCCGCGCCCGTACCCGCGCCCGAGCGGCCCGATCCTGTGACCTCGGAGGACTTCCTGTGACCGGTTCCCGTGCCGCGTTCGACCCCGGGGCCGCGGCCGGCGCCGCGACGGACGCGATCCTGCACGACACCCTGCACGGCTCGCACCGCGGCGTGGTCGTGGACTCCCCGCCCGGCGCGGGCAAGTCCACGCTCGTCGTGCGGGCCGCCCGCGAACTGGCCGCCGCCGGGCGCCCGCTGATGATCGTCGCGCAGACCAACGCCCAGGTGGACGACCTGGTCGACCGGATCGCGAGCCAGGACCCGGAGCTGCCGGTGGGCCGGCTGCACAGCAACGACCCGCACCCCTACGACCCGGCCCTCGACGCGTACCCGTCCGTCGTGAAGTCGCCGAAGGCCGCGGCGCTCGCGGGGCTCGACGTCGTGATCTCCACGGCCGCCAAGTGGGCGCACACCAAGGGCGTCGAGCCGTGGCGGCACGCGATCGTGGACGAGGCGTACCAGATGCGTTCGGACGCGCTGCTGGCCGTGGCCGGGCTCTTCGAACGGGCGCTGTTCGTGGGCGATCCGGGCCAGCTGGACCCGTTCAGCGTGGTGGGCACGGACGGCACGGCCCAGTGGGCGGGGCTGTCGTACGACCCGTCCGCGAGCGCGGTGTCCACGCTGCTGGCCCACAACCCCGGCCTGCCGCAGCACCGGCTCCCTGTCTCCTGGCGGCTGCCCGCCTCGGCCGCGCCGCTGGTCTCGGACGCGTTCTACCCGTACACGCCCTTCCGCAGCGGTACGGGTCCGGGCGAGCGGCGGCTCTCCTTCGGCGTGCGCTCCGACGGCTCGGGGCCGGACCGGGTGCTGGACGAGGCGGCGGAAGCGGGGTGGGGGCTGCTGGAGCTGCCCGCGCGCAGCACCCCGCGCACGGACCCGGAGGCGGTACGGGCCGTGGCGCTGGTGATCCGGCGGCTGCTGGACCGGGGCGCGGCGGCGGTCAGCGAGCGCTCGCCGGACCCGGTGCCGCTGACCCCCGGCCGCCTCGCGGTGGGCACCGCCCACCGCGACCAGGCCGCGGCCGTCCGGGCGGCCCTGGCCGAGCTGGGCGTGTCCGGGGTCGCGGTGGACACGGCGAACCGGCTCCAGGGCCGCGAGTTCGACGTGACGGTGATGCTGCATCCGCTGTCGGGCCGACCCGACGCCACGGCGTTCCACTTGGAGACCGGGCGGCTGTGCGTACTGGCCTCGCGCCACCGGCACGCGTGCATCGTGGTGTGCCGGGCGGGGGTGGCCGAGCTGCTGGACGACCACCCCTCGGCGGAACCGGTGCAGTTGGGGGTGGCGGTCAAGTTCCCCGACGGCTGGGAGGCGATGTGCGCCACGTGGGACCACTGGTCCGGACACCGCGTCTCTTGGCGCCCTTGAGCGGTGAGCTCCTGGGGCACGCGGGAACGGTGCGGTGCGCGAGTCAGGCGGAGGGTACGGGCCTGGTGCGACGCGAGGTGCCGGCCCCACGGCATCCGGCATTCCGCCGAATCCAGCCGCTGCCGCTGACCTGCGCGAATGGGGGCGGAGCCGGCAGCTCCGCCGAGTCTGCGGCCGTGGGCGGCCCTTTCCGTGCGACAGCACCCCCGACACCGCGGTGATACGGGCGGAACAGCCCTGTGGCCTGGGCGGAACGGTCCGGTGATGCGAACGGAGAGCCCCGTTGACCCGGGGCGCACTTGCGCAGGGCGGGACAATGGAACGCGGCACACGATCCTGGAGGTAGGCACATGTCCGAGCCGCAGTCGGCAGGCGAAGCGCGCGAGGCCGCGCCGCGGCGTATGAAGCCCGCGCCCCTGCTCTTCGAACCGCCGGAGGCGGTCGCGGAGGCCGAGCACTTCTTCGACCTCGAATCGATCGACGATCCGCGCGAGCTGCTCTCCCGCGCCACGGAGCTGACGCTGGCCTTTCGCGCCGCCGCGGACCGGGCCACGGAGTTCCAGGCGATGGCCGCCGCCCTCCTCGCCGACCCCAAGCGCTTCGACCGCCTCTCCGCGTCCGCGATCGGCGAACGCGCCGACTGGGCCGAGGACTACGCGCAGAAGATGATCGAGTTCGGCCGCGGCCTGCTGCGCGACGGCACCCCGCCGACGGCCTGACGGCCGGCCCTGAACGGCCATACGGCCTCACCGAACTCCCCGGCACCAGGCACCACGTCGGCACTTCGGCATGTAGACCCAACGCCGTATCGGTCCGGTGCCGCGTCAGCACGTGCGCAGCAGGGTCCGGCGCGTACGGCCCGCCAAGGTGCGGACCGGCCCACCGCGGCGCCAGGAGGCGCCCGTACGCGTACGGGCGCAGGAACAGCCCCACGCGCAGGCTCGGGCACAGGGCCGGGCCCCGGCACAGGCAGGCCCGAGCGGCGAGCCCGCACGGAGGGTCCCGCACAGGCCCCACCGCCCCCGCTCCGGCCCATGATCGCCAAGATCATGGGCCGTTGGCATATGCGAGGGCGGACGGTACTGCACCGCACCCCATCCCGTCCCGATTTCCACCAATCCACAAAAACGGAACTCCATGTACCGGTAAACCTGTCGGGCATGAGCACCTGGCCCCGTGATCCATCCCCCATCCGCCCCACCCGCTCCCGCCTCCCCCATCAGCCCCGGCGGCCCCAACGGCAGCGCCGCCCCCAGCACCCCCGCCACACCGCCGCCTACGTCACCCTCGCCGGGGCCGACTGGCTCGCCTCGGCCAGCCCGTTCCCGCGCAGTGTGCACGCGCTCTGGGCCTCCGACCCGGCCGCGCCCGTCGTACTGCCCTGCGGCACGGCCTTCGACGTGATCAGCGTGCCCGCGCTCTTCGGCCGCCGGCTCGCCGACCGGCTGTGGTCGGACGGGCCCGGCTCGGGGCCCGTGGCCGCGCAGCGCGGCCGCATCCTGCTGTTCGCCGCGGTGGGCACGGCGCAGCGGCTGCCCGCGCTGCTGGACTGGGAGGAGTGGCGCGCGATGGTGCCGCAGCCGCTGTGCCACGGCAAGGGGGACGCGGTGACCGTGCCGCCGCTGTTCCCCGTCGACCTCTTCGACTCCCCGGAGGCCGATACGAAGCCCGGACCGCCCTCCCGCTGGCTGGTCGCCCCGGACCTGCGGCGCCCGTGGCTGCCGGGGCCGGAGGTGCTGCTGTGGGGGTGCATACGGGCGGCTCGCACGGGGCTGAGCGCCCCGGCCGACACCCCCGCGACCAGCCAACACGCGCTCGCACCGAGCTGAAACCCATCGATTTTCGCTTCCCCGGACGGGGGTGCTAAGGTCTTCTACGTCAGCAGGCGCCGCTAGCTCAGTTGGTTAGAGCAGCTGACTCTTAATCAGCGGGTCCGGGGTTCGAGTCCCTGGCGGCGCACAGACAGACGGAGGGCCCCTCGCGGAAGCGAGGGGCCCTTCGTCGTCGCCGTCCGGCGTCACCGCGTGGTCACCTTCACCGTCCACGCCCCCGCCGTAGTCCGGCCCTCGACCGTCACCCGCACCCCGCTCCCGCCGCCGTCCCCGCCCGTCCCGAAGCTCTCCCCGATGTCCAGCGGGGCGTCGGCGAGCGGCGGGTAGACGGAGGCGCCCACGCAGGCGGCGGTCCGGGGGTGCCCGTCCAGCACCTGGACCGGCCCGTCGCCGGACGCGGTGTCGCTGCGTACGCGGTAGACGAGCACCCCTTCCGCGCAGGACCCGGCGTCGTTGCCCCCCACGCCGCGCGCCTCGACGGCCACGGCCTCGGTGGGGCTCGTACGGATCACGACGAGCCGGGTGCGGTCGTCGGCGCCCGGCTGCATCGGGGCCTCCAGCGGCTCCAGGACGTGCCGGCCGGTGCCGGGGCCGCGGACGCAGTCGATCTGGCGCGGGGTGAGCCAGCCGAGCTTCCACTTGTGCCAGCCGAACGGTTCGGAGGCCAGTCCGAACTGGCTGCCCATGAGGTCCCAGTCGCCGACGTGAGTGTCCCAGTCCCCCTTGCCGTCGGTCGGCCGGTGGTAGAGGTCGGGAAGGTCGAAGACGTGCAGGGTCTCGTGGGCGAGCACGTTGCGGTCGGGCGGGTGGTGCTCGAAGACCGTGACGATGCGGCTCAGCCGGGCGCCGTCGACGGAGATCGGCTCGTCGAGGTTTATGACCTTGGTGGCGTCCGAGTCGACGCCCGGCGCGTCGGGGTCGGCGACCAGGTAGACGACGTCGTAGCGGCTGAAGTCCACGGCGGGGTCGGCGGCGGCGATGGCGTCGCGCAGGTACGTGGTGCGGTGCTCGGCGTCCCAGTCCCGCTGTATCCGGTACGAGGTGGACTTCCGCGGCATCCGCAGCCAGCGCTTCACCGGGTGGACGTCCAGCTTGAACTTCCCGTACGAGGCGCGCTCGAAGAACCGGGAGGTGTCGGGGAAGTGGTCGGCGGCCAGGTCGCCGGGGCCGGTGGCGGGGGCGGCGTCGGGGAAGGAGAGGAAGAGCATGACGGCGTGCAGCCGGCCGCGGGGCCGGGGGTAGGCGGGGTCCCAGGAGTCCAGGCCCTCGGAGTGGTGGGCCTCGCTGCGCGGCAGCGCGCACGGTCCGGCGGACCCGGCCGCCTGGACGGGGGCCGCGACGACATTGGTGGCGATCACCGCGCAGAGGGAGGAGAGCAGGGCGGCCGCGCGGCGCAGCCGTGACCGGTGCACTCCCTCGGGTGGCTGCGGACGCACCACGTCGACCTCCCGGGCTGGGTTCGGGACACCCACCCACCCTGTGGCGGTTCGCGGTGGTACGCCCTGTTCCACTGCCCCAGTCGAGTGACTCGGCCCTCTACGGGGTAAGTAACACTCAGTCACGTGCGATCAGCCAGCCGACACAGTCCCCAACCAACCGATCGGAACCGATCAAACGCTCACCCTGAGTGCCGTTGATCACGACTGAGTCGCTGGAACGGCCCTCGCGTGAAGCTCTATGATCGCCACATTTCCAGCAAAGCCACGCGGGAGCGAGCGGTGAGCGGAACCCCCGACGGCCAGGGCGGCGTGCCCGCAACGGCGCTGCCAACGATCACTGAACGTAGCGCGACCTCCGGCGACCATCACGCCGGATACCGCACCGGGTACCGGCCGGACTGTCTCGCCGATTACCGCGCCGCCTTCAACGGCGCGCATCTGGCGATGGCCGTGGTCGACCGGGGCGGCTTCATCCTCACCGCGAACGCGGCGCTCGGCGCGCTGCTCGGCACCGAGCCCGCCCGGCTCACCGCCACCCCCGCCGCGGACCTGGCCGATCTGCGCGCGGACCCGCGCACCTGGGCCGCGTACCGCGAGGTGCTGCACGGCCGCCGCGACCGGCTGCGCTGCACCCGCCGGCTCCCCCGGCCCGACGGCGGCCGGCTGTGGGCCGAGATCGTCGTCGCGCCGCTCCCCGACAGCTGCAACGCGCTGCTGTCGGTGGCCGACATCAGCGAGCGGTACGACCTCCGGGCCCGGCTGCGCCACCTCCAGATGCACGACCCGGTGACCCGGCTGCCCAACCGCGGCCTGTTCTTCGAGCGGCTGTCCATGGCGCTGGAGGCGGCGACGTACGAGCTCGGCGGCAGCGGCCGGATCGGGCTGTGCTACCTCGACCTCGACGGCTTCAAGGCCGTCAACGACACGCTGGGCCACCGCGTGGGCGACCGGCTGCTGACCGAGGTCGCGCAGCGGCTGACCGAGTGCGCGGCGCCCGGCGGCCACCTGGTGGCGCGGCTCGGCGGCGACGAGTTCGCGCTGCTGGTGGAGGGCTCCTCCGGGACCGAGCAGGTCTCGGACCTCGCCGCGGCCGTGCTGGCCGCGCTCCAGCGGCCGTTCGACGTGGCGGGGCAGCGGCTCGCCGTCTCGGCGTCGATCGGCGTCGTGGAGCGGCCGTCCGTCGGCACCCACGCCACCGAGCTGATGCAGGCCGCGGACACCACGCTGTACTGGGCGAAGGAGGACGGCAAGGCGCGCTGGACGCTCTTCGACCCCGAGCGCAACGCGCACCGGATGACGCGCCAGGCGCTGTCCAGCACGCTGCGGCCGGCGGTGGACCGGGACGAGTTCGTGCTGGAGTACCAGCCCCTGGTGGGGCTGGACGACGGGACCGTGCGGGGCGTGGAGGCGCTGGTGCGCTGGCGCCATCCGCAGTTCGGCACGCTGGCGCCGAATCGGTTCATCGGACTTGCTGAAGAGAATGGCGCGATCGTCCCGCTGGGCCGCTGGGTGCTGGCGACCGCCTGCCGCCAGGCCCGCCGCTGGCAGCTCGCGCACCCCGAGGCGCCGATCACCGTCAGCGTCAATGTGGCGGTGCGCCAGGTCTGGGACTCGGATCTGGTCGCCGACGTCGCGACCGTGCTGCGGGAGACCGGGCTGCCCTCCCGCCTCCTCCAGCTGGAGCTGACCGAGTCCGCCGTGATGGGCTCGGCCGGCCGGCCGCTGCAACAGCTCCAGCAGCTCAGCGACATGGGCGTGGCCATCGCCATCGACGACTTCGGCACCGGCTACTCCAACCTCGCCTATCTCAGCCGGCTGCCGGTCTCCGCCCTGAAGCTGGACGGCTCGTTCGTCCGGGGCTTCCGGACCGACGAGCACCCGAACCCGGCCGACGAGACGATCGTCGAGGCGCTGGTGGAGCTCGCGCACCGGCTGGGGCTCAAGGTCACGGCGGAGTGCGTGGAGAGCGCCGAGCAGGCGCGCCGGCTGCGGCGGATCGGCTGCGACACCGGCCAGGGGTGGTTCTACTCCCGGCCGGTGACGCCGGAGCTGATCTCCGCGCTGGTGGTCGCCGAGGGCCATCCGGCCGACGGGAGCGGGCCGGTGCGGGAGGTCCGCCCCGAGGGGGGCGGCCACCCCGAAGCGGGCGGCCACCCGGTGGAGGAAGGCCACCCCGAAGCGGAAGATCGCCCCGTGGAGGAAGGCCACTCCGAAGCGGGAGGCCGCCCCGTGGAGGAAGGCCGTCCTGTCGAGGAAGGCCACCCCGAAACAGGAAGCCGTCCTGTCGAGGAAGGCCGGGCGGCCGAGGAGGGCCACCCGGACAGTGCGGGTTAGCCCGCGTCAGGCGTGCGGTCCTCCGAGGAGGGGGCCGGGAGGTGCGGCAGCTCGTACGCGTCCGCGATCAGTTCGTACGAGCGCAGTCGCGCGTCCCGGCCGTGCGCGTTGGCGGTGATCATCAGCTCGTCCACGCCGGTCCGCTTGACGAGCCCGTCGAGCCCCGCGCGGACCTCGTCGGGCGTGCCGTGCACGACGTTGGCGAGCCAGCTGTCGACGAACTCCCGCTCCGCGGGGCTGTATTCGTACGCGGCCGCCTCCTCGGGGGACGGCACCAGGCCCGGCCGGCCGGTGCGCAGCCGCAGCATCGACAGCGCGCCCGTACGCACCTGGCGGAGCGCCTCCTTGCCGTCCTCGGCGGCGAACGCCTGCACGCCGATCTTCGCGTACGGCCGGTCGAGTACCGCCGAGGGGCGGAAGGACTCGCGGTAGAGGTCGAGCGCGGGGACGGTGTTGGCGGCCGAGAAGTGGTGGGCGAAGGAGAACGGCAGCCCGAGCGTCCCGGCGAGCTGGGCGCTGAACCCGGAGGAGCCCAGCAGCCAGATCACGGGCCGGTCCGCGGACTGCACGCCGCCGGGGACGCTGCCCTGCACCGGGCCCGGGACCGCGTGGATACGGGCGTAGCGGTGGCCGCCGGGGAAGTCGTCGTCCAGGAACCGGGTCAGCTCCGCGAGCTGCTGCGGGAAGTCGTCGGCGCCCTCGTGCAGCCGGTCGGTGCGGCGCAGCGCCGCGGCGGTCGCGCCGTCCGTGCCGGGGGCACGGCCGAGGCCGAGGTCGACCCGGCCCGGCGCGAGGGCTTCGAGGGTGCCGAACTGCTCGGCGATGACCAGGGGCGCGTGGTTGGGCAGCATCACGCCGCCGGAGCCGAGGCGGATGCGGTCCGTGTGCGCCGCGAGGTGGGCCAGGATGACGGCCGGGGAGGACGACGCGACACCGGGCATGGAGTGGTGCTCGGCCACCCAGAACCGCTGGAACCCGCGCCGCTCGGTCAGCCGCGCCAGCTGGACCGTGGTGCGCAGCGCCTGGCCGGCGGTCAGGCCGCTGCCGACGGTCGCCAGGTCCAGTACGGACAGGGGTACGGGCGCGCTGCCCCTGGGCTCCGCCCGGACGGTGTCGTGGGTCTCGTCGACGCCGCCCTTGTCCCGCACTTCGGCCACGGTGGCCCGCCTCTCCGGTGGTTCTGTCGGCGGCGGATCCGCGCTGGTTCCGCCCGTCGGTCACCGAAGTCAACCGGAGCTGCTCTCCGGTTATTCCCGCCGCCCGGGAATTCTGGGAATTCCGGGACGGGGCCGCCGTACGCGCCGCGTGGGCCCATGCCCGTACGAGGCCGGGCCGGCCCACGTGGCGGCGGCCACCGCCTATCGGGCCCGCCGTCCTACAGGGCCCGCCGGCCGTCCCCGAAGAGCCTCCCCAGGTCCGGGCAGGCCGCCGCGTGGCCGAGCAGCCGCAGTCCCTCCCAGGCCGTGACCTGGTTGGCCGTGAGCACGGGCTTGCCCAGAGCCGCCTCCAGTGCGGGCAGATGCGCCGCCGTGTGCAGGGCCGTGTCCGGGAGGAGGACCGCCTGGGCCGTGGGGTGGTCGCCCGCTCGCGCCAGCTCCAGCACCTCCTCGCGGCCCCACGTCCCGACCTCGGCGGCCGTGATGATCCCGCTGCCGCGGGCCGCGACGACCTCGATCCCCGCCGACTTCAGGAAGGCCGTGAAGTACTCGGCCACGTCCGCCGGGTACGTCGCCGCCACCGCGACCCGCTCCGCGCCCACGGCCCGTACCGCGTGGGCGAAGGCGAACGACGTACTGGAGGCCGGCAGACCCGCGGCGGCCGACAGCTCGCGGACCTGCTCGTGCGCGCCGTCCCAGCCGAACACGAAGCTCGCGCTCGTACAGGCCCAGACCACGGCCCCCGCGCCCTGCCGCCGCAGCTCGGCGACCCCCGCCACGAGCCGCGCCGCGGACCCCATCTCCAGCAGGGCGTCCACTCGGTGGGCGTCCTCGCCGATGTCGGTGTGGACGAGCGGCAGCCGGACGCCGCCGATGAGCGACGCGAGGCGCGGGTAGTCGTCCTCCGCGGAGTATCCGGGGTACAGGAATCCGACGGTGGGCGGCTGTTCTGTCAGGAGGGCCGTCCTGGGGTCCTCCGTCTTGGGGTCCTCCGTCTTGGGGTCCGTCGGCGGGTCCGTCTGCGGCGCGTGGGGCATCTGCGGCTCCTGGCTGACGTGGGACGAGGGGAAGAGGTGGTGCGGTCGGGTTATCCGGGGTCCTCCGACAGGGCCTGGCCCGGCGGGTCGAACCCCTCGGCCGGCTCCCCGTCCGGCACGGCCGCCGGGCCCGCGAGCGCGGCCTCAGCGACGGGCGGTACGGACGGCACGGCCGGCATGGCGGACGGGGGCGGAACCGACGGGACGGCCGGGATGGCCGGGATCGGAATGGCCGGGATCGGCGATACCGGCGGCGGCGCCGAGCACATCCCCGCCGGGCCCGATCTCGCGACGGGGTCCAGCAGCGCCTGGTACGGGCCCACGGCCCGCACCCCCGCCAGCCGCAGCGCCGCCCAGACCGTCACCTGGTTGGCGGAGAGCACCGGCATCCGCAACTCGGCCTCCAGCTGCGGTATCACGTCGTACGTCGGCAGGTTCGTACAGCTGATGAAGAGCGCGTCGGCCGCGCCCACCACCGCCTTCCGGGCCATGTCGACGACGTCCCGGTAGGCCACCTTCCAGATGTGCCGGGTGAGTCCGAGGTACGCGCGGCCGGTGACCGTGATGCCCGCGCCCGCCAGATACTCCTCCAGCGAGTCGGTCACCGACTTCGTATAGGGGGTGACCACGGCGATGCGCCGGGCGCCGATCTCGCGCAGCGCGTCGAGCAGCGCCCCGGAGGTCGTCACCGCGGGCACCTCGCCGGCCTGCGTCATGGCCGCGCACATCGCGCGCTCGCCGGGGACGCCGCCGACGAAGCTGCCGGAGGTGCAGGCGTACGCGACCACGTCCGGCTCGACGGCGGACAGCGCCCGTACCGCGTGGCGCAGGGTCTCGTGCTCGCTGACGAGCCGGGCGAGGTCGAGACTGACCTCGACGGGCACGAAGGGCGTCCGGGTCAGATGCAGGGAGACCTCATCGGGGACCCACCGCCACAGTTCGCGGTCGAGCGCGAAATCGAAGGGGGCCACCACCCCCACGCCGCACTGCGGCCGCGGGCCGCCCATAAAGGAGGAGACGTCCATATCGCACTCCAATACAACGGAGAGCAGGGCCATTGGCCTGGGAAACAGCGGGCCGGCCTGCGCCGGGACGTCGGGACAGAGGGTGTTCCGTCGGCATAATCAGCGCCTTATTGACGACGGTAGTTTCAGGTCCCTAGCGTGGTCAATCCTCATATCTCCGGCGACCTGTCGACTGCCTCCGACACCCAAGCGGACCCCCATTGCGAAACGGTTTCCCGCCTATGTCCGAAAGCACCGTTCTCGTCCTCGGCACCGAACCGCCGGTCCGGCTCGACCGTCTCGAAGGCCGCGCCTCCGTGGTGGTCTGCGACGACGCCTCCCTGCCCGAACTGCTGCCGACCGCCGACGTGCTGCTGGTCTGGGACTTCGGCTCCCGGGCCGTCCGGGACGCGTGGCCCGGCGCGGGCGCGCGGCCCGCCTGGGTGCACACCGCGAGCGCCGGAGTGGATCATCTGCTCTGCCCCGAACTGGCCGCCTGCGCGACGCTGCTCACCAACGCGCGCGGCATCTTCGAGCAGCCGATCGCCGAGTACGTCGCCGGACTGGTGATCGCCATGGCCAAGGATTTCCCGGGCAGTTGGGAGTTGCAGCGGCAGCGCCGCTGGCGCCACCGGGACACGATGCGGCTGGCCGGCACGCGCGCCGTGGTGGTCGGCGGCGGGCCGATCGGGCAGGCCGTGGCCCGTACGCTCGCGGCGCTCGGCATCACCGCCGAGCTGGTCGGGCGTACGGCCCGGCCGGGCGTGCGCGGCGCGGACGAGCTGGACCGGCTGCTGCCGGCCGCCGACTGGGTGGTGTGCGCGGCCCCGCTGACGGCGGCCACCCGGGGGATGTTCGGCCGGGAGGCGTTCGCCCGGATGAAGCCCACCGCCCGCTTCCTCAACGTCGGGCGGGGCCCGCTCGTGGTCGAGGACGATCTCGTGGAGGCGCTGGTCGAGCGGCGGATCGCGGGGGCGGCCCTCGATGTGTTCGAGAGCGAGCCGCTGGGCGTGGACAGCCGGCTGTGGGATGTGCCGGGGCTGTTCGTCTCGCCGCACATGAGCGGGGACACGGCGGGCTGGCGGGACGATCTCACGGAGCAGTTCGAGGACAACTTCGACCGCTGGGCGGCGGGCGAACCGCTGCTCAACGTCGTGGACAAACGGCTCGGGTATGTCCCGGCCGCATCCGGGACGCCGGCGACGGCCGCCGCGGGAACGAGCGACACGGAGACCACCGGCGCGGGAACGAGCGGCACGGAGACGACCGGCACGGAGACCACCGGCACCGGAACGACCGGCACGGGCACCACCGGCCCGGGCACGACCGGGACGCCTGGCACGACCGACCCCTCGCGGAGGACCGTATGACTTCACTGGCCGACCTCACGGCCCTCCAACTCCTCGCCGGCTACGGCTCGGGCGCGTTCTCCCCGGTGGAAGTGGTGCGCGCCAACCTGGCCCGCATCGAGGAGGCGCCGCCCGCCGTCAACGCCTTCACCCGGGTGGCCGCCGACGCCGCGCTGCGGGAGGCCGAGGCGTCGGCGGCGCGGTGGCTGCGCGGCGAGCCCTCGGGGCTGCTGGACGGCGTGCCGGTGACCGTCAAGGACCTGCTGCTGATGCGCGGCGAGCCGACGCTGCGCGGCTCGCGGACCGTACGGGCGAAGGGGCCGGCCTGGGACGAGGACGCGCCCTCGGTGGCGCGGCTGCGCGAGCACGGGGCGGTCTTCCTGGCGAAGACGACGACGCCGGAGTTCGGGTGGAAGGGCGTCACGGACAGCCCGCTCCACGGGGTCACCGGCAATCCGTACGACCCCTCGCGCACCGCGGGCGGCTCCAGCGGCGGCAGCGCCGCGGCGGTGGCGCTGGGGGCGGGGCCGCTGAGCCTGGGGACGGACGGCGGGGGCTCGGTCCGCATTCCCGCGTCCTTCTGTGGAATCTTCGGTCTCAAACCCACCTATGGGAGGGTTCCGCTGTATCCGGCGAGCCCGTTCGGGACGCTCGCGCACGTCGGGCCGATGACGCGGGACGCGGCGGACGCGGCGCTGCTGATGGATGTGATCAGCGGCCCGGACTACCGGGACTGGTCGGGGCTGGGGCCGCACGGGACGACGTTCCAGGAGTCGCTGCGCGGCGGTGTGCGGGAGCTGCGGATCGCGTACAGCCCGAGCCTGGGGGCAGGCGGGCCGGACGGGCACGGCGTGGTCGACCCGGAGGTGGCGGCGGCGGTACGGCGGGTGGCGGAGCTGTTCGAGCGGCTGGGCGCGCGGGTGGAGGAGGCCGATCCGGGGTTCGCGGACCCGGTGGAGGCGTTCCAC
This sequence comes from Streptomyces sp. NPDC050610, assembly GCF_040654875.1. Taxonomy (NCBI): domain Bacteria; kingdom Bacillati; phylum Actinomycetota; class Actinomycetes; order Kitasatosporales; family Streptomycetaceae; genus Streptomyces; species Streptomyces sp. NPDC050610. Next base: position 143,644 of record NZ_JBFAIV010000008.1, on the reverse strand, counting down.
ACGCTGTGGTTCAGCGGCGCGGCGCGCGTCGTGCAGCCGATGAGCGCGGCGGACCGGGAGCTGCTGGACCCGGGGCTGCGGGAGATCGTCGAACTGGGCGAGTCGTACAGCGCGTTGGACTACCTCGGGGCGATGGACACGCGGGCGGCGCTCGGCCAGGCCATGGGGCGCTTCCACAGCACGTACGACCTGCTGCTGACGCCGACGCTGCCGATCACGGCGTTCGAGGCGGGGCACGAGGTGCCGCCGGACTCGAAGCACACACGGTGGACGGGGTGGACGCCGTTCACGTACCCCTTCAACCTCACGCAGCAGCCCGCCGCGACGGTGCCGTGCGGGCTGTCGGAGGACGGGCTGCCGATCGGCGCGCAGCTGGTGGCGGCCCGGCACGCGGACGCCGTGCTGCTGCGCGCGGCACACGCGCTGTACGAGGCGGGGGTCGCCGAGCGGGTGACGCCCGCCCGGTAGGCCGCAGGCCGCAGGCCGCAGGCCGCAGGCCGCATGGAGCGCGTACGGGCCGCCGGCGGGTCGCGCGCGGCTGCCCGTACGCGGCGGTCCGTACGCGGCGGGTCAGGCCCTGCGGAAGTTGAGGGTCTCCCCCAGCGCCCCGGCCCGCCACAGGTCCTGGCAGGCGTCCGCCATGCGGTCGAGGCCGTCGACGACGGTGCCCCAGACGATGCCCGGGACCCAGCCGGCGTCGCCGTTGATCAGGAGGTTGTTGCGCTCGTAGAACAGCGCGAGGTCGACGACCTGGGACCGGCCCTGGTGCTTGGCCCGGCTCTCGTAGCCGTACGCCTTGGTGCCCAACTCGGTTTCGGAGAAGGTGAAGTAGCAGAGGTCTCCGGGGATCGGGGTGACCGTCGGATTCTCCAGCGGCGGCTCTTCCAGGGCGAACGTCGGCAGCAGCGCGTAGATCTCGTTGCGCGCGTACTTCGCGTGGTAGACGTCGCCGCCGAGCGGCAGCGCGTCCCACACGGCCGCGCAGGTCAGCGGGGCCCGGTCGGTCAGGAGCCGGGCCGTGCAGCTCACGCCTCGCTTGTCGAGCGAGACTTCAATGAATTGATCACTCATCGCCGTTCCTCTCCTGCTTCCGCTTGCCGTCGGTTCTTCTCCGTCGTTCTGCCTGACTGTGTTTCAGCTTGCCTGACTCCGCCGCCGATTGCGGCGCATTGACCCACCGAACAACAGCTGTATCAAGGTCCGAAAACGATCTGCATATATTCGACGGGGCGGGGTAGCCGCGCGCCCATGGCTCCATCTATGGAGAACAACAGGAGAATGGTGATGCGCCGCCGCTCGCTGCTGGCGGGCGGGGCGGCAATGGGTCTGCTGGGCGCCGTCGGCTGTAGCCGGGTGTCGACAGCGGACGCCGAAGACGGGGGGAATCTGCTGGACCGGCTGAAATCGCAGGGCACGGTCCGGTTGGGGATCGCGGGGGAGATCCCCTTCGGCTACATCGACAAGAACGGCGATTTCACCGGCGAGGCGCCGGAGTTGGCGAAGGTGATATTCCCGCGCCTGGGGGTGCCCCGCGTCCAGCCGGTGCCGACCGAGTTCAACTCGCTCATACCCGGCCTCAACTCGCAGCAGTTCGACGGGATATCGGCGGGCATGTTCATCAACGCCGACCGCTGCTCGCAGGTCATCTTCGCCGACCCGGACTACGAGGTCCTGGACGCGTTCATCGTCCGCAAGGGCAACCCGAAGAAGCTGCGCACCTACGCCGACGTCAAACGGTCCGGGGCCAGGCTGGGCAGCGGCACCGCCTATGCCGAACTGGGCTACGCGAAGAGCGCGGGCGTCACCGATATCCAGGTCTATCCGGACCAGTTGGCCGGGCTCCTCGCCGTCGAACAGGGCCGCGTGGACGCCTTCGCCGGCACGAGTCTGACCGTGCGCAATGTCATTCGGCAGAACCCGGGCGCCAAGGTCGAATCCACGGAACCATTCCTTCCGCAAGTCGACGGCAAGGATGTGCACGGCGCGGGCGCTTTCGCTTTCCGCCCCGGCGAGACCGAGCTGCGCGACGCCTTCAACGCCGAGCTGCACAAGATGAAGAAGTCCGGGGAACTGCTCCGCGTGATACGTCCGTTCGGCTTCACCAGAACCGAGATGACCAATCTGACCGCAGAGGAGTTGTGCGGGAAATGACAACGGGACTCTGGCAGCACTGGCTGCTGCCCGGTATCTGGGTCACCATCCAGCTGACCGTGTACAGCGCGGTATTCGCGGCGGTCGTCGCCTTCGGCGTCGGCATCGCCCGTACGTCCCGGCTGTGGATCGTCCGGTTCGTCACCGGCGTCTATGTCGAGGTCTTCCGCGGCACCTCGGCGCTGGTGCTGATGTTCTGGCTGTTCTTCGTGATGCCGCTGGCCTTCGGGCTCCAGCTCGTCCCGATGTGGGCGGCGGTCCTCGCGCTGGGCCTGTCGTACGGCGCGTACGGCTCCGAGATCGTGCGCGGCGCGCTGGCCGCGGTCGCGCCGGCGCAGCGCGAGGCGGCCGTGGCGCTGAGCTTCACGCCCGCACAGCGGATGCGGCGGGTGATCCTGCCGCAGGCCGTCCCGGAGATGATCCCGCCGTTCAACAATCTGCTGATCGAGCTGCTCAAGGGCACCGCCCTGGTCTCCGTGATGAGCGTCGCCGACATCGCCTTCGCCGCCCAGCTCTCCCGGCTGGCGACCGGCGCGAGCCTGGAGATCTACGCGATCATCCTGGCCATCTACTTCGTGCTGGCCTTCGTGCTGACCCGGCTGATGCGGCTGCTGGAGCGCAAGGCCAAGGCGGGCATCGGCCAGGCCCCCGGGAAGGGCGTGTTCCCGCGGCGCGGGGCGAAGCCGGGAGCCGCGCTGACCGCCGGAGGTGAGCGGTGAGCTGGGACTGGGAAGCCGCCCGGAAATTCTGGCCGGAGCTGCTGCACGGGCTGGGCGTCACGCTGGAGGCGATGGCCCTCGGCGCGCTGCTCGCCTTCGCGCTGGGCCTGGTGTGGGCGCTGGCCTTCCGCTCGCCGACGCGGTGGGTGCGCTGGCCAGTGACGGCGGTGGTGGAGTTCGTGCGCAACACGCCGCTGCTGGTGCAGCTGTTCTTCTTCTTCTACGTGCTGCCGACCTGGGACATCAAGTTCTCGGCGCTGACCACCGGGGTGATCGCGCTCGGCCTGCACTACTCGACGTACACCGCCGAGGTCTACCGGGCGGGCATCGACGGGGTGCCCGCCGGCCAGTGGGAGGCCGCGACCGCGCTCAGCCTCTCCCGGGCCCGTACCTGGACCGCGGTGATCCTGCCGCAGGCGGTCCGCCGCGTGGTCCCGGCGCTCGGCAACTACGTCATCGCGATGCTCAAGGACACCCCGATCCTGGCGATCATCGGCGTCCTGGACATGCTGCAGAACGCCCGCCTGGAGGGCGCCCGGACCTTCCAGTACGTGGAGCCGTTCACGATGGTCGGCATCGCCTTCATCGTCATCGCCTATCCGGCATCTCTACTGATGCGAGCCCTGGAGCGACGCCTTGGCCACTGAATCCGACACCCCGACCGCGGCGCCCGCCGAGGGCCGCGAACTCATCCGCTTCGACGGCGTCACCAAGCGCTTCGGCGCCAACACGGTCCTCGACGGCCTCGACTTCACGGTCGCGCCCGGCAAGCACGTGACCCTCATCGGGCCGTCCGGGTCGGGCAAGACCACGATCCTGCGGCTGCTGATGACGCTGCTGCGGCCGGACGAGGGCACGATCAAGGTGGCCGGCGAATACCTCACGCACGAGGAGAAGGGCGGCAAGCTGGTCCCGGCCGGCGAGAAGCACACCCGCGAGGTGCGCAAGAACATCGGGATGGTCTTCCAGCAGTTCAACCTCTTCCCCAATATGCGGGTGCTGCGCAATGTGATGGAGGCCCCGGTGCACGTACTGGGGCTCGGCAAGGACGCGGCGCGGGAGCGGGCGCGCGAGCTGCTGGACCTGGTGGGGCTCGGCGACCGCTGCGACGCGTACCCGACGCAGCTGTCCGGCGGCCAGCAGCAGCGGGTGGCGATAGCCCGGGCGCTGGCGATGCGGCCCCAGGTGCTGCTGCTGGACGAAGTGACGTCGGCGCTCGACCCCGAACTGGTGGCGGGCGTGCTGGACGTGCTGCGCGACATCGCGCACACGACGGACATCACGATGCTGTGCGTGACGCACGAGATGAACTTCGCCCGCGACATCTCCGACGACGTGCTGATGTTCGACTCGGGCCGGGTGATCGAGTCCGGTTCGCCGGAGAAGATCTTCACCGACCCGGAACACGAGCGGACGCGGGAATTCCTGAGTGCGGTGCTCTGAGAACGGCCGGAACCGCGCCATTGATCGGGCACGGCCGGCCATCCTGAACTGACGCCGCGGGAGCCCGTACTCTCACTTTTATCCCGCTGACATATGCCAGTGTGGCGCGCTCCTGAACAGGGCCCCGGAGCGCGTCACAATTCTGGCCAACAACCGCCCCATTTCCCCCTCTTGGCGGCTATCGTGGAGTCGCAAGCGGCAACCTGCTGGAAACTGCTAGGGGGAATCCGTGGCGCTCAAACCCGAGCCGACCGCGCCGTTCCACTCGGTTCAGTACGCCCTGCGCGTGCTCGAAACGGTCGCCAAGCACGTCGGCGGCGTCACCGACGCACAAATAGCACGCGAAACGGGACTGCCCACCGGCCACCTCGCCCACCTGCTGCGCATGCTCCGCCGCGAGGGCTACGTGGAGCAGGTCACGGACAGCACGTACGCCGTCGGCGAGGCGCTGCTCCTGCTCGGCTCCGGCGGCGGCGACCGGCGAGCAGCCCTGAAGGGCAAGCTCCAGCAATCCCTGGACACCCTGCGCGACTCCCTCGGCGCGGCCGTCTACATCAGCCGCTACATCGACGGCGAAGTCAAGATCACGCAGTACGCGGACGGCCCCGGCACCCCCAAGGTCAACGAATGGGTCGACTTCCGCTCCGCCGCGCACGCCAGCGCGGTCGGCAAATGCCTGCTCACCCAGCTCGACTACGACGACCGCCGCGACCACCTCTCGCGCCACAAGACCGCGCGGCTCACCTCCCGCACGATCACCAACGAGAAGGTCCTCTTCTCCAAGCTCGACAGCCAGCCGGCGACCGTCCCCGTCCTCGACCTCCAGGAGTACGCGGTGGGCACCGTCTGCGCCGCCGTCCCCATCACGGCCGGGCACGCGGTCGGCTGCCTGGCCCTCTCCCTCCCCCTGGAGCACGCCCACCGGCTGCGCCAGGCGGCCGACACCCTGAACCGCTCGGCGGCCCCGCTGCTGCTCTCGCTCACGCTGTGACGCCGGGTGTCAGGAGCACCCCTCGGGAGCAGGTAGTATTTCTTTCGTCAGCACGCGCCGCTAGCTCAGTTGGTTAGAGCAGCTGACTCTTAATCAGCGGGTCCGGGGTTCGAGTCCCTGGCGGCGCACAGACAGAGTAGAGGCCCCTCACTCCGGTGAGGGGCCTCTACTCGTGCGTACACCGCTCCCCTGCCCCGCGCGGGTCAGGGTCTTCCGCCCACCACGCCAGGCGACGGCGCGCTCACGTCTTGAGCACGGCGACCGAGCGGGCGCGCTCGGCCAGCTCCCGGACCGCGCGGATCTTGCCGTATGGCCGGACGCGCCGCCGCATGGCGTCGAAATGCTCGTCCCCGCGCGCCGTGGACAACTGCACGTAATCATCGAGGAACGTGTGCCACGTCACACACGCCGCTTCCACGTGCCCGGACTCGAATTGCCGCTGGGCCAGCAAAGCGTTCGAGTGCACCCGGCCCTGTCGCTCCTGCCGCGGCTGGACCTTCAAGGATTCACGCAGGGCCCGGATCGACCCGCCCAGGTCCTTGAACTCGTACAGCACGTGGGACTCGTGGAAGTGGTACGAACTGGCGTCGTAGCCGCCGACGGACTCGCGCCGTGAATCCGCCTTCGACAGGGCCGCCTCCGCCTCACCGAGTCTGGCGATGGCGGAGCGCCGGTCGCCGGTCATCGACGCGGCGTGGGCCTGCTGCCCGGCGAGGAACGCCCGCAAGCGCGGCCCGGCCTTCGGGGAAGCCTCCGCGGCGGCGTCGGCGAGCCGCAATGCCTTGCCGCCATAGCCGAGGTTCGACGCCTGGAGGCTCATGCCGCGCAGCGTGCGGCAGTAGGTGAGATGGTCCTCGGCCGCTCCGGCCAGCTTCAGAGCCTTGCCGTAATAGCGCTGCCCGAGACCGTGCTCGCGCTCGTACATCGCCATCCAGCCCGTCAGGTACACGAGGTCCGAGGCGGCGGCGAGCATGTCCTTGCGGACTTTCTCCGCGGCCGACGCCTTCAGATACGGAGCCACCGTGTTGACCAGGAAGGCGGCGGCCATCGGCCGGGCATGGCCGCCACCGAGTTCATCGAGGATGCCGGCGATCCGGTCGGTCATGGTGCGCACGGTGGCGACCTCGCCGGAACCGATCCGCGCGGTACGTCCGGTACCGCGCTCCACCGCCCCCGCGAGGTCGGGGAACAGCGGAACAGTCAGCGCCGCCGAGTACACGCCGGCAGTGAGTACGCCCCTACGGGATGGGTCCATGTCCGCCCTTCCGACATCGATGAGGTCTTCGAGAACATCGCCGCTCTCCCCCGCCCCCCGCCGGACCGGCGAAGCCGGCCTCGGCGTGAGTGACCGGACGTCCGAGTCGCCGGGCGAGCGCTTCGAGGATGATGGGCCGGGCCCGCGCCCGCGGCATGGTCCCGGAAAGCCAGTGCGACACGGCCGACTGGTCGTAGCGCAATGCCAGTCCGGCCTCGGCGCCAGTGCGATTCACCGCGTTCGCGAACTGCCTCCATGACCACCTGGTCTCGTCGAGCAGGCCGGCCAGGCCGGGGTTGGGTGCGTACGGGCTGTTCGGCATGGTCCAACTCCCGCTGCAATTCATGGCTTTCATGCTCACGGCTCCCTCTCACGGTACCGGTCGAGCCCGCTCCGGGGGTTACCTGAACGTACGAACCGCAGCCGCGAGGGAGCCGCAAATGACCCCCGCCATGACGGACCAGATCGCGCACATCAGCGAGCTGTTTCCCCACGGCGCGGTTCCGGCGCGTGAGGACTTCGGGCTCACGCTTTCCCCCGACCGCCGGTCGGCGTGGTCGGGAGCCGGCAGGGGCGCATGCCCGATGACTTATGTCATGGACGGGTCGTGATCGGCGGCTCTGCCCGGCAGAGGCGGCTGCCAGCAGGCTTGTCCGTATGACGACGCTTCCGCTCGCGCAGGATTCGCGGCAGACCGGTCCGGTGGCGGCCACGGAGACGGCCAAGACCACGAATGGCGGGCCCATCAAGCCGCTGCCGGTCTGGTTCTTCGCCTTCGAGGGGGTCATGTCCTCCGCGTACGACCTGCTGCGCGCCTACCCGCAGGCGATGTATGCGCTGATCGCCGTGGCCGTGGTCAATATCGGGATCTCGCTGACGGTGCTGCGCCCGCGGGTGCGGCTGGCGAAGCGGTTGTGGCGGGGGAAGGGGACGCGGAAGGTGGCGATCGGGCTGGTGCTGCTGCGGGTGGGAGCGCATGTGGTGCTGGGGGCGCTCGGGCTGGCGGTGGCGGGGACGTTCGGCCATCTGCTCTTCGCGGTGCTGATGTCGGCCACCACGGTGACCCTGCTCTGGTACGCCCAGCGGACCGCGCTGCGCGCCATCGCGCGCGACGACGCCCTTACTGCCGCCTGACGGCGGGGGCGGCCCGTACCATGGTGGCCGGCCGGACGGTCCGGGTCCGGACCGGACAGTACAGCAGAGAGGAGAAGCCGCATGCCGCGCTCACGCCGGCACTTCGCCGTCACGGCGCTGCTCCTTCTCCTCGCCGCGCTCTTCGTCCCGAAGCCGTGCGCGCTCGCGGCGGCGGCGCATTCCGAGTCCGCCGCGCGGACGGCCTTCGCCGTCGTCGCCGAGCAGTCGGCCCCGTCGGCCTCGGTGCCCGGCAAGTGCGCGCCGGATCACGCGCCCGCGCAACCCGGCCCCGACGCCGCCGTCGCCCATCCGCACTCCGACCCGCTGCCCGGGCCGGGTGTCGAGCCCCTCCCGTACACCGCGCCGCCGCTGCCCCGCGCCGGTGGCCCGCGGGCTCCGCCGCTGCCCGTCGCGGGCTGCGCCGAGCTCCTGCCGGTTCTGCGGATCTAGCCGTATCGACACGCCACCCGGCCTGTGACCAGGCCGGTCTTCGGCATGTTCCGATCCTGATGGTCCTGACGGTCCTGAAGGTCCTGATCGCCCTTGGCGACCCTGGTGGTCCTGAAGGTCCTGACGGCCCTCAGCCGTCCTGGCGATCCCCGCGAACCCATCGAGCCCTTCGAGCCCTGGAGCCCGATCCCCCATGTCCTCCCGCATCACCTCCCCCTCCCGTCGCGTCGCGGCCATCGGCGCGGTCTTCGCGCTGATCGTGGCGCTCGTCGCCACCGGCATCGCCGTGGGCGAGAACATCAACGACGACGGCGGTTCCGACTCGGCCGCCTCCTCCGACGCGTCGGCCGGAACCGGCGCCGGCCAGCAGGGCGACGCCGCCGCGGCCGATCCCGAGCAGCAGAAGATGTACGACCAGTTCGACAAGGCGACCGCGCGCCGCGAGGACGGCGACGCGCTCGCCCTCGGCAAGAAGGACGCGCCCGTCGTGCTCGTCGAGTACGCCGACTACCAGTGCTCGTACTGCGGCCGGTTCACCCGTGAGACGCAGCCCGAGCTGGTCAAGAAGTACGTGGACGACGGCACGCTGCGCATCGAGTTCCGCAACTTCCCGATCTTCGGCAAGGACTCGGAGCGGGCCGCCCGCGCCTCCTGGGCGGCGGGCCGGCAGGGCAAGTTCTGGGCGTTCCACGACGAGCTGTACGCCAAGCTCCGCAAGGGCGACGCCCTCGCCGAGGACAAGCTCGTCGACCTCGCGCGCAAGAGCGGCGTCGGCGACGCGGACCGGTTCCGCGAGGACCTGAAGGGTTCGGCCGCCGCTGCCGCCGTCAAGAAGGACCAGAACGAGGCGTACAGCCTGGGCGTCCAGTCCACCCCTTCGTTCGTCGTCGGCGGTCGGCCCATCGCCGGGGCCCAGCCCATGAGCGCCTTCGAGGAGGCCATCACGGCGGCGCGCGACCACGCGAAGGCGGCCGCCAAGTGAACGACATCGGCTACCTCGCCGCCTTCCTGGGCGGCGCCCTCGCCCTGCTCAGCCCGTGCAGCGCGCTGCTGCTGCCCGCGTTCTTCGCGTACTCGCTCGCGAGCCCGGGCAAGCTGCTGGCCCGTACCGGCGTCTTCTACCTCGGGCTGGCCACCACCCTGGTGCCGCTCGGCGCGGCCTCCACCGCCGCCAGCCGGCTCTTCAACGGCCACCGCGATCTGCTGATCACGATCGGCGGCTGGGTGGTCATCGCGCTGGGCGTGGCGCAGATCGTCGGCCTCGGCTTCGCGTCGAAGCGGGCGCAGGCGGCGGCGGGGCGGATCACGCCTCGGTCGGCGGCGTCCACGTTCCTGCTGGGCTGCGTGTACGGGCTGGCCGGATTCTGCGCGGGCCCGATCCTCGGCGCGGTGCTGACGGTGACCGCGGTGAACGGCAGCCCGGTGTACGGGGCGTCCATGCTGGCCGTCTACGCGCTGGGGATGGCGCTGCCGCTCTTCGTGCTCGCCCTCTTCTGGGACCGCTTCCACCTCGGCCGGCGGGGCTGGCTGCGCGGTCGCGCGTTCCGGCTGGGCCGCCTGGAGCTGCACACCACGTCGCTGGTCTCCGGGCTGTTCTTCATCGGCATCGGGGCGCTCTTCCTGACCTTCGACGGTACGACCGCGCTGCCCGGAATCCTCGACACCGACCAGGAGTTCCACCTGGAGGAGATCGCCTCGCGCATCGGCAACGCCGTTCCCGACTACGTACTGCTGGCGATCGTCGCGCTGGCCGTGGCCGCCGTCCTGGGCCGGATCGCGCTGCGCCCCGACAAGCCGGACGAGGCTGGCAAGGCCGACGAGGCCGGCAAGGCGGACGAGGCCGATGAGGCCGGCAGTCCCAGCAAGCCCGGTGGGCCGCTCGGCGCGACCGACAGCCCGGCCAAGACGGCCGAGGGCAGGGGCGACGGGGAGAAGGCCGGGGCCGAGGCGGGTTCATGACGCGGGGCGGCCGCGCCTCATCCCGCTTCGGTGTCCAGTCTGAACCACACCGTCTTTCCGGTGGAGTTGAGGTCCACGCCCCACGTGTCGGCGGTCTCGGAGAGCAGGAACATGCCGCGGCCGCTCTCCGCGAAGTAGTCGGGCTCCTTGACCGTCGGCATTCCGGCGTCGGCGTCGCTGACCGCGGCCCGTATGCCGCCGGGCAGGTTGTCGATGGTCAGCACGCACTCCGCGGTCGCGGTGTGTTTGTGGACGTTGCTGAGGAGTTCGGTGACGCACATGGCGGTGCCGGGCACGAGGTTCGCGCGGTCCCACAGCCGGAGCTGGGACGCGACGGCGCGGCGTACGCGCGCGAACGCGCGCGGCTGGGCGACGAGTTGCTGCTCGTAGCGTTGCGGGGGATATTCGGCCATGGCGGACATGGCTCCTCCTACTCGCCCCCGGCCGCGAAGAGTTGGCTGCTGTGATGTGGATCTTACGAGACGACCGCGGGTGCGCGAAGCCGGGGAGCGTGGGAAATCTCGAACAACTCCGGAAATCCGGCGTCGCCGAGCGGGCGAAGGGCCTCCCCGGGGGTGGGAGGGAGGCCCTTCGTGGGTGCCGCGCGCCCTGTCGAGCGGTCAGAGTACGCGGCTGCGGAGGCTCAGAACTGGATGTCCGAGCAGGAGTAGAAGGCGTTGCCCGTGTCGGCGATGGTCCAGACGCCGAGGATCAGGTGCTTGCCGGTCTTCTGGGTGGGGATGGTGCCCTGGTGCGTGACGGTGGACGCGGGGATACGGCCGCCGAAGGGCACGGTCATGAACGGCTGCGGCTCCAGGTCGGCGCGGGTCAGCGGCTTGTTGGGGTTGTACCCGTCCTTGGTGATGTAGTACTTGAAGTCCGTGGTGGCGTGCTGGGCGGGGAGCTTCCAGCGGAACTGGAAGCCCTGGCCGGCGGTGACCGTGGTGGCGGGCCACTTGCCGCCGCGCGGGTCGTCGAGCTCCGCGAACCTGCTGTTGCCGCCGGCACAGATCTTGCCGTCGGCGGGCCCGCGGCTCGGGAAGCCCTTGGGGCCCTCCACGCTCTGCGGCTCCCATTGGATCTCGCCGCAGTTCTTCACAGTGCCCTTGGCACAGTAGGACTGCCGGCTGGTGGGCGAGTCGACATAGCCATGGCTGGACGCGCTGCCGGTGGCGAACAGTGAGACACCCGCGATGGACAGGCCGATCACGGCGGCACTGATCTTCTTGCGCATGCTTCGCTCCCTGAGAACGTGGGGGGTTCTGTGAGTCGAGTGAAGTGCGGTCTAGACCAACTGGGAGGCTAGTACCAGCCGTTCATCATGTCCAGACCAATGGGGGCCCGGATTCGGCCGCAGTACGTACGTACTCCCGTCACCCGCCCGCCGCCGAACCCACCCCCGGCGTCCACCCGAGCCGCACCACCGGACGCGCCCCGGCAGCCCGTCGCATACCTGGTGGACGGGCTGCGCCACCGGCCGCCCAGCCGCGACGCGCCTGCGCTCCGGACCGGCGTACGGCGCCGCGTCCGGCGCTTCCCGCGTCAGCCGGACCCCTCCCGCCCCAGCCAGGTTGGCCGAACTCGGACCGGCCCCCTGGACTTCGCCGGGCGCACCGCCCCCGGAACCCCCCGACCCCGCGCGAATTACGCGGCGGCCCCCAGACGGGCCGCCGGCACCTGGGGCTCCGCCGCCGTGCGGAGGAGCCCGGCATAGGCGTGGCGGAGGGCGATGAGGGATTCCTGGGCCTCGCGGTAGGCCATGGAGGCGGAGCCGCCGCGGTGGGCGAGGGTGCGTACGGGAGCGCAGTGGCGGTCCATGGCGGTGAGCCAGGCGCGCTGCGGGGCGGGCAGGTGGCGGCGGACCAGTTGGCGGCCGCCCTCGCCGAGCCGGCGGGCGCCCATGCCGAGTACGGCCTCGGCGGCCTGGAGCACGGGCGGCTCCAGGGCGCCCGGCAGCCCGGTGCCGGACCGGCCGACGGGGCCGTGGCCGCGGCCGTCGGCGGCGAGCGCGGTCAGTACGGCGCGCTGCTGCGGAGTGCTGGGGGCGAGTTCCAGGGTGCTCTGCTCGGCGTGCAGTTGGGCGCGGAGGGTGTGCTGGATGCGGGTGAGGCGGCGCAGCGCAGTGGCCGTGGCGGCCTGCGGGCCGTCCTCGGCGAGGGTGTCGGCGAGGCGGAACAGCCAGATGCCGTGCGCCTCCAGCCGGGTGGCGGCGAGCATCAGGTGGTCGAGGCGGCTGAGCCGCTGCTCGTCGGCCGACCAGCGGACGACCGGGACCAGTTCCTCGGTGCGGGCGAGCTGGTCGATGGGAATCTGGCGGCGCGGCTTGCGGGCCGGGCCCCAGTTGAGGAGGGCGAGTGTGGGCAGGGCCACGAAGTGCGGCCGGTCCAGGCGGTGCGCGACGGCCGCCCACAGGTCGAGGAAGGCCGCGTCGGCGTCCTGCCCGGAGGCGGGCGCGTCGGGGTCGAGGTGGGCCCAGCCGCAGGCCGCCGCGATGACCGCGACGCGCATCCCGGCGGCCTCGGCGTTGCGCGGCGACAGCCGGGAGACGCGGACCCGCAGGGCGGCCAGGTCCCCGTCGCGGGCGGCCCGTTCGACCAGTTCGCGGGCAGCGTCGCGGTCGGCCGCGGCGGCGGCCTCGGCGGCGAGCGCGTCCAGCCGCACCCAGGTGCCGATCATGGTGCGTACGGGCGTGCGCGGCGGCAGGAACCCGTGGAGGCGCGGGTCCTGCGGCGCGGTCTCGATCGCGGTCGTCATTGCGGCCATCCCTCTCGTACCAGCCATCCCTATCGTCCCACTCACCCCAAACGTCCGAGTGGCACCAGACGTTCCATCAACCGGTCGGCTCCGGCGGAGCCGGCTCCCTCACGGCCGGGTCGCCGCCAGGAGCCGCGCCACCTCTCCGTCGAGATCCAGGTGGCGGTGCTCCGTACCCGGCCGTACCAGCCGCTTCGTCGCGGCCGTCCAGTCGGCGAGGTCCGCCGCGCGCACCGCCAGCACGCAGCGCCCCTCGTCCGTGCTGAGCTGGATGTGCACCCGCGCGGGGCGCCCCCGGCGGTGGACCGGCCACACCGACACATCGCCCTCGCCGACCCGGCCCCGCGCGCCGCTCAGCAGCAGCTCGCGGGCGAAGAGCCAGCTCGCGACCGTCTCGCCCCGGCAGGAGAAGACGACGGCGACCTCGTACGGGCGGTCACTCCGGTAGCTGAAGCGGCCCAGGACCGGGACGGGCGGGCGGCCCGGCTCCTCGGGGCCGGGGAGGAGCTCCAGCAACAGAGTGCGGTTCGCTGTCGTGGCCACTGCGAGCAACCTTTCGTCGAGGAGAACCGGTCCACACCGCTCGTCAGCCGACGCGGCCGTACATGTTGGGGTTGTAGTAGGCGAACGACGAGATACGGACCGTCTTCCCCGGTCGGGGCGCCTCCAAGTACTGGCTGCCGCCCAGATAGATCGCCACGTGGTGGATGCCCGAGACCGTGCCGTCGCTCGACCAGAAGACGAGGTCGCCGCGGCGCAGTTCGCCGCGCGAGATCTTCTTGGACGCGCGGTACTGGTCGTCGGCGACGCGCGGCACGCTGATGCCGGCCCGGCGGTACGCCTGCTGCACGAGGCCGGAGCAGTCCCAGGCGTCCGGGCCGTTGCCGCCCCAGACGTAGGGGTCGCCGAGCTGCGCCATGGCGTACGAGATGGCGGCCTCCGTGCCGTGCCCGGAGGTGGACCCCGAACCGGAACCGCCGCGCGACCCGGAGCTGGAGTCGGAGCCCTGTGAGGACGAGCCGCCGGACTTCCCGGTACGGGCCTCGTAGCGGTCCTGGTGGCTCGTCCACCACCAGCTGCCGTTGCTCTGGTACCAGTACACGCGGTCCGTGGAGTCCCAGCCCGACCGGCCCCGGAACGTGGGGTTGCTGTTGTGGCCGGCCGTGGAGTGCCCCGCCGAGGAAGAAGAAGCCGACGAGGAGGAGGACGAGGACGACGACGAAGCCGACGAGCTGCCCGCGTACCGCTCGTATCTGTCCTGGTGGCTCGTCCACCACCAGCTGCCGCTCTTCTTGTACCAGTACACGCGGTCGGTGGAGTCCCAGCCGGCCTTGCCCCGGAACGTGGGGGTGGTGGAGTGACCGGCCGTGGAGCGCCCGGCGGAGGAGGAGGCCCCCGAAGAAGCCGAAGAGGCCGACGAACCGCCCGCGTGCGCCTTGTACTTGTCGTAGTGGCTCGTCCAGCGCCACCAGCCGGTGCCGTCCTTGTACCAGTACTTGGAACCGTCCCAGCCCGCGTGGCTCGGCGCCGGTTCGGCCGCGGCCGTGCCCGCTCCCGCGCCGACCAGGGCCGCGGCCCCCACCGCCGCGGCGATGGCGCCGCGCACCGTGCACCGCTGCGGGGTGCCGCCGTTGCGCCGTGCCGACTCGACCGCCGCGCCCGTGCAGAACGCGCACGCGCAGTCGGTCGGTATCTCCTCGCTGAATGCAGGTGTACGCACTCTTTCCCGCCTTTCTCCAGATGGCGCGGCCCGCGGCCGCCTCTTCGCGCGTCAGCTCGGTGCCGGGCTCAGTGCTTGGCGGCCGAGCTGCCGCGCGCCGTGTAGAAGGCGACGGTCAGATCCTTGACCAGCGCCTTGCGTTCGTAGTCGTCCAGTTCCACGAGCCCGCGCGCGGTCAGCCTGCTGACGGTGTCGTCCACCGCGTCCACCACCGAGGTCAGCACCGAGTCGCGGTGCTTGGCGTCGATGGCCGCGATCTGGCTGCGCTGCATCGCCGCCGCGACCTCCGGCGCGTACTCGATGCGCGTCGGCTGCGCCGAGAAGACCTGCACGCCGATGGAGCGGACCTGGTCGGAGAGGACCTGGGTCAGCGCGTCGCCGACGGCCTCCGCGTCGCGCAGCGTCGGCGCGTCGTCGTGGAAGGCGTCCGCCGGGAGCTGGGACAGGACGCGGGCCATGGCCGCCTCGACCTGCTCGCTCAGATAGCCGGCGTAGTCGTCGACCGCGAGCGTGGCCCGCGCCGTGTCGCGCACCCGCCACACCACCAGGACCACGACGCGCAGCGCGACGCCCTTGGCGTCCACGGCGACCATGGGCTCGCTGCGCCAGTGCCGCAGCCGCACGTCCACCCGGCGGCGCAGCACCAGCGGGCTGATCCACACCAGTCCGGTGCGCCGCACGCTCCCCCGGTACCGGCCGAAGAGCGACAGCACCCAGGCGCAGCCCACCCGGCCGCGGGTCAGTCCGCCGAAGGCCAGCAGCGCGACCACGCCGCCCGCCGCGACGGCCGCCCACTCCCAGGGCCGCACCTCCGTGCGCTCGCGGACCGGCAGCCGGACGGCCTTCAGGGCCGCTTCCGGCAGGACGCCCGCGCGCCACAGCAGCCAGCCGCAGCCGCCGAGGGCCAGCAGTCCGACGAAGATCGCCCACCAGCCGGAGAGCGCGGGGCCGGGCCGCTCGACGAGGTCGGCGTCGCCCTCGGGGGCCTCGCGGGTCTCGGACCGGGGCTCGGCCCGCCGCCGGTTGCGGCCGCCGGACGCGCCCGGCCCGCCGTCGGCGCGTACGTCCCGGCCGCCCCTGCCCGTACGGCCGCTGTGGTCCGTACGGGCGGTGTCGCGCGGGCCCGGGCGGCCCGCGGCGTCGGCGAGGGCGGTCGCCGCCGCGATGCCCGCGATGGCCGTCGCGGTGTCCTCTGTACGGGCGTTGTCCTCTGTACGAGCGGTGGCGTCCGTACGGGCAGTGTCCTCCGTACGAGCGGTGCCCTCCGTGCGGGCGGGCGCGGGCACCTGGGCGGCCGGGGGCGCGGACGCCGTGTCCGACGCGGCGTCGGGCGGGGGCGTCTTGGCGGAGCCGGACGCGGGCGTCCTCGCGGGGCCGGAGCGGCTGACCGGGGTCGGGTCGGCGAGGTCGGCCGGGTAGACGAACTCCTTGCCGGTGTCGGGGTCGATCAGCGGCACGAGGATGAGCGGCTGCTCGGTCGTGTCGTCCTCGGGCGTCCGCGCGCCCTCCCCCGCCGTCTCGCCGCCGGCCTCCTCGGGCTCGACGGCCGGGCCCCGGCCGCCCTCGATGACGGCCACTTGGGCCCCCGGCCGGTCGGCCTGGAACGGGCCGGGCGCCTCGCGTTCCTCGACGGGCGCGGGGCCGTGCCCGTGTCCGTCGCGGTCGTCGCGGAAGAGCATGTCCATGGGGATGCCCTCGCCGTGCCAGATGGCGCGCATCCGGGTGCCGGTGGACGGGCCGGTGCTCTGGCCTGCGTGCGGGCCGGTGCTCTGGCCTGCGTGCGGGCCGGCGTGCGGACCGGCGCTCAGGCCGGTGTTCGGCCCGGCGTGCGGGCCCCCGTGGTGTCCGCTGTGCGCGCCCGCGTGAGGTCCGCCGTGCGCGCTCCCCTGCGGCCCGGCGGCACCACCGTCCTCTCCCTGCCGGCCGTGCTGTTCGTGCTGCTCGTGCCGGTCACCCTGCTTGCGTGGCTTCGCCGCGCCCGCTGAGGGCCCCGGCTCCTTACTGTCCCTGCTGTCCTTCTTCATCTTCCGCTCCGTCATGCGAAGAGCCGCCGCCAGGTCTCGGGGCCGGGGTAGCCGTCGGCGTCGCGGCCGCCCCAGCCCTGCGCCCGCTGGAATGCCTCGACGTTCCGGCGGTCGCTCTCGCTCCACCGGGGGCCGGGGCCCTGTGAGTAGTGCTTGCCGTAGCCCTTTTTGACCAGCTGTTTGCCGAGCTGTGCGACATACGGGTTGGACTGGCCGGGGCGGAACTTGGCCGCGCCCGGATAGGCGGGGGCCCGGTTCCCGGCGTTTCCGCCCTGATTGCCGCCCTGATTGCCGCCCGAGTTGCCCGACCCCCCGGAGCCGCCGATGTTCTTGCCCTTGCCGTTCACCAGGTAGTCCCAGGTCGCCCGGCCGGGTATGCCGTCGGCGTCGCCGCCCGACCAGCCCTGCGCCTTCTGGAACGCCTGCGTCGCCCGGCGGTCCGCCTCCGACCAGCGCGGCCCCGGCCCCTCGGAGTAGAACTTTCCGCCGCCGCGCTGCACGAGCAGCTGGCCGAGCCGGGTCACGTGGGAGTTGTACGCGCCGGGGCCGAAGGAACCGGCGCCGGGAAAGGCGGCGGAGCCGCCGCTGTTTCCGCTGCCGCCGCCGACTACCCCGTTGTAGCGATAGGCGACATAGCGGCTGGAGTTGTTCCAGTAGGCATAGGGGGTGCTGCGCTTGAGCGTATGCGGGCGGGTCTGCTCGTACGCGATGTACCGGGTCTGCGCGGAATTCGCCCAGCCGCCGAAGACGGTGACGTGCGAACCCGCTCCGGGATTGGCCGCATTGTGGAAGAGGAGTATGTCGCCCGGCTGCAACTGGCTCTTCGATATCCGGGTGCCGAACTGCGACAGGCTGCCCGTCCACTGGTTGCTGCCGAGATTCCAGGCCATCGAGACGAATCCCGAGCAGTCCTGCCGATAGCCGTCGGACCAGTAGTGGCTCATGCTGTACGGAACCTGCTGATTCACCCAGTGCTGGGCGCGGTTCAGTATCGCGTCGCGGGTGGTGGTGCGGTTGGCCACGGCGAGCGCCATGACCGGGCCCCGGCCGCCGGCCGCCTCGCTGTCGGCGCCGTACAGCGCGCCGGTCCGGCCCTGCGGGGTGGCGTCGGCGGGCGCGTCCGGCGCCCCGCCGTTTCGTACGTCCGTGCTACTGACCTCGGACGGGGCGGGGCCGGCGGCTATCGCCGCGCCCGCGCCGCCGCCGAGCACCGTGCCCGCCGCCGCGACGAGGACGACGGCCCGGCGGGCGCCGTGCGCGGCCGGGTGGCCGCCGTCGCGGGCCGGCACCGCGTGCAGCAGGGCCCGGCGGCGCTGCACGCACCCCCCGCAAGCGCAATCGCCCGGGGGATCGAATTCCTCAAACACCGGCATCGACATACGAGTCCCCTCCAGGCCGTGAAGTTCCCGTCGCGCTGTGCACTCGGCACAGCTTCTCAACTACCCGGACAAACCGCATGTTGACGGAGCAACTGATGATCTTGCGCGACAGACATGATCTTCACAGAGCAAAACGGGAGGTTGTGCAGTCCAAAGTCCATAAACCAAAGGACTTTCGGCCCTTTACCGCGACGCTCTGTTCACTCCGCTGCCCATTCGGCGCCGGCCCGCTCCCGGATGGTCCGGAGCACCTCCGGAGATCCGGTAGAGTTTTCCCGTCAGCGCGCGCCGCTAGCTCAGTTGGTTAGAGCAGCTGACTCTTAATCAGCGGGTCCGGGGTTCGAGTCCCTGGCGGCGCACGTAGGACCGAGGCCCCCTCGCCATTGGCGAGGGGGCCTCGGTCTTTATCTCTGTTCACATCGGAGGCAGCGGTGCACAGTCGCGGGATGGCGAACGACATCCAGGAACGCATCAAGAAGCTGATCATCGACCAGCGGCTCCCCTCCGGCGCCCCGCTGCCCACCGAGACCGAGCTGATGGAGCTGCTCGGCGTGAGCCGCAACTCGGTGCGCGAGGCGCAGAAGGCCCTTCAGGCGATGGGGATCGTCGAGATCCGGCACGGCTTCGGCACCTATGTGGGACCCATGTCCATGGCCCCGATGGTCGAGGGCCTGATCTTCCGCACCGTCGCCGGGCACTACCGGGGCGAGGACGACCTGCTCCAGCTCCTCGAACTGCGCGAGGCCGTGGAGACCGGCCTGATAGCGCGGCTGGCGGGCCGGGTGCCGGCGGCCGATCTCGCCGAACTCGACGCGCTGGTGGCCCGGATGGAGGAGGAGGCCGCCGCCGGGACCGTACGGGCGGAGACCGACCGCGCCTTCCACGCGACCCTCCACCGCGGCCTGGACAACCCCTTGCTGAGCGAGGTCCTGGAGGCGTTCTGGGTCGCCTTCCACCGGGTGCGCACGGATCTGGCCGAGCCGCACGCGGACCCCGCGGTCACCTGCGCGCAGCACAGGGAGATCCTCGCGGCGGTGCGCTCGGGTGACGCCGTACGAGCGGAAGCGGCCATTCGTGACCACTTTGGCAACATCCGTACACGACTTGGTTCAGCGCACCGCTTTGCCCGGTAAACACCTCGTATCACCCTTGCGATCATGTGGCGGGGTCGGGGACCCTTGCCTGGCGTCATGGACCCCAGGGGTCCAATAGCGCTGCGCGCCAACCGAGTTGGGGAATCTCGGTGGATTCGCACAGGGGGGATTCCGGCGGCGGAAGGGGCCGCCGGGAGACGGTCGTCACGCGTCGTGCCCAGGTGGCGGCCGACACGGACGAGCCCGCGCGGTCGAGGGGGACCCACAGGGCTCGGCAACTGACACGCAGCCAGCATGCGTGCGGGGGGATGACTCATGACGTCGACGCCTACCGGCGCCCGGCACGATGACCAACATGCATACGACCCGTCCACGACGACCCGACTGCGCCTGCCGCGCCAGCACCAGGACCCGCACCACACCGGTTCCAACCGGCTCCCGGCGCTCCGCCGCCGGCCTCCGTCGCGCTACGACTACGAGCACTACAGCCGTCTCGCGGGGCCGCTGACCAAGCCCGACCCGGGCCGCCCGTACCGGGTCCGCTACCGCAGTCTGCTCGCGGACGAGCCGCACCGGATACGCGCGGCGCTGCTGCTCGGCGGCGCCCCCATCGTCTCGCTCGCCCTGCTGCTGTGGCTGATGCAGCCCGCGCACTGGACCGACCGGGACCACGCGACCACGTCCATGAAGGTCCTCGACACCGTGATGCTGGTGTCGATCGGGCTGATCGAGCTGTTCCGCACCATGAACGTCACCTCCAACGCGCACGCGACGCTGGTGGCCCGCGACCCGATCCCGGTGGTGCCCGAGACCGGCACCAAGGTCGCCTTCCTCACCTCGTTCGTGCCCGGCAAGGAGCCGATCGAGATGGTGACGAAGACCCTGGAGGCTGCCGTACTCCTGCGCCACCGGGGGCTGTTGCACGTATGGCTGCTCGACGAGGGCGACGACCCCGAGGTCAAGGAGGTCTGCCGGCGGCTCGGCGTGCACCATTTCTCCCGCAAGGGCGTCGAGAAGTGGAACCGGCCCAAGGGCCCGCACCGCGCGAAGACCAAGCACGGCAACTACAACGCCTGGCTCGACGCGCACGGCGACGACTACGACTTCTTCGCCTCCGTCGACACCGACCACGTGCCGCTGCCGAACTTCCTGGAGCGGATGCTGGGCTACTTCCGCGACCCCGACATCGCCTTCGTCGTCGGGCCGCAGGTCTACGGCAACTACGAGGCGGCCGTCACGAAGGCCGCCGAGAGCCAGCAGTTCCTCTTCCACGCCCTGATCCAGCGGGCGGGCAACCGCTACGGCGCGCCCATGTTCGTCGGCACCAACAACGCCGTGCGCATCAGCGCCCTCAAGGGCATCGGCGGCCTCTACGACTCGATCACCGAGGACATGGCCACCGGCTTCGAGCTGCACCGGCACCGCAACCCGGGCACCGGCCGCAAGTGGCGCTCGGTCTACACGCCGGACGTGCTCGCCGTCGGCGAGGGGCCGAACGCGTGGACGGACTTCTTCACCCAGCAGCTGCGCTGGTCGCGCGGCACGTACGAGACGATCCTCAAGCAGTTCTGGAAGGGCCCGTTCACCCTGTCGCCCGGCAAGCTGCTCAACTACACGCTGATGGTCATCTACTACCCGATGACGGCCGTCAACTGGATTCTGGGCGGCCTCAGTTGCGCACTCTTCCTGGGGATGGGCGCCTCGGGCATCCAGATCAACTCCGAGGTCTGGATGATGCTCTACAGCGACGCCGCCGCCCTCCAGATCGGGCTCTACATCTGGAACCGCCGCCACAACGTCTCGCCCCACGAGCCCGAGGGCTCGGGCGGCCTGGCCGGCATGGTGATGTCGGCGCTCTCCGCGCCGATCTACGCCCGTTCGCTGATGGACGCGGTGCTGCGGCGCAAGAGCACGTTCGTGGTGACCCCCAAGGGCGACTCGGCCAGCCCCGACACGCTCTTCGGCACCTTCCGGGTACACCTCTTCTTCGTGCTGGTCTTCGGCGGCTCCCTGGTGGCCTCGTTCCTGCTCGGCCATACGCACGTGGCGATGCGGACCTGGGCCACGCTGGCGCTGCTGATCACGGTGGCGCCGATCCTGGCCTGGGCGTGGACGCTGCGCAAGGGCAAGGGCAAGAGCGGGGGCAGGCGCAAGCGGCCCGGCCGCGGCGACCCGCAGAACGAGACCGCCCAGCTCGCCCTTGGGGGTGCCGACCGGTGAAGTACCGTCCGAGCCGCCGCACCCGCCGGATAGCCATCGGCGGGGCGGCGGTCCTCGTGCTGGCCGGGCTGAACGGGCCGGCGATCTGGGGTTTCGCCTCCGAGAAGTACCACGACTACAAGATCAACCAGCCGGAGTACAAGGCGGCGAACGGCCACTGGAACGTGGTCGACGTGCCGAAGGAATACAAGATCAACACCATTCACGCGGCCCTGCTGCACACCGGCAAGGTGCTGCTCGTCGCGGGCTCCGGCAACAACGCGGCCAACTTCAAGGCCAAGTCCTTCCGCACGGTCCTGTGGGACCCCGAGAAGAACACCTTCAAGAACATCCCGACCCCGAAGGACCTCTTCTGCGCCGGCCACACCCAGCTCCCGGACGGCAAGCTGCTGGTCGCGGGCGGCACCCAGCGCTACGAGAAGCTGGGCGGCGACGTCACCCGCGCCGGCGGCCTGATGATCGTCCACAACGAGGACCCGGACAAGCCGAAGACCTTCCCGGCGGGCACGGTCTTCACGGGCAAGGCGACCGGCAAGTCCTTCGAGTCCAAGGACAACCTGCTGGTCCCCCGCGCGAAGAAGGCCACGGACCCGAAGACCGGCAAGGTCACCGTCACGGCCAGCACGGCGCGCGTCTATGTGGAGGCCCTGGAGAAAGGGCCCGAGCACGAGACCGGGCTCACGGACAACTACGCGATCAAGGGCCTGACCGGCGCGGACGCCCGTAACCTCTACGGCATCGCCAACAAGCTGTCCTTCGACAAGAAGGACTTCCAGGGGATCAAGGACAGCTACGAGTTCGACCCGGTCTCCGAGCGCTACCTCACGGTCGACCCGATGAACGAGGCGCGCTGGTACCCGACGCTGACCACCCTCCAGGACGGGAAGGTGCTCTCGGTCTCCGGCCTCGACGAGATCGGCCAGGTCGTCCCGGGCAAGAACGAGATCTACGACCCGAAGACCAAGAAGTGGACGTACCTGCCCAAGCAGCGGTTCTTCCCGACCTACCCCGCGCTCTTCCTCACCGACCAGGGCAAGATCTTCTACACCGGCTCCAACGCCGGCTACGGACCGGCCGACCAGGGCCGCACCCCCGGCATCTGGGACCTCAAGTCCAACGCCTTCAAGGCCGTGCCCGGCATGAGCGACCCGGACGCGCTGGAGACCTCCATGTCGGTGCTGCTGCCGCCCGCCCAGGCCCAGCGGTACATGGTGCTCGGCGGCGGCGGGGTCGGCGAGGACGAGAAGTCGACCGCCAAGACCCGCATCGTGGACCTGCACGCGAAGGACCCGCGCTTCAAGGACGGCCCGGACCTGTACGCGAAGGCCCGCTACCCCAGCAGCGTGATCCTGCCCGACGACACCGTGCTGACCACCAACGGCTCCGGCGACTACCGGGGCCGCAGCGAGTCCAACGTCCTCAAGGCCGAGATCTACGACCCGAAGGCCAACGAGAAGCACTCCGTCGCCGACCCGCTGGTCGGCCGCAACTACCACTCGGGCGCGCTGCTGCTGCCCGACGGCCGGGTCATGACCTTCGGCTCCGACTCCCTCTACGGCGACAAGGACAACACCAAGCCCGGGAAGTTCCAGCAGCAGATCGACCTCTACACCCCGCCGTACCTCTACAACGACTCGCGCCCCGACCTGAAGGACACCGGCGGACGGCCGCCCACGGTGAAGCTCGGCGGCAAGGCCACCTTCAAAACCAGCCACGCGGCGACGGTCCGCAAGGCCCGCCTGATCCGGCCGGGCTCCTTCACGCACGTGACCAACATCGAGCAGCGCTCGATCGCCCTCGACTACACCAAGACCGCCGACAGCGTCACGGTCACCCTGCCCAAGGACCCCTCGCTGGTGCCGCCCGGCTGGTACATGCTCAACGTGGTCGACGACCAGGGCACGCCCTCGAAGGCGGTGTGGCTGAAGGTCCCGGAGGCCGCCGGTCCGTGAGGCGCGGCGCCCGGCCGGTGCGCCGCCGGCCGGGACGCGGCGGGGAACCCTTGAGAAGAGAGCGCCGGCCTGGCCGCCGGCGCTCTCCGCGTTGCCGCCGCCCTCGGCCGCGGCAGGGCTCGTACGGGCCGGCGGCACCGGGGTCCGTACGTACACAGGCCCCGCACAGTCGCCGCACAGGGGGTGCACGGTCGGGCCGCTCCCCGCGCATGACTAATCTCTCCTCGGCGGTTGCATCTTTACGCAACCTTGCGTGACGTCCCGAGTCTCTAGACGAACGGGCGGACTCGTGCCGTGTCACCAGGAGCCGGGTCCGCCGTTGGCGGCCGCTATGAGACCGACATTTGACTGAGGAGCATGGGGATGGGCGCAGGCAGAAGGGGTTCGTCCCGCGGGGCACGGCCCGAGGAGGGCCGCGGCCGGCGGGCGGAACTGATGATGCTGGCCCTGGCGGTGCTGCTGACGCTGTTCGGCTACGCGTCGGTGGGTCTGGCCACGGAGGGGAAGGTGCCGGCCGAGCTGCCCGCGTACGCCTTGGGGATGACGGCGATGGCCATGGGGGCGCACTGGGCGGTGCGAAGATTCGCGCCGTACGCCGATCCGCTGATCCTGCCGATCGCCGTCGTGCTGAGCGGCCTGGGGCTGGTCCTGATCCACCGGCTCGACCTCGCGTTCGCCCTCAGCTCCCCCAAGCGGGCGGTGACGGTGGCGCCGACCCAGCTGATGTGGGGCGCCATAGGCATCGCCGTCTGCGCCGCCGTGCTGATCTTCCTCAAGGACCACCGCCACCTCCAGCGGTACACCTACATCAGCATCACGGTCGCCCTGGTGATGCTGATCGCCCCGATGTTCTTCGGCGCGGACACGCTCGGCGCGAAGCGGTGGATCACGCTGGGGTCGCTGTCGTTCCAGCCCGGCGAGTTCGTCAGGATCGTCATAGCCGTGTTCTTCGCCGGCTATCTGACCCAGCACAAGGACGCCCTCGCGCTGGCCAGCCGGCGGGTGCTGGGCTTCTCGCTGCCGCGCGGGCGGCAGTTCGGCCCGATAGCCGCCGTGTGGTTGCTGAGCCTGATGGTGCTGATCTTCGAACGGGACCTCGGCACCTCGCTGATCTTCTTCGGGCTGTTCGTGATCATGCTGTACATCGCCACCGAGCGCACCAGCTGGGTGGTGACCGGCCTGCTGATGTTCGCCGTCGGCGCGACCGTGGTGGGCGCCATGGAACCGCACGTGCACGGCCGCATCTCGGCCTGGCTGCACCCCTTCGAGGCCCTCAAGGACCCCGGCGCCGGCTCCGACCAGCTCGCCAAGGCCCTGTTCGGCTTCGGCAGCGGCGGCATCCTGGGCACCGGGCTCGGCTCCGGCCGCCCCGACCTCATCGGGTTCGCCGCGCGCAGCGACTTCATCCTCACCAGCGTCGGCGAGGAGCTCGGCCTCGCGGGCATGACCGCGGTCTTCCTGCTGTACGCGCTGCTGGTGGAGCGCGGGCTGCGGGCCGCGCTGGACGCCCGCGACTCGTTCGGCAAGCTCCTCGCCGCGGGGCTCGCCAGCGCGCTGGCGCTCCAGGTCTTCGTGGTGTCCGGCGGCGTCACCGGGCTGATCCCGCTCACCGGCAAGGCCCTGCCCTTCCTCGCCCAGGGCGGCTCGTCCCAGGTCGCCAACTGGGTCCTCATCGCCCTGCTGTTGAAAATCAGCGACTCGGCGCGCAGACCGGCCCCGGAGCCGGCGGCGGAACTCGACGAGCAGTCGACGCAGCTGATACGGCGCTAAGGGCCGTCGCGAGACAGGGCACCGGGGAGCATTGCGCAACGCTTGGGGCCGTCGCGCGACGGGGCTTGAGGGCCGTCGCGCGACGGGCCGCCGAGGAGCCTCGGCCCGGACGGCGGCCCTCGCGCCCGGTCGGCTCAGTGCGCGTTGCGGGCCAGTTCGAGCGCGTACTTCTGCCACCACGTGCCCGCGCCGGGGCCGCCCTTGCAGGTGCCGTCGGATTCGCCGGGCCGTTTGATCCACAGATAGGCGTCCACGCGCGGGTCGCCGGTCTTGACGGTCGGCGGTTCGCCGAGGGCGCGCCCGGACGGGTTGCACCAGGTCTTCTCGTGGTCGGCGCCGGCGAGCGGGCCGTTGCCGTTGCGGCTGGTGTCGATGACGTAGTGCTTGCCGCCGAGCATCCCGGACAGCTTGTCGCCGTACTCCTTGTTCGCCTCGGTGGTCTGGAAGTTGGAGATGTTCAGGGCGAAGCCGTCGGCGGCGGCCATGCCCGCGCGCTTGAGCGGGTCGACCATGCGGTCCGGGGGCGTGACCCAGTTCGGGTTGCCCGCGTCCAGGTAGACCTTGGTGTTGGGCAGCGCCTTGACCTTGTCCACGGCCTCCTTGAGCAGCGCGAACCGCTCCTCGTGGAACTGCTCCGGGGTGCAGCCGTCCCCGATGTGCGGCAGCGCGTCCGGCTCCAGGACCACGGTGGCGCGGCGGTCCCCGATGCCGCGCAGCGCCTTGTCCAGCCAGGCCCGGTAGGCGTTGCCGTCGGCAGCGCCGCCCTGGGAGTACTGGCCGCAGTCGCGGTGCGGGATGTTGTAGAGGACGAGCAGCGCCTCGCGGCCGGCCTTCGCCGCGGCCTCGGTGAAGCCGCGGGTCTGGCCCTCCGGGTCGTCGATGCCGATCCACTCCGCGACGGGCTGGGCGGCGATCTTGTCGATCAGCGCGGCGTCGTTCTTCTTGCCGTCCGCGCGCAGCTTCGCCGCTTCCTTGGCGGCCGTGCTGTCCGGGTTGACCCAGTAGGGGGCCGTGGACTTCGGCCGCTGGGCGGGGCCTTCGCTCTTGTCGGGCTTGTCGGAGGCGGACGAGCAGGCGGCGATCAGCAGCAGCACCCCCGCCGCCGCCCCCGCCGTGCTGATTCCGGCTCGGTACCTGTGCCCGGTGCGACTGCCGTACATCCACTCCCCCTTGGCTGCACTCCTGGAATGGCCCAGGCCCTCAGCGGGACAAATCCGGTCCCGCCAATCCTGACACGGGGGCCCCGGCAGCCGACCCGTGTCGAGAAGCTGTTACGGCCATTGAGGGACCTGCTACGGGCGTCCGCCACCACCGGAAATGTTCGAACGCCGGCACGTCCGCGCTCTTCCGCGGGCCGCCCGACCGCCCGCGCGACGCCGCGTCCGCACCGTCAGCACTCCGTGTCCGCCGCGCAACTTGGCGTCAACTAGCCCTAGTGACGGAGGAGCTGACGTTCTAAAGTCGTCGCCGTGGCCCCGGCCCCCGGCCGCGCCGAACCTCCCGCGGTCGCGCCGGACCACTCCCGCAGTCCTGGCTCCCGCGGTCGAGGTCGGGCCGGGTCGGCGGCTCCGGGGGGAGCGGGCCACTGCCCCGGCCCGATAGGCGGCGGCACGCCCGACGCCCACCCGTTCGGCGCAGCGTTCCGGACGTTCCGGCGGGCCCCGGGTCAGGCGCCGGACGCGGGCGCGAGGCGCTCCCCGGTGAGGTAGGCGGAGACCACGACGTTGGCGGAGTAGGCGTGGCGGGTCCGGTCGTACGCGCCGCCGCAGGTGATGACGCGCAGCTCGGCGCGGTGCCCGGCGCGCGGCCCGTAGACCTTTCCGGCGTCGAAGTGGTGCTTCGCGAAGACGGAGACGTCCTCGACCGTGAACTCGGCGACGGAGCCGTCCGAGCGGGCCACCTCGATCAGCGCGCCCGGCTTGACGCCGCCGAGCCGGTGGAAGACGGCGGGCGCGGTCCTGGTGTCGAGGTGGCCGACGAGGACGGCCGCGCCCGCGCCGCCGGGCCGCGGTCCGCCGCGGTACCAGGCGACCTCGCCGGCCCGCTCGTACGGGGGCGGGTCCACCGCGCCGCGCGCGTCCAGTCCGCGGGCGACGACGGGGGCCCGTACGCCCAGCGACTCGATGGAGACGCGCCGCGGCCGGGCATCCGGCAGCGGGCCGTGCGCCGGGGGCAGCGGGTGACTCGCGGGGCGGCCGACGGCGGCCACGTCGCCGGTCGTCGGTGTCGCGCTGCCCCGCCCCTCGGTGATCTCCCGCCCCCACAGCCACAGGCCCAGCAGCAGCGCCGCCCAGACCACTCCGATCACCATGCGGCCGTAGCCGCTGCTGCGCGCGTGCTCCATCTTCCGCGGCCCCGTCCCGCTCAGCGGTCCGTCGGCGCGCCGCGGCGCCGGCGGCGGTGCAGGAACAGCCCGCCGAGCACCAGCGCGGCGCCGCCCGCGAGGACGAGTCCGTACGGCTCGGGGCCGCCCGTGTCCTCGATCCGGGGCGCGGTGCCGCCGCCGCCGGCCGGTACGGGCGCGACGGGCGAGGAGGCGGGGGCCGAGGAGCCCTCGGCCGTCACGGTGAGGTTCCCCTGGACCGTCTCCTCCTCACCGGCGCAGGCGACGGTGACGGCGTACTCGCCGACGCTGACCGAGGAGCGGATGGCGGCCTCGCCGAAGAGCCCGTCGGCGTCCTTCGCCAGCTTGACGTCGGCGACGAACGCCTCCGACTTGGCCACCGCCTTGTCGGCCCGGCAGCCGGAGACGCGCAGCGCGACCTCGCCGCCGGGGGCGCCGGTGAGCGGGTCGATCCGCACGGCGCCCGGCGTCTCGTCGCCCGCGTACGGATCGGCCTGGTCCTGGGCTTGGGCGCTGAGGGGGGAGACGGCGAGGGCGGCGACGGCGAACGCGCCGCAGAGCGAGAGGCGGACAGTGCCGCGGACAGAACCCATGGCGAACCTCCTGGTGCTTTCGAAGGTTCACCTTGGGGCCGCCGCGCGCATCCGCTCCGTGTCCGTATTACTCCATCAGGTGACGAAACAGCGATTCGGGCAGGGCCGGAGCCGGCGGCGGTGCTCCGTAAAATGGGGGAAAGCGCGACGAAGTCACCGCGTCGGCGCGAATGAATAGGATGGCCATCCCATGATTCCGCGTATGGCAGGAGTTCTCACCCATGACAGAGCGCAAGCCCATTGAATCGTGGCTGACCGACATGGACGGCGTGCTGATGCACGAGGGCGTTCCGGTGCCCGGCGCGGATGCCTTCATCAAGAAGCTGCGCGACTCCGGCAGGCCGTTTCTCGTGCTCACCAACAATTCGATCTACACGGCCCGCGACCTGCACGCGCGGCTGAACCGGATCGGGCTGGACGTGCCGGTCGAGAACATCTGGACCTCGGCGCTGGCCACCGCCAAATTCCTGGACAACCAGCACCCCGGCGGCACGGCCTATGTGATCGGCGAGGCGGGGCTGACCACCGCGCTGCACGACGCCGGTTATGTGCTGAGCGACGCGGACCCCGATTTCGTCATTCTGGGCGAGACCCGGACCTATTCCTTCGAGTCGCTCACCAAGGCCATCCGGCTCATCAACGACGGGGCCCGTTTCATCGCGACCAACCCCGACAACACCGGGCCCTCCCCGGAGGGCGCGCTGCCCGCCACGGGCTCCGTGGCCGCGCTGATCACCAAGGCGACGGGCAAGGAGCCGTACTTCGTCGGCAAGCCGAACCCCCTGATGATGCGGACCGGCCTCAACACCATCGGCGCGCACTCCGAGACCAGCGCGATGATCGGCGACCGGATGGACACGGACGTGCTGGCGGGCCTGGAGGCGGGGATGGAGACGTTCCTCGTGCTCACCGGGTTGACCGGCAAGGACGACATCGACCGCTACCCGTACCGGCCGACCCGCGTCGTGGACTCGATCGCGGACCTGGTGGATCTCATCTGAGCGGACCTCATCTGAGCGGACGGCGGGTTCAGTTCCCGTACGCGGTTCCCTTACGAGGGCGGTGGGCGCGGTTCCCTTACGAGGGCGGTGGGCCCGGTCTCCGTTGCCGGGACGGTGGGCGCGGTTCCCGTAAAGGGGCCGCGCCCGTCGCGCGTCAGGAAGCCAGCCGGTTCTCGATCAGCTTCGTCCACTTCTCCTTCTGCTCCGGGTCCTTGAGGTCGACCTCCCAGTCGCCGGCGCTCATGCGCAGGCTGTCCGGGCCCATGTTGAGCTGCTTCAGCAGCTCCCGTGCCGTCGTGCGCACCTCGTTGTCGCTGCCGTTGGCCAGGTCGTACAGCTCGCCCGCCATCCGCTGCCGCTTGCCCGGCCCGACGGACTTCCAGAAGGCGAGAGCCTTGCCCATCGCCTGCGCGGGGGTCAGCTGGGTGGCCGACTCCACGGCGGCGGGGTCCACGCCCGGCACGGCGGGGGCGCCCTCGGCGTGCTCGGCGCCCTCCTCGTGGGCGTCCTCGCCCGCCTTCGCGGCCGCCTCCTGCTCCGCCATGATGATCTTGTACCGCTTGCGGACCGACTTCCACGCCTTGTAGAGGGCGAGGCCGCCGAGCAGCAGGGCCGCGGCGGCGGCCAGCCCCCAGCCGACCGGCGACGACACGGCGACGGCCCCGGCGAAGACCGCGATGCTCACCCCCGCGCCCGCGACCTTGACAAGGTTGCCGGTGGCCGACACGCCCTTCTTCACGCGGCGGCGCCCGCGCTTCTTGACCGCGTACGCGCCGACCTCCGCGATCCGCTCCGCCGACTCCTCGTAGGCGGGCGCCTTCTCCGCCGCCTCCGCCTCCAGCTGCTCGATCTGGGCGGTCAGCGCGGCGACCTCCGCCTCCAGGCGGCGCATGGCCGCCGCGTTCTCCGGGCCGCCATCCGGCCGGGACGACGAGGTCGGGCGGGACTGCCGCTCGGCCAGTTCGGCACGGGGCGCCGACATGGCCGCGCGGGCCCGGTCGATGTCCTTGCGCAGCAGCTTGTTCTCGATCGTCCCCTCGTACTTCGCGGGCGGCGCGTTCACCCCGGCGAGGTTCCGCTTCATACGGTGGGTGCGCACCACGGAGCGGATGTCCCGGACGACCTTGCTGATCGAGATGACGATCGTCAGGGCGCCGGCGGTCTCGCCGAGCGCCGACGGAGCGACGTTCCCGGCGACCTTCAGGCCGCCCTTGGCCATCCCGATGCCGTCGCTGACGGTGGTGCCGATGTCCTGGACGGCGTCGCCGCCCTTGCTGTTCCGGTCACGGCGCAGGGAGCGCCAGTCGACGCCCTTCTTCTCCTTGAGCTCGTTCAGCCCGCCCTGCGCCTTCAGGGCCCCGCTCGTGTCGCGGGCCGTGGCCACCGAGTCGACCGCCGCGCCCATGACGTCGGTGGCGAGCGTCCCCTCGACCGCCCGCGCGGTCGCCGCCTTGTCCGAGTCCTTGGCCGCCTCGGCCCACTTGCCCGACACGACGGGTGAGACGACGCGGCTGGAGCCGAAGTCGATGGGGTCGAGGAGCTTCTTGACGGTTTCGAGCTTCTCGGACGGCTTCGACAGCAGCTTCTTGACCCACTTGCGCGCGCCGTGGGGTTCGGCCGCGGCCTCGGCGGCGGCCGCCGTAGGTCCGGGCGCGGCAGCGGCGGCGGGCGCCTGGGTGCCCTGGCCAGCCGCCGCCGGCGGCGGTGCGGGTGCGTTCTCGGCGCGGTCCGTACGCTCGGCGGGCTCCGTACGCCCGGACAGGTCCGCGAGCTCGATCTGGTCCGCGGGCGCGGCCGGCTCGGTACGGGCCGGCCGTACCGTGCTGAGCGTCTGCACGACCGCGCGGTTCCCGGCGGCGGACTGCAACGCCCTGAGGCGGGCCGCGGACCCCGCCCCGGCCCCGGCCGGGCGGTCGGCGGTCCGGGCCGCCGGCCGGGCTTCGACCCGCGTGCCCGCGGCAGAAGTACGCGGACGTTCGTCGTGCGGGCGCATCGCTGCCATCCTTGCCGTCATTCCGGGTGGACGGCGTGATGATCCCGAACACTCGTGCCATACGGCAAGAGCCCACGGGCACAGTCGAGGGCAGCCTTCGGTGCCCTGCCGGTCATCCGGTCCTGTCAGTCATTCGGTCCGGCCGGTCGTCCGGTCCCGTCAGCCATCCCGTCATGCCGGGGGCAGCCGGGAGCAGCCGGGAGCAGCCGGGAGCAGCCGGGAGCAGCCGGGAGCAGCCGGGAGCAGCCGGACGATAGTGCACGCCCCCCGAGCAGCGCTACGGCCGCACACCCGACACGGCCTCGCGAGCTGTCGCACGCGCATGAGACGCCCGGCCGCGGGGCGGGGCGGGGGTCCGGTCAGCTCGCCGTCGCCGCCTTCCAGTCCTCGACGTACGACCGGAGGTTCGCGTCGATGTCCGCCCAGTCCGGCTGGAAGACCTCGACGCCCTTCATGATCTGGGCGAGGGCCGTCGCGTTCTTGTCGTCGGACTTGATGTCCGTACGGGCCGCGAAGCCGCCGCCGGTCGCGGAGACCTCGCGCTGCACGTCATCGCTGAGCAGGTAGTCGAGGAACTTCCGGGCGTTGGCGGTGTGCGGGGCGCCCTTGACGAGCCCGGCCGCGTAGGGCAGGGCGAAGGTGGTGGGCTTGCCGGTGGAGGACGCGGCGGGGAAGAAGATGCCCTGGTGGGGCATGGACTTCATGTTGGCGTAGTTCATCTGCACATCGCCGTTGGCGACGAGCAGTTCGCCCTTGTCGGTCTTGGGCGCGAGCTGCCCGGTGGACGAGGACGGGCCGACGTTGTTGGCCTGGAGCTTCTTCAGATAGCTCATGGCGGCGTCCTTGCCGCCGAAGTCGTGCATGGCCTTGACGAGTACGGCCGTGCCGTCGCCCGCGACGCCCGGCGTGGAGTACTGGAGCCTGCCCTTGAACCTGCCGTCCAGCAGGTCCTCCCAGCTCTTCGGGGGCCGCTTCAGCTCCTTGCTGTTGTAGATGAAGCAGAGGTAGTTGTCGACGACGGACGTCCAGGCGCCGTCGGCGTCCTTGCTCCCGGCCGCGACCTTGTCCGACCCCCGCGGCTTGTACGGGGTCAGCAGCCCCTTGCCGGCCGCCTGCTGGATGAAGGGCGGCAGGGTCACGACGACGTCCGCCTTGGTGTTGGACTTCTCGCGGGTCAGCCGCTGCACCATCTCCCCGGAGCCGCCCTCGACGTAGTTGACCTTGATGCCGGTCCGCCGCTCGAAGTCCTTGAAGACCTTGTCGTAGAACCCGTCGCCCTTCTCGGACTTCAGCCCGTCCGCGCTGTAGACGGTGACTTCCTTGGCCTTGCCGTCCGCGGTGGAGGCCCCGCCGCAGGCGGTGGCGGTGACGCCGAGGGCCAGGGCCCCGGCGGCGGCGGCGATCGGCTTGAGGTAGCTGCGCATGACGTGTCGTACTCCTGGTGGAGGGTGATGGGAGGGTGACGGGAAAAAGACGGGCCTCGCCGGTGACCGGCCGGCGGCCTACCGGTACGAGGCGCGGGTGCGGATGCGGCCGACGGCGAGCAGGACGAGCAGCGTCGTCGCCATCAGCACCACGGCGAGGGCGGCGCCGGCGAAGAGCGAGCCCCGGTCCGTAGCCCCGAAGATCTTGACGGGGAGGGGCAGCCAGTCCGGCGGGTAGAGCATCATCGTGGCGCTCAACTCGCCCATGGACAGGGCGAAGCACAGCCCGGCCGCCGCCGTGAGGGAGGGCAGCAGGAGGGGGAGTTTGACGCGCAGCAGTACGTACCAGGGCCGCGCTCCGAGGCTGGCGGCGCTCTGCTCGTACGCCGGGTCGAGGCGGGCGACGGCGGCGCTGACGGACTGGTAGGCGAAGGCGGTGACCAGGACCGCGTGGGCGGCGATCACGATCTGCCGGGTGCCGTTGAGGAGGATCGGCGGCTGGGAGAAGGCGACCAGCAGCGACAGGCCGACGACCACGGACGGCACGGCGACCGGCAGCATGAACAGCGCGTCGATGACGCGCCGCCCGCGCCTGCGCAGCGCGTCGGCGGCGAGCGCGGCCCAGGTCCCCGCGGCCATGGCGAGGATTCCGGCCGCGAAGGCGGTGGCGAGGCTGGCGAGCAGGGCGCCCGACGAGTCGCCTCGGGCGATGTCCTGATAGTGCGTCAGGGTCGCGCCGGACGGGAAGGCGCCGCTCCACGAGGTCGAGAAGGACGCGGCCAGGATCACCAGGAACGGCAGCGCGAAGACCGGCAGGAAGAGGGCGAGGAACCCGGCCCATACCGCCCAGCGGGCGGCGCGGCTATGCACGAGCATGACGAGCGCCTCCGGCGGCGGTCACGGTACGGGCGACGAGGACGCGGTACAGGCCGTACAGCGCCGCCGACAGCGCGATGCTGACGACCGCGACGACGCACGCCCCGGTGTAGTCGCCGTCGAGGATGGCCTTGCTGTAGACGAGCACGGGCAGGGTCGTGACGTCCTTGGCGCCGGTGAAGAGCACGATGCCGAATTCGTTGAGGCACATGACGAGGACCAGGCTGCCGCCCGCCGCGAGGGAGGGCAGCGCCTCGGGCAGGATCACCTGCCGCACGATGCGCGCGGGCCGCGCGCCGAGCGAGGCCGCGGCCTCCAGCTGTCCCGTCTCCACCTGGGAGAAGGCGGCGAGCAGCGGCCGCATCACGAACGGCGTGAAGTAGGTGATCTCCGTGAGCAGCACGCCGTAGGGGGTGTGCAGGAAGTCGAAGGGGCCGCTCGCCGCGCCGGTCGCGTCCGTCCACAGACCGTTGGCCATGCCGGCGCTGCCGTAGATGAAGAGGAGGGCGAGGGTGATGAGGAAGGAGGGGAAGGCGAGGAAGATGTCGATGAACCGGCCGACGGCCTTGGCTCCGGGGAACGGCACGAAGGCGATGACGAGCGCCAGCGCGAACCCGAGCACCAGGCAGCCGGCGGTGGCGCCGACGGCGATCACGACCGTGTTCCACAGCGCGTCCCGGAACGAGGCCTGTCCGAGGACGTCCCCGTACGCCGCGACGGAGTGCCCGCCGCCGTCCGGCGACACGGACTGCCATCCGACCAGCGCCAGCGGATAGAGGAACACGAGGCCGAGGGCGGCCACCGGGGGAAGGGCGTAGGCCCAGGCGGGCACGGTGCGCCGACGTGCCGTGCGGCGCTGTTCACCGGGTACGGGCCGGGGGCCGTGGGCCACGGCCGCCGGCTCGGAGCGGTACGGGCTAGCCATGGGACGTCCCCGCCGGCAGCAGCACCGCGTCGTCGGCCGCGAAGTGCAGGGCGACCTCGTCGCCGAGCGCCGGGGTCTCGCGCAGTTCCCGCAGGTCCGCCATGACGCGGTGGCCCGCGACGTCGACGTACAGGCGGTGCGTCGAGCCGCGCCACTGGACCTCGGCGATCCGGCCGCGCAGGGTGTTCGGGCCCGGGCCGAGGCCGACGAGGTGCGGCCGTACGCACAGGGTGGCCGTCGCGCCCTCGGCCACGTCGCCCGTGTCGACCGTGAGCGCCGTGCCCGCGAAGGCGACGCCGCCGGAACGGACCGTGACGGGCAGCAGGTTGGAGTTGCCGACGAAGGAGGCGGTGAACTCGGTGCGCGGGCGGCGGTAGAGGTCCTGCGGGGTGCCGCAGTCCTGGAGCCGGGCCCGGTCCATGACCGCGATGCGGTCGGCCAGCGTCAACGCCTCGACCTGGTCGTGGGTGACGTACAGGATGGTGACGTCGGGCAACTCGCGGTGCAGCCGGGCGAGTTCGGCGAGCATCCCGGAGCGCAGCCGCGCGTCGAGCGCGGAGAGCGGTTCGTCGAGGAGCAGCACCCCGGGCCGCGTCGCCAGCGCCCGCGCGATGGCGACGCGCTGCTGCTGGCCGCCGGAGAGCTCGCGCGGGTAGCGCCTGGCGTAGCCGGCCATGCCGGTCATCTCCAGCGCCTCGGCGACCCGGCCCGCTATCTCGCCGCGCGGGGCCTTCCGCGCCTTCAGGCCGAAGGCCACATTGGCGTCGACCCGCAGGTGCGGGAAGAGCGCGTACTGCTGGACGACCATCCCGACGCCGCGCCGGTACGGCGGCAGCGCGGTGACGTCGCGGCCGCCGATCAGCACCCGCCCCGAGACCGGCCGCACGAAGCCGGCGACGGCCCGCAGCGCGGTGGTCTTGCCGGAGCCGGACGGACCGAGCAGGGCCAGCACCTCGCCCGGCTCGACGGTGAGGTCGAGGCCGTCGAGCACGACGTTCTCGCCGTACGCGACGGACACGCCCTCGAAGGCGATCCCGCCGCCC
The DNA here is from genome assembly GCF_040654875.1 of Streptomyces sp. NPDC050610. Taxonomy (NCBI): domain Bacteria; kingdom Bacillati; phylum Actinomycetota; class Actinomycetes; order Kitasatosporales; family Streptomycetaceae; genus Streptomyces; species Streptomyces sp. NPDC050610. Next base: position 108,430 of record NZ_JBFAIV010000008.1, on the reverse strand, counting down.
GGCGGGGCGGCAACCGCCCCGCCGGTCCTGGTCGACGTCGTCACGTCCGCGTCTCCGGGGACTCGGACGCCCGCACGGCCGTCCCCGCCAGCAGCGCCGGCAGTTCGGCCACGGAGTCCAGGACGTGCGTCGCCCCGGACCCCCACAGCGCGTCGGCGCCGTGCGCGCCGGTACGGACGCCCGCGACGACACTCGCGCCCGAGCGGCGCCCGGCGATCATGTCGTACGAGGTGTCGCCCGCCACCGCGATCCGCCGCACCCCGTCGGCCCCGCCGGTGCGCAGCAGCGCGGCGAGCACCATGTCCGGGTACGGGCGGCCGCGGCCGCCCGCGTCGGCCGGGCAGAGGGTGAGCTCGACCAGGTCCCGCCAGCCCAGCGCGTCGAGGATGGCGTCCTGGGTGACGCGGGCGAACCCGGTGGTCAGGACGACCCTGCGGCCGTCGGCCTTGAGCCGCTCGATGGCCTCCCGCGCGCCGGGGATCGGCGCGCACCTGCCCTCGGCCACCAACTTCCCGTACGTGGCCTCGAATTCGGCGTTGGCGCGCTGGGCCCGCTCCTCGTCGCCGAAGAGGTGGCGGAAGACGGAGATCTTGGACTCGCCCATGGTGGCGCGTACGTAGTCGAGCTTCGCGGCGTGGTCGGCCGAGCCGGGCTCGACGCCGAGGCTGCGGGCGGCGGCGTCGAAGGACTGCTCGACGAGGCCGCCGTCGGCGACCGTCGTGCCCGCCATGTCGAGCACGACGAGCTGGATGTCCTGCCCGGCGTCGGGCGCGGTGTTTCGTCCGGCGTCGGGCGCGGCGGCTCGTGCGGCGGCTCCTGCGCTGTCACGCGTCGTGTCGCGTGCGGCTTCGTGCGCGGTGTCGCCTGCGCTGTCACGTGTGGTGTCGCGTACGGCTTCGTGCGCGGTGTTTTGCGAGATGTTCTGCGCGGTCAACTCTCTCACCATCCCAGTTCGTTCGCGGTGCGCTCGGCGATCGCCGGAGAGCAGGTCATGCCACGGCCGCCGGGCCCGGTGACCAGCCAGACGCCGTCGCGCACCTGCTGCCGGTGCACGATGCGCCCGGTCTCGGTGCACTGCGCGTACACCCCGGCCCAGCGGCGGCGGACCGTGGGCAGCGGGCGGCCGAGCAGCCCTTCGACGACCCCGGCCAGGTGCTCGTACGGGTCCTCGACGACGTCGAAGTTGAAGGGCGCGGCGTACTCATGCGTGTCGCCGATGGTGAGCCCGCCGTCGGCGCGCTGGACCATCAGCAGCTGCGCCCGGTGCTCGGCCGCGGCCGGCGGCTGCCGCTGCGCCGCCGCCATGGCGTCGAGCGCGCCCCCGGCGTAGGCCGGGTAGTAGCGGAAGCTGTCTGCGTCGGCGACGGAGGTGGTCAGCGGCTCGCCGAGCGGGTCGGTCTGCATCATCTGGAGCCGTACGCGCCGTACGGGCAGGTCGGGCGCCAGCTCCTTGACCAGGCCGCCGAGCCAGGCGCCGGTGCACAGCACGACGGCGTCGGCGGTGTGCACGTCGCCGTGGTCGTCGCGGACGGCGCGCTCGCCGCTGATCTCGCGGACCTCGCGGCCGCCGAGGAAGGTGTAGCGGCCGGATTCCAGCAGTTTGTCCTTGAGGGCGCGCTGCGCGACGCGCGGCTCGACGGCGGCGTCGCGCTCGCACCACAGGGCGCCCAGGACGGCGCTGCCGCGCAGGGCGGGATTGGCGGCGCGGGTCTCCTCGGCGGTGAGGAGCGCGTAGCCGCGGGCGGCGGCGTCGGGTCGGGCGACGGCGGCCTCGGCGACGGCGAGCTCCGCCGGGTTGGTGAGCACGGTCAGCGAGCCGTTGGCACGGAAGCCGAGGCCGGGTACGCGCTCGCCGACGGCCTCCCACAGCTCACGGGCGCGCAGCGCGGTGTCCAGCTCCTCGCCGCCGGCGCGGCCGCTGACCCAGACGAGCCCGAAGTTCCGCACCGAGGCCCCTCTGGCCTCGGCTTCCCGCTCGATGTGTACGACCTCGTGGCCGCGTTCTATCGCTTGCCAGGCGTGCATGGTCCCCACCACGCCGGCTCCGACGACTATGACTCGCATGACCGGAACGCTCCTTTGATCTGGTGGCCCGCGGCGGGCCGGCAGGCGGCGCCGCGGTGAACAGGCCACAAAGTTTGGCCTAGACCCGTTATCCTTCCGTGATTACACCGGGAAGGGAAAGGTGTTCCCTCCGGTGACTTCGGACACAATCGGACGCGAACGGAGGGCGGCCCGCGCCTCGCGAGCCGCCCTCAGCGGAGCACGGGGCCGCCGTCAGCAGCGCGGGGCCGCCCTCCGGGACATGGAACCGCCCTCAGCCCTCCCCCTGCTCCGATCCCTCCAGGCGCGCCGTGAAGGAGAAGCGGTCCCCCCGGTACAGCGAGCGCACCCGCTCCAGCGGCAGCCCCTCCGTGTCCCGCGACATCCGGTGGATCAGCAGCATCGGCAGCGCGGGCGGCGTCCCGATCAGCAGCGCCTCGCGCGGCGTCGCGAGCACCGTCTCCAGCCGCTCGTCCGCGCTGCCGAAGCCGATGCCGAGCCGGTCGCGCAGATACCCGTAGAAGGAGGAGTCGGGTTCGAAGTCCGTATCGAGCCGGGGAACGCGTTCCACCGCCACATACGTGCTCTCCAGCCCCACCCGTTCGTCGTCGGCGAGCAGAACGCGTTCCATGTGCCAGACCGGCTCGCCCTGTTCGAGCCCGAGGTCGGCGGCGAGCGCGGCCGAGCACGGGGAGCGCTCCAGGCCGATCAGGCCGCGGCCGGGCCGGCGGCCCTGGCGCCGGACGCCTTCCGTGTAGCTCGCGAGCGACAGCGGCTGCTCCAGCTTGGGCCCGGCCACCACCGTGCCCCGCCCCATCCGCCGCAGCCGCCCCTCCAGCAGCAGTTCGCGCAGCGCCTGGCGCACCGTCTCCCGCGAGACCTCGAACCGCACCGCCAGGTCCCGCTCGGTCGGCAGCAGTCCGTCCTCCCCCAACTCGTCGAGCAACTCCGCGACTTGAACCTTCACCGCGTAGTACTTGGGGATGCGCCCGTGCTCGGGTATGCCGGACCGGATCGGTGCGCCGGGCGCCTGGTCCATCAGGTAGTCCACTGGGTAGTCCACGGCGCGATCCTCGCACCTCAGGGCCGCTGCCGCCGCGACCCGGCCAGCAGCGCCCCGCCGCCGAGCACGAGCACGGCCGAGGCGACGCCGAGCCCGAGGAGGGGCGTGCCCGAACCCGTGTCGGCGAGGGCGGGCGGGGCGGAGCCACGGCCGTCGGCGTCGCCGTCGCCGATGCCGTCGGAGGGGTGCCCCGCGCTCTCCCCCGGCAGCCGCCCGCCGTGCGCGTCCGGTCGCCTGACGGTGAAGGCGTAGTCGCCGGACTGGCCGACCCAGTCGCCGTCGCCTGCGCGCCGCCGCACGGCGGTGACGTTCTCGGTGACCGGCCCCTCGGGCGCGGCCCCCGTGAAGCGCTGCCGCACCGGCACCACGACGGACCGCCCGGCCGGGAGGGTGAATCCGGAAAAGCCGGGGGCGCCGGACGACCCGCCGCCGAAGACCCCGACGTTCTCCGCCTCGTCGGTCCGTACGAACCGTACGGGCCACCAGCGGCGCGCCCCCGCGTCGTAGAACTCCATCCGGATGTCGCGCGGCTTCAGGGCGCGGCCCCGGTCGGCGAGGACCGCGACGGGGTGCACGGCGCGGCACCCCGCCCCCGTGGCATCCCGCAGCTCCAGCCGCCAGCCGCGCCACCCGGCCCCGCGCTCGTACGTCGCGGGGCCGCCGCCGATCCGCGCGGAGACCGGGAACTCCGCGCCGCGCGCCGCGCCGCAGCCCGGCGGCTTCCCGCCGGGATCACCGGGCGCTGCGCGAACGGCGACCGGGGCGGGCGCGGCCTCTGGGACGAGCACATGGGCCGCGACGTGGGTGACCTCCGGAGCGAGCGCGCGGGCCGCCGTGTCCGGGGCGAGTACGAGCGCGAGCGCGGCGGCGCTCACGGCGGCGAGGACACGGGGCGGGCGCATCGGCGGACCTCCGCTGACGGGAAAGCGAGCGATGGGAAGCACAGGAAATAGCGGGACGCGTCGAGAAGTCACGGCCCGTCAGGAACATCGCACCGCCGGTCCCACCGCCGCCGCACATCCCCGCCCGCTACCCCCGAATGGTCCCCACATCCCGCCCGAACAGCGGATTTTCCGTCAATCGGACCGCACTGGAAACGCGCCTCCGGCCCGCCCGAACAGCGGCGCCAGCACCAGTTCCGCCGCCCCCTCCACCACCGTCCGCACCCCGCCGGGGGCCACGGCCACCGGGACCGTACGCCCGTCCCCGCGCGCCGCGTCATCGGCCAGCGCCGCGCCCACCCCCCGTACGTACGTGTCCGCCGCCGCCAGCAGCGTGCGGCCGCCGAGCAGCACCCGGTCGACGTCCAGCAGCCGTACGAGGTTGGCCGCGCCGACCCCGAGCAGCCGGGCCGCGCCCGCCGTGTCGCCGGCCGCGACCGCCGCCAGGCACAGCGCCTCGATACAGCCCCGGCCACCGCACCCGCACGGCGGGCCGTCGAGCTGGACGACCTGGTGGCCGAACTCGCCCGCGCCCGTGCGCTCGCCCCGGTACACGCCACCGCCGAGCACGAGCCCGGCCCCCAGGCCCGTACCGAGGTGCAGATAGGCGAAGGAGTCCGCGCCGGCGGCGCCCGCCGCGAGGCCGAGCGCGGCGGCGTTGGTGTCCTTGTCGACGACGACGGGCAGCGCCAGCCGCGCCGCGAGGGCGGCGCGCAGCGGAAAGCCGTCCCATCGGGGGAAGCCGGTGACGCGGCGCAGCACTCCGTCCCGGTGGTCGAGCGGCCCCGGCGCGGCGACGCCCGCCCCCAGCACGGCGCGTCCCGCCCCGGCCTCCCCCATCAGCGCCTCGGCCGCCCGCGCCGCCTCCTCCACGACCGCCGCCGCCCCGGCTCCGAAGTCGAGCGGCGCGGTGCGGGAGGCGACGGTGCGGCCCGCCAGGTCGGTGCGTACGGCGGTCAGCTCGTCCCGGTCGAGGTGGAGCCCGATGGCGTGGCCGGCGTCGGGGACCAGGCGCAGCACCGTGGCGGGCTTGCCGCCGGTGGAGGCGCGGCGGCCCGCGTCCGCCGCGAAGCCGTCCGCGCGCAGCCGCGCGGTGATCTTGCTGACGGCCTGCGGGGTGAGGCCCGTACGCTCGGCGAGCTCCAGGCGGCTGACGCCGCCCGCGCCCGCGTCGCGCAGCAGGCCGAGCACGAGGGCGGCGTTGTGCCCGCGCAGAGCGGCGAGATTGGCTCCGGGGTTACTTCTGTGCACCGACCCATTGTCTCCGTCGCTTGCACTTTGGCAACAGCGTTGTCAAAGTGGGCGGCATGGATGGCACCACTGGCTCCCCCCTCCGCGTCGGCCTCATCGGCTACGGCCTGGCAGGCTCCGTCTTCCACGCCCCCCTGATCGCCACCACCGACGGCCTCGCCCTCGACACCGTCGTGACCGCCAGCCCCGAACGGCGGCAGCAGGCGCTCACCGAGCACCCCGGGGTCCGTACGGTCGACACGGCCGAGGAGCTCTTCGGCCGCGCCGCCGAACTCGACCTCGTGGTCATCGCCTCCCCCAACCGCACGCACGTGCCGCTCGCCCGCGCCGCGCTCGAAGCCGGGCTCCCGGCCGTCGTGGACAAGCCGCTCGCGGCGACGGCGGCCGAGGCCGACGAGCTGGCCGCGCTGGCGGCGGACCGCGGGCTGCTGCTGAGCCCGTTCCAGAACCGCCGCTGGGACAACGACTTCCGTACGGTCCGGCAGCTCATCGACGACGGGCGGCTCGGCGACGTACTGCGCTTCGAGTCCCGCTTCGAGCGCTGGCGGCCCCGGCCCAAGGGCGGCTGGCGGGAGTCCGGCGACCCGGCGGAGCTCGGCGGGCTGCTGTACGACCTCGGCAGCCACCTGGTCGACCAGGCCCTCGCCCTCTTCGGCCCGGCCGCCGCCGTCTACGCGGAGGCCGACGTGCGCCGCCCGGGCGCCGAGGCCGACGACGACACCTTCATCGCGCTCACCCACACGAGCGGCGTCCGCTCCCACCTGTGGATGAGCGCCACCACCGCCCAGCTCGGCCCGCGCTTCCGGGTGCTGGGCACCGGCTCGGGCTATGTGAAGTACGGGCTCGACCCGCAGGAGGCCGCCCTGCGCGAGGGCCGCCGACCCGGCGATGACGGCCCGGCCTGGGGCGTGGAGCCCGAGTCGGCCTGGGGCCGGATCGGCGCGGGCGAGTCGCCCCAGACGGGCGGCGGCGACCTCGTACCGACCCTGCCGGGCGACTACCCCGCGTACTACGCGGCCATCGCCGAGACCCTGCACGAAGGCGCCGCGCCGCCGGTCACCGCGGCCGAGGCGGCGGCGACGCTGCGGGTGCTCGAAGCGGCGCGCACCAGCGCCGCCGAGGCCCGTACGGTCCGCATCGCCGGAGCGCCCGCATGACCGCCGAAGCGGAACGGTCCGGAGCGGAACGGACCGAGGCGGAGCGGGCCGAGGCGGAACGGGTCCACGCGGAGCGGGCCGTCGCGGAACTGACGGAACAGGAGCGGCGACTGGTCCTCGACTCCTTCGGCAACGACGACGCCTGGCGGCTCGGCGCCCTCCTCATGGAGCTGGCGCGCGAGCGCGGCGCGGCCGTCACCGTCGACATCCGGCGCGGCGCGCAGCAGCTCTTCCACTGCGCGCTGCCCGGCACCTCGGCGGACAACGACGCCTGGACCGACCGCAAGCGCCGCGTCGTGGAGCGGTACGCGGAGTCCTCCTACCTCGTCGGCGCCCGCTTCCGCGCCAAGGGCCGCACCTTCGAGGACTCCTCCCGGCTGGACCTGGACCGCTACGCGGCGCACGGCGGCGCGTTCCCGATCCGGCTGCGCGGTACGGGCGTCATCGGGACCGTCGCGGTCTCCGGCCTGTCACAGGCCGAAGACCACGCGCTGGTCGTCGAAGCGCTGGAGCGCCACCTCGGCTGACGCTCCGGCTCGTCATGAGCGGCGCCATGAACGCCATCACGAACGGCGTCACGAATGACGTCACGAATGACGTCACGAACGGCGTCATGAACGGCGTCCGCGCGACCGGAAGAGGAGCACCAGGGAGATCCCCGCGACGACGGCCGCGACCGACGCGCCGATCAGCATCGGCTCGGCCATCGACGTCCCGCTGTGCGCGAGCGCGCCACCGCCGCCGGACGTCCCATCGGGGCCGGGGGCAGGGGCGGGGTGGCTCGCCGAGGGGGACGCGGACGGCGCCTCGGAAGGACTCTCCGAGGCGCTCCCGGACGGCGACTTCGACGGCGATTCAGAGGGGCTTTCCTCGGAGGGACTTTCCGACGAAGGCTCGGAAGGGCTCTCCGACGGGGACCCGGAAGGGGATTCGGAAGGACTCCCCGTCGGACTCTCGGAAGGAGCCTCCGTCTGTGATGCCGTTGGAGATGTCGTCGGAGATGCCGTCGGCGACATCGCTGAAGACGTGGTCGGAGACGGGGACTCCCCCGCGCACTCCGGCAGGTCCCCGTTGAACGGGTACCGGTGGAGTTCCGCCCCCGACGTCGAGGCGTGCGTCAGCGAACCGGCGGTGAGGAACCGGCCGTTCACTCCCGGCACCGACACCGTCGCCATGCTCTCCGGGCGGCCGATCAGCACGCTGCCCTGGAACTGGGCGCTGCCCTTGATGGTGATCTGCGCGGCGTCCGGGAAGTTCCAGAGCAGCCGCTCGCGCAGGTCGCCCGGCAGGGCGCCCATGTACGAGCTGATGGTGCGGGCGGGGCCGGTGATGTTGACCAGTACGGTGGCGCCCTCGGGGATGCCGTGGAAGGCGACGCCTTGGTCGCCGCCGCCCCGGCCCACCATGTCGAAGTCGACGTCGAACACCTGGAGCATCGAGGCCCCGTCGCCGGTGAACACCGTCTCGTGGCCCTGGTTGACCGCGGTGCCGGTGGTCTCGCGCGGTACGCCGTGGTCGTGCGCGTAGCAGTCCGCGGCGGCGGTCAGCTCGGGCCGCAGCCGCAGAGAGGGCCGGGCGGCGTCGGGGTCGTGCACCGCGCGCGGGACGACCGTGCCGGAGAGGCCGCCCGCGTACGTGACGACGCCTCGGGTGGGGCCCTCCTCGGCGAGCAGGGACTGGCCCGGGGCGATGGAGATGTCGCCGCCGACGGTGAGGAAGTCCGACCCGTTGTCGGGCGGCACACGGGAGCCGACGCCGACGACGCCGACGTTGTAGACGCGGGAGCCGGAGGTCTTGTTCATCCGGAAGTCGCCGAGGGCGACGAGCTTGCCCTCGGCCTCCGCCGCCGATCCGCCGACGAGGTAGTCGCCGCCGACGAAGACGTTGACGCCGTTGTCGCGGCCGACGACGGGCCCGTTGTCCGGGTCCGGGTACGCACCCGGGCACCGGCCCGGCACGCAGGACCCCAGCCCGCCCGGCAACGGCTCCGCCACACTCCAGGAAGCGAACAGACCGACCATCAGCACCCCGCTGACGCCCGCCAGTGTGCCCGTCAGTCCCGCTCTCCTCAGCTTTCCAGCCTCTTTCCTACCCATATATGGAAATATGCGGCCTGCTGGTATGAAGGACGGCAGACACGCTCGCCCGTTCCCCCGAACCGGTGCCCCTGATGCCCCATCAGGCTCCCGCCCCGGCGCCGGGCCGCCGCTCCGCCTCGGGGCGCGGCGCGCGGACGCGCTGGAGCAGTGCCCGCTCCGCCGCCGTCCAGGCCGTGCTCGTCGCCAGATACAGCCCGGCCGCCAGCGGCACCACCGCGACGCTGACCAGCGTGCCGAAGGCCATCAGCGGCAGCACCTTGCCGACCCCCGACAGCCCGATCCCCGACAGCCCGGGTACCGCCGGCGCGCCGGCCGCGCCACCGGCCGGTGTGCGCGCGGCCGAGGCGGCGGCCGCCTTGCGGGCACGCGTGTACGTCCAGGTGGCCACCGCCCCGACCAGCGCGAACAGCCCGAGGTAGACCAGCCCCCACGGCCCGAACACCCCGCCGTCGCCGAGCGCCCCGGCCCACCGGCCGCCGAGCGGCGCGCCCAGCAGCGTGTGATCGAGCAGCCCCGCTCCGCCGGAACCGGAGGAGAAGAGGTGGTACATCACGGAGAAGACCGGCAGCTGCACCAGCATCGGCAGGCACCCCGCCAGCGGCGACGCCCCGGCCTCCTTGTACAGCTCGCCCACCGCGCGCTGCGCCGTCTCCGGAGCGTTCCTGTGCTTGCGCCTCACCTCGGCCATGCGCGGCGCGAGTTCGGCCCGTACCCGTTCGCCGCGCGCCGCCGAGCGGGCCAGCGGGTGCAGCGCGAGCCGGACGCAGCACGTGAACACAATGATCGTCGCGGCCGTGGCCGAGTGGCCGAAGAGCGGTTCGAGCAGGTCGGCGCAGTGCGAGAGGAGCGCGCCGAACGCGGCGAACAGCGAGGTGAATACGGACATGGGTGAGCCCTCCACGGGGTCTCGTCGTGCCGGAACGGGACTTCGGCGTGACGAGCCGCACGGGCTCCGTGTCGCATACGGAAATCGGACCGGATCGGACCGGATCGATCGGACCAGCCGGAACAGCCTGGAGCAGGCCGGAACAGCCGGAACGGAAACGAGAACGGGAACGATCAGAACGGTCGGACAGATATGAGAAAGAGAAGCGCCTACGCGGCCGTCGGGAGGGGACGGCCCGGCGCCCGCGGCCGGGAGCGGCCGGGTGCATCGGGATCGCTTTGGGCCAGGAACGCCGTGCGGCGCTCCCGGTCCCTTATCGCGGTACGTACGCGGTTCGTCGCGAGCGGATAGCTCGTACGGGCCGAAATGACCGCACAAGTCAGCACTGCCGCCGCGACCGCGGTGGTGACGGCGAGCGCCATCGCACTCAGCCAGCCCGTTTCGGAAAGCAGCAGCCCAGCGACAAGGAACAGGACCAGCCCCGTGTGCGTGCGCAAGACCGTATTCATGGGCTCCCCCTTCCTCGTGCTGACTTCCTCATGCCGTACACGCGATGGTGTTCTGTACCGAAGATTCTAGCGGGCACCACTGACAATCGCCCATACACCAGCGGCCGAATACGCCACGGGGCGGTTTCCCGCATCGGGCGTCTTTGTCCGTTCTCGGCGCCTTTCGGCGTCCGTGCATTCACACCTTTCGCCCTCAGCCGACCGCCGTTCGACGTGAATTGACCACTCTCGCGGCGGTTGAGCGACGCCCGCCCCGCCCCCGTATCCCCACAGCGACGGCGGAGGCACGCACGCTCCGCCGGACCACCGGCGAAGGAGAGATCATGGGCAATCGACGTCACGCGGCGCTCGCGGGCACGGCCGTCGCGGCGCTGGCGCTGGTCACCGCGGGCTGCGGGGACGGGGACTCGTACAGCGGCGGCACGTCCCGGCCGGCCGGCGGCAGCTCCTCCCTCGCGCCGGGCTCCGACGGCTACGGCTCCGGGGACGACTACGGCAGCGCCGCCCCCAAGGCCGGTGACAAGACCGGGGACAAGGCCGGGGACAAGGCGGGAGCCAAGGGCGAGGCCGCCAAAACCCTGGCCGTGCGGAACGTGTCCGGCATCGGCTCCGTCGTCACCGACAGCAAGGGCGCCGTCCTCTACCGCTTCGACAAGGACACCGCCAAGCCGCCCAAGTCCGCCTGCGACGGCGACTGCGCGAAGGCGTGGCCGGCCGTCCCCGCCGACGACGCCACCGCGTCCGCCGGCATCGCCGCCGATCAGCTCGGCCGGGTCGTACGGGCCGACGGCACCGCTCAGCTCACCCTCGCGGGCTGGCCGGTGTACCGCTACGCCAAGGACGTGGAACCCGGCGTCGCCGAGGGCCAGGGGATGGGCGGCACCTGGCACGCCCTGGCGCCGGACGGCAAGAAGGCCGGCGCCGGGTCCGGTGCGAAGCCCGCCGGGAAGGCCGCGAAGGAGGGGGCCGGGGTCGCCCTCTCCGACAACGCCGCCCTCGGCAAGATCCTCACCGACGGCCAGGGCCGCACCCTCTACCGCTTCAACAAGGACAGCGCCTGGCCGATGAGGTTCGGCTGCACCGGGGCCTGCCTGGACACCTGGAAGCCCGCGAAACCCGCCGACAAGACGAAACTCACCGGCATCCCGGCCAAGCTCATCTCCACCGTGACCCGCCCCGACGGCGTCAAGCAGCTCGCCGTCGACTGCTGGCCGGTCTACTGGTTCACCGGCGACAAGAAGCCCGGAGACGTCGACGGCCAGGGGAAGATGGGCCTGTGGTTCGCCGTCTCCGGCGCCGGTAAGAAGGTCACCAAGGCGGCGACGGCTACGGGCTACTGACCGCGGCCTCCTCGGGACCCGCGCCCGCGCCCCCGCCCGGTCCGGCGAGGTCCTCGTCGTCCCTGGCCAGTACCTCCTCGTCCGGCCGCGGGTCGGCCGTACGCGGCCCCCACCGGCTGACGGCCAGCGTCACGACGGCGTTCGCGGCGAGCGCCACGATCCCCGCGTTCATCCCCCACACCGGGTCGTGGTCGGTGAAGACCAGCGCGCAGACGATGACGGCCCCGACGGCGAGCCCGCTCAGCGCGCCCCACAGCGTGATCCGCCGCCACACCAGCCCCAGCAGCACCATGGGCACGAGCTGCGCCATGCCCTCGTACGAGATGAGCGAGAGCCGCACCAGCGTCTCCGGCACGGTGTACGTCAGCAGCAGCGCCAGCGCGCCCGCGACGACCACCACCACCTGCGAGAACAGCTTCTGCCGGGTCGCGAGCCGCGGCACCGCGCCCAGTACGCTGCGCCCCCACATCGTCCCGATCACCAGCATGAAGACCGCCATCGGCACGATCGACGAGAGCGCCGCCGCCACCCCGACCACACCGACCGCCCAGGCGGGCAGCGCGTCCACGACCAGTTTGAACAGCGCCAGATTGGAGTCCGCGCCGACCAGCCCCGGCACCACGAAGATCGCCGCCATGCCCAGCAGCATCGGCACGAACAGCAGCACGTTGTAGAAGGGCAGGAAGACCGCGTTGCGCCGCAGCCCGTCCGCGCTGCGCGCGCCCAGATAGCCCGCGACGGTCGTCGGGAAGATCACCACGGTGAGGGAGTTCAGGAACGTCGTCGTCACGAACCAGCCCCCGCCCATCCCGCTGCCCCCGTGCCCGCTGAACGTCAGCCACTCGGGTTTCTCGGCCACGATCCGGTCCAGGAACGGCCCGTACCCGTCGAAGTAGTGCAGCGGCACGTAGATCGCCAGGAACGCCAGCGTCCCGACCACCAGCACGTCCTTGAGCACCGACACCCAGGCGCTGCCGCGCAGCCCGCTGACCACCACGAAGCCGGTGGTGACGGCGAAGGCCACGAAGTACGCCCAGTTGAGGCTGATCGCGCCGTAGGAGATCGTCGTGACGACCACGCCCATCCCCATGATCTGCAACTGGATGTACGGCAGCAGGCAGACCGTGGCCAGCACCGCGACGAACGCGCCGAGCCACGGCCGCCCGTAGCGGTGCGCGACCATGTCGGTGATCGAGACGAGGCCGTGCCGGCGGGCGTACGACCACAGCATCGGCCCGACGATGTAGCCGAGCGCGTAGCCGCAGGACATGTACGCGATGACGTACAGGACCGGGGCCCCGTAGTTGTACCCCCAGCCCGCCGCGCCCAGGTAGCTGAAGCTCGTATAGCCCTCGCCCGCCATCAGCACCCAGATGAAGACCGGGCCCAGGCTCCGGCCGCCCACCGACCAGTCGGCCAGCCCGCCGCCGGAGCCGCGCCCGCGCACCGCGAGCAGCCCGAGGCCGACGGTGAGCACCATGAAGACGCCGAAGACGGACGTCGCGACGGTGGCGTTCACTCGGCGCTCCCGTTCGCGTCACGGCTGAAGCGCCGGTCGGCGCGCGGACCGGAACGCCGCCGGTCGGAGCGCCAGGCCAGCCACACCGCGACGGGCGTCAGCAGCGTCGCGAGCAGCAGCCAGAAGAAGAGAAAGGGCAGGCCGAGCACGGTCGGATGGACGCGGTCGACGAGCGGCAGCACGCCCAGGAAGAGCACGTACGGCACGAGCAGCCACAGCAGAGAGGCACGTTTCAGCACGACGCAGACCCTAACGGGGCTCCGTCGCCGTCAACCTCCCCCACACCACCAGCCGGTACTTGGACGTGAACTCCGGCGTACAGGTCGTCAGCGTCAGATACGAGCCGGGCTCCGCATAGCGGTAGGCGGGGTGCGCCGAGCTGTACGGGACCGGGGCGATGACCGTGCCGTCGGCGGGCGAGGTCTGCGGCAGCGTGCGCTCGATCGTGTACGTGTACCGGGCCTCGTCGGTGTCGATCCGCACGGTGTCCCCCGGCCGCAGCCGGTCGAGGCGGCGGAACGGTTCGCCGTGCGTATTGCGGTGCCCGGCGAGCGCGAAGTTCCCCCGCCGCCCCGGCTGCGCGGTGTGGACGTAATGCCCCACGTACCCCTTGTTGAGAACGCCCGCCTTGCTGATGCCCTGTGCCACGGGCGCGGTGACGCCGATCTTCGGGATGCGGATGACGGCGTACGCGGCGTCCCGGCGGGGCGGGCTCTCGCCTATGCGCACGGTCACCGACCTGGTCTTCTCCGGGGACGGGCCGGAGTCGGAATCGGAATCGGAGCCGGAATCGGAGCCTGATCCGGCGGACGGCTCGTTCCGTCCGTCTTCGGGCGCCGTCGAGGGGCCCGTGGGCGACTCGTCCGTCCACCCCCGCTCCAGCTCCGCGACCTCGTCCCGCGCGCTCGCCCGCGCCTCGCGGTTCGTCCACCACAGCTGGTGGGCGACGAGCAGCAGCACGACGGCCCCGAGCGTCACCACCAGTTCGGCGCCGCCCCACAGCAGCCGCGCCCCAAGGGGCCGCCGGGCCCGCCGTCCCCGTACCACCACCGGAATCCGCTCCCGCATCCGCCGCACGGTAGGCCCTGCGGACGCGGACCGCCAGAGAGACGACCCGCCGAAGACGAATCGCCCCCTGCCGAGCCGTCACCGCCGAAGGACCCTCACCACCGGAGAATCCTCATCCGCCGAAGGGCCCCACCGCCGAGGGGCCCTCACCACCGAAGACGAATCACCCGCCGAAGACGAATCACCCGCCCAAAGCGTGCGACACCGCGTAGATGCACAGCCCCGCGAGGGCGCCCACCACGGTGCCGTTGATGCGGATGAACTGGAGGTCCCGCCCGATGTGCGCCTCGATCTTCTTCGACGTGTGCTCGGCGTCCCAGCCCGCCACCGTGTCCGTGATCAGCAGGGTGATCTCGTCCCGGTAGGTCGTCACGACGTAGACGGCCGCGTCCTCCAGCCACCCGTCGACCTTGGCCCGCAGCCGCTCGTCCGCCGACATCCGGTTGCCGAGCGAGAGGATCGCCGCCCGCACGCGCAGCCGCAGTTCGCTGCGCTCGTCCTCGGCCGCCGCAACGATCATGGCGCGCACCGAGCTCCACGCGGAGGCGATGAGGTCCTGCACCTCGCCGCGGCCCAGCACCTCCGACTTCAGCCGCTCCACCCGCGCCCGTGTCTCGGTGTCCGACTGGAGGTCGCCCGCGAAGTCCCGCAGGAACCGGTCCACGGCCCCCCGCGCCGGGTGGTCCGGCATGTCCCGCATCTCGGTGATGAACCGCAGCAGCTCCTTGTACACCCGGTCGCCGACCTTGCGGTCCACGAACCGCGGCGTCCAGCCGGGCGCGCCGCCGGTGACGGCGTCCATCACGGACGCGCTGTGCTCGACGAGCCAGTCGTGGGCCCGTACGCACACCAGGTCCACCAGTTTGCGGTGGCCCCCGTCCGCGACGACCTTCTCCAGCATCTTGCCGACGCCCGGTGCGATCTCCTGCGCGTCGGCCCGCCGGGTGATCGCCTCGCCCACCACGGCCTGCACATCGGAGTCGCGCAGCACTCTCAGCGCGCCGCGCAGCGCCGTGGCCAGCTCGGCGGTGACCCGGTCGGCGTGTTCGGGCTCGGCGAGCCAGGCGCCGAGCCGGGAGCCGATGCCCACCGCGCGCAGCCGCTGCCGCACCACGTCGCCGGAGAGGAAGTTCTCCCCGACGAACTCGCCGAGGCTCTGCCCGAGCTGGTCCTTCTTGGTCGGGATGATGGCGGTGTGCGGGATGGGCAGCCCCATCGGCCGTCTGAAGAGCGCGGTGACGGCGAACCAGTCGGCGAGCGCGCCGACCATGCCGGCCTCCGCCGCGGCGGCCACGAACCCCGTCCAGCCCCCGGCCCCGGCGGACCGCGCCCAGGTGGCCAGTACATAGACCAGCGCGACGGCGAGCAGCAGCCCTGTCGCGAACGTCTTCATCCGGCGCACGCCGCGCCGTTTCTCCTCGTCCGCCGCGCTGTAGGCGAACCCGCCCGCCGGGGCGTCCGCGGGCCCGGCGGCGTCCGCGGCCTCAGCTGCGTCCGTGACCCCAGCCGCGTCCGCGGCCCCGGCGGCGTCCGCCTCGGCGCTCCCCGCCGTTCTTTCCGTGTGCGTCGGTTCCATCCACTCCACCCGTTCGAGCCGTCCTTCGGCAATTGTCCCTGTCCGAGGTACTCGGGGAACGGACCAGGAGTTCCCGGCGTCCGAGCAGTAGAGGGCCGCGTCACAGGCGGCCGCCCCCGATCCGCGGTGCGCCGCCCGGGTACCGCGCCGTCCGCCGGGCAGTCCCCCGGGCCGCCATGGGATCATGGAGGCCGATCGGACCGCGATGGCGCCGCTGATCCCGTACCGACTGCGCCCCTGCGAGGAGAGTCCGCCCATGTCCAGGCCCCCCATGCCCCGCGGCTCGGCCTACGCCGTGCTGGCCGCGCTGGCGGCCGTGGTGGTCCTCATATCGGCCACCATCTTCATCGGAGCCCGCACCGGCGACCGGCCGGGGGCCGCGCCGCCCGAGTCCCGCGGCTCCGCCTCGCCCGCTTCGACCAGTTCCTGGGTCGGCACCTGGGGCACGGCGGCGTCGGCCGCCGAGCCCCGTACGGCCGGCGGTTTCGCGGGCATGTCGATCCGGAACGTGGTGCACACCAGCATCAGCGGCACCAGCGCCCGCATCCAGCTCTCCAACCTCTACGGCACCCAGCCGCTCTCCATCACCCACGCCTC
Organism: Streptomyces sp. NPDC050610; assembly: GCF_040654875.1. Lineage (NCBI taxonomy): Bacteria > Bacillati > Actinomycetota > Actinomycetes > Kitasatosporales > Streptomycetaceae > Streptomyces > Streptomyces sp. NPDC050610. The sequence continues at coordinate 92,381 of NZ_JBFAIV010000008.1, read as the reverse complement.
CCTGGCCCTGGCCGCCGCCCCCAGCGACCCGGGCGCCGCGCCGGGCACCATGCGCCGCCTCACCTTCGGCGGCCGCACCGGCGTCACCATCCCGGCCGGCCGCACGGCCGTCAGCGACCCCGTCCGGCTCGCCGTGCCCTCCGCCGCGGACCTGCTGGTCACCACCTACTCCCCGACCCCCTCCGGTCCGGTCACCTACCACCCGCACGCCCGCCAGACCTCCTACCTGGCGCGCGGCGACCGGGCCGAGGACGGCGCGGGCGCCGCGTACACCGGCCAAAGCCCGTACTGGCGCTACCTCACCGGCGTCGACGTGTGGAACAAGGACGCCCAGGGCGCGCTCGCCGTCATCGGCGACTCCATCACCGACGGCGTGACCTCCACCGCCGGCGCCAACCACCGCTGGACGGACTTCCTCGCCTCCCGGCTGCGCACCGAGCCGGACGCGCCCCGCTACGGCGTGCTCAACGCGGGCATCAGCGGCAACCGCGTGCTCCTCGGCGGCATGCACGGCCGCCTCTCCGCCAACCCCAGCGCCCTCTCCCGCCTCGACCGCGACGTCTTCGCGCGTACGGGCGTACGGGCCGTCGTCTCGCAGCTCGGCGTCAACGACATCCTGCGGCTGCCGCAGCAGAAGGACCCCCGCCGGATCGTGGCGGGCCTGCGGGAACTGGTCGCGCGGGCGCACGCGCACGGGCTGCCCGTGTACGGCGCCACCCTCATGCCGTTCGGCGGCCACCGCGGCTACGACCCGCGGCTGGAGGCCGTACGGGAGGCGGTCAACGCGGAGATCCGGGCGGGCCGCGTCTACGACGGCGTCATCGACTTCGACCGCGCGCTGCGCGACCCGGCCGCCCCCAAGCGCCTCAACCCGCGGTACGACTCCGGCGACCATCTGCACCCCGGCGACGAGGGCTACCGCGCGATGGCCCGCGCGGTGGACCTGAGCCGCCTCAAGAGCGGAGCCGCGGCGACCCTCTGACGCCGGGCGCCCCACCGCCGCTACTCGCTACTCCAGCGACTTGCGCTGCTCTCCGCCCTCGACGCGCCGCTCCTCGCGCCGCGCCTGCCGCGCCGCCTTGCGCTCCTTGCGCCTGACGCCGACGCCGCCCCAGAAGGCGAGGCCGGTGACGGTGACGCGCGGCGCGCCGGGCGTGCCGGGGCCGCTGGCCTTGTCGTCGAAGCCGCCCATGATGCCGACGCCGCTGACGTGCACCTCGACGTCGGGCGGCACGACGACCTCCATGCCACCCATGATCGCGAAGCAGCGGATCACGATCTCGCGGTCCTCGAAGTCCGCCTCGCGCAGATCGATCTGGCCGCCGCCCCAAAACGCCACGGAGCTGAAGACGCGCGGCACGGTCCAGCGGCCGCCGCGCTGGAAGCCGCCCATCACGGCGACGCCCCAGCGGGAGGTGGCCCGGCCGCCGATGCGCCCGGCCCAGTCCGAGTCCGCACCGGGCGCCGGGGCCTTGCGAGCGGCGCCCGCCGTCCGGCCGGGCTCCGGCAGGTCGCGCACGAGGACCTCCAACTCGCCGTGCGTACGCGCCTTGTACGCCGCGCCGAGCCGCTGGTCGAACTCCTCCATGTCCAGCCGTCCCTCGGCGAGCGCTTCCCGCAGGGCCTCGGCGATGCGGTCGCGTTCGGCGTCGGAGGCTCGCATCTCAGGGAGTTCGCTCATACCGGACAGCCTATCGACCGTAGGTCACTAAGCCGACCGCTCCGCATACATCTTCGCGATGACGGCCTCGATGTAAGAACACCCCGGCGACTTCCGATCGCCGGGGTGTTTCCTGCCGCTCCGCAGATAGGGAAGGCCGTTCCTCTAGTTGCGGAAGCGGTACGTCTTGATGGTGCCCATCGTCTTCATTCATCTCTTCCGGTGCGAGCGCTGGTCAGACGGCCTGGAGCCCGACGAGCACGCGGCGTAAGAGCCAGGGATCAGCCCGCGCGGCCGGCCCTACGTCGGAGCGCTCCGCCCTACGGCGGTGCGGCAGCACGGCAGGAGTCGCCTCGGGCACCGTGATCTCAGCCCAGACCAGCTTGCCCCGCGACGTGCGGTAGGAGCCCCAGCACTTCGTCGTCTCCTGGACGAGCAGAAGACCGCGCCCGCCTTCGGTGTCGTCGTCCGCCTTCTGGAGGACGGGCATCTCCTTGGACGTATCCCACACCTCGATGACGACGCTGGCGTCGAGGCCGACCAAGCGCACGGTCACGAGGTTCATGGTCTCCAGCTCCAGCCACGTTGGCCGGCGGTCGAGAACGCCGGTCGCTTTCACGGCGTTCGTGACCAACTCGGAGACGACGAGGGTGGCGTCCCCTTCGATGGAGCGGGCGTGCCACTTGCCGAGCGTGAGCCTCATGAAGTGTCGGGACATACTCACCGCCGAGCCGACAGCAGCAAGGCTGAGCTGATCCATGAAGCGGGCGCGCTGGGAGAAGTAGAAGGGTTCTCCGTCGCCCTGGCTCTGGTTCACGCGCTCTCGTCCAAGCTCACGACCTGCGCGGATACGTGCTCGATGTTCAGGATCATGGCGTTCTGGAGGGCGCGGGTGAGGGCCAGGTCGCGGTAAGAGGGAACGATCACGTGACGGGCTTCCGCGTGCCGGATGGCATCGATCATCTCGCCGAAGGCGTCGATCCGTCCGTCCAACAACTCGTGGAACACGGTCGCGAGGGTGAAGCCCTCCACCTCGGCGTACGCGGTCATGTCCGCCTGCCTCCGGTTCACCTCCTCGTCAGACATGTCACTTGGTACGCGCATATAGCCAAACATCAGCTGCTTCACGCCCTGCCCTCCCTTACCCGCGCTCACTCTCAGCGCTGCGGTTCACTGCCCTGCGTTACCGAGTGAAGCAGTGTCAGACTACGTTGCGCAAGACTACATTTTTAAAGACCCGCTCTATAGTCCTCGAACAGCCATACGACATTGCGTATCGGAGCAGCTGACGACTACATTTCGAGTGCAAGACGCACTCGTATTGAAGGAAGGCGGGATGCGCGTGAGCAGCAGTACGACTGGTTCGACGGTGCCTCGGAGGCAACTCGGGCGGCACCTGCGCGACCTCCGCAATCAAGCGCGGCTTACCGTGCGCGTGGCGGCGGGCAAGCTGGAGTGGTCAGAACCAAAGATCTGGCGGATTGAGACCGGACAGACCTCGCTGCGCAGCCTTGACGTTGAAGCCATGTGCAAGGTGTACGGCGCGCCAGAAGAGTTGACGCAGGGACTCATGGGGCTCGCCAAGGAGACGAAGAACCGTGGCTGGTGGCACTCCTACGGCGACGTGATCCCTGAAGGATTCGATCTCTACATCGGACTGGAGGAAGCCGCTCAGAGCCTCTCTTGGTATTCGTCAGAGCTTGTGCCCGGCCTGCTCCAGACGGCCGACTACGCCGAGACGTTGATCCGCGAGGACAACCCCGGCGTCCCTGATGAAGAGATCGAGCGGCGCGTGCACGTGCGCATCGCCCGGCAAGCGCTCATCACCAGGGTCACCGCAGCGCCGACGGTAGAAGTCGCGCTCAACGAGGCCGTTCTCAGGCGTCCCGTCGGGGGAACCAAGGTGATGGGCGACCAGTTGAAGCGGCTGGTGGAGTTGAACAAGCTCGACAACCTGTCGATCCGTGTCGTGCCGTTCAGCGCTGGCTTGCACGCCAGTCTCATGTCGGGGCCGTTCGTCATGATGCGCTTCCCGGCCAATGGTGACGGCCGGGACACCGAGCCGCCCACGGTCTACGTGGACGGGTTCACCGGGGCTTTGTACCTCGACAAGCCCCATGAGATTGATCGGTACGACGCCGCGTTCAAGGCGACCTGGGGCTCTGCCCTCGACCACGAGGGCACTCAGAGTCTCCTCCTGCAAGCAATAAGGGAGCTGTAACAGTGAAGAGTTCCGACCTGACGGGCGCGGTTTGGCGGAAGAGCCGCCGCAGCAACGGCCAGGCCGAGTGCGTCGAGATAGCGTTCCTCGACGATGGCCGCGTGGCCATGCGGGACAGCAAGGACAACGGCAACGGCCCCGCTCTCGTCTTCACCCCCGGCGAATGGGACGCGTTCGCGGGCGGCATGTCGGACGGGGAGTTCATCCGCCCGTAGCGGCCCTGGACGCCAAGATCACGCAGAACATGCTTCGACAAGCGGCAAAGGAGTTTGCGCGATGATGAGTTCAGACCTCGCGGGCGCGGTGTGGCGTAAGTCCAGTCGCTCCCAGAACAACGGCCAGTGCGTCGAGGTCGCGTTCCTCGGCGATGGCCGCGTGGCCATGCGGGACAGCAAGGACAACGGCAACGGCCCCGCTCTCGTCTTCACCCCCGGCGAATGGGACGCGTTCGCGGGCGGCATGTCGGACGGGGAATTCGTCCGTCCGTAGCCATCCACCAAGATCCCGACTACAGAGCAGCGCCCGACCCATTCAGGGGGTCGGGCGCTGCTTGCACGCAAGATCCGACCGCAGGTCACTACTGCTCATCAATGTGTGGTGTCGGGAGGGTTGCCCCTGCGGGTCCACAGGGCGAGCGGCGACGGGGTTGGGGTGGGTTCGCTGTCTGCCGCCGGGGGGTGGGCCAGTGTCGCAGGCGGCTGGTGGATGGGGCGGTATTGCCAGTGGGTGGGTGCGGGTTTCGTCTCGGACCCTGCGGGTCCAGAGCGCCGGCAGCGGGAGGGGAGGGGGCGGGCCTGGGGTCGGTGCGCTGCCTGCGGCCTGGCTCGTGGCCGGGGTTCAGGCTGGCTCCGCTGCGCTGCGCCGCTGGCTGCTGCCGCGAAGTGGCCGTTGCCGGTTGGTCGGGTGCGGGTGCGTCTCGGACCCTGCGGGTCCGCAGCACCTGTAGTGACGGGTGGGGCGATAGTGGGGACCGCAGGAGGCTCCGCTGCGCTCCGCAGCTGGCTACCGGCAGGTAGGGTACGGTTGTCACCCGACAAAAGCGCCTTATGGGATGTGGAATCGGGCGGTAACGGCACTCAGTTGAAGGTGGGAACTAGCGTGTCGGGCATATCGGGCGCACTCAGCGTCAGAGTGGAGTTTCCCCAGCCGCGGGCCCTCCTCGTACGGGCGGAAACCGCACCCCGAACGGCCAGCACCCCCGGGCGCAGCGCAGCGCGCCTTCCCCCTTCGGCTGCCGTGGGCCGCAGGCTCCAGACGCACCCGCACCCGACCAACGGGCAACAACCGCTTCGCGGCAGCAGCCAGCAGCGGAGCCAGTCCTGACCTCAGCTGCGAACTCGCCCGGCAGTCAGTGAACCGGCAGCCGCCCCGCCCCCCCTCCCTCCCGCTGCTAAGCGGATACGGCGAAGTCAGGTGTTGATCCTTCGACTCTTCAGATGAGTGGCCCAGGCCCCGGCAATGCAAGTCATCGCTCGCTCCAGGATGTGCAGGGGGAGGCGCTGAGCAGAGTGCGCGGAAGGGGAGTGTCGGTGCCCGCTCATAGGGTTGTATCCCAGTGCCGCCGGAACCTGTCGGACGGCCGTGACAAGGAGAGAAGAGAACAGCGCATGTACGCGGACCTGTGGACCGTCGTCGGGGACACCGACCGGGATCAGTGGGAGTACACCCCACTCACGACGGTGGGGCCGCTCCAGTTCGGCATGAGTCCCAGCGAGGCCGCCACGCGGATGACGGCAGCGGGCTTCACTGGCGACCTTGTCGAGATGCACCCGTGGAACAGCCAACGCAGCCAGCACAAGGCGGAGTTCCGCAAGACGCAGGAGCGTGAGCCGTACCAGACGGACGTGACCGCGTACTACGTGGAGGGCGTCGGACTGACCTGCATCGTCGTCGACGGACTGTCGGGCCCGCAGGTCTCGTTCGACGGGATGGGGCTGATCGGTCGCATCCCCTCGCAGCTCATGAACGAACTCGGTACCTACCTGGCGGAACGGGACATGGGCTTCACGTTCACACCCCAGGGAGACATCGCCAACCAGGAACTCGGATTCATGCCCGGCGTCCAGCGCGCCGGCGACATGTTGCTGACCCGGGCGGTCTTCGCCAACCCCGACGACCGCATCGTCTACACCCTGGACGACGTCATCCCGGGCGAAGTATGGGGACACCACTGAACAGTTGGGGCGACCTGGGCTGTCGTGCAGTCTGGGCACAGGCCAGTGCCGTGCCCCGGATCCTGTCACGTTGCCGCAGCATCGCCCTGTCTATGGCCTGCCCCAGGGCCTCGGTGCTCGGCTGGGCGCGTTGCGGGTAGTCCCGGTGCTTCGCGTGGCGCCACACGAGCTCGATGTCGTTCAGCTCCGGACTACGTGGCGGAAGATAGAACAGCTCCACCCCGTCTTCGCCGGCTGTTGCCACCGTCCCTTGACCGCCCTGGCCGTGTGCGCGGAGGCGTTGTCCAGCACCACCGTGCACGGCCGGGCCCGTTCCCAGACCGGTATCGCCTCAACGCCGAGGCCGTCGGCGGCCAGCTCCAGGGCGTTGGCCCCGCCGGGCAGCCCAGCGATAGACGTGCAGACGAACTCCAGCAGCACAGCTCCGTCGACCTTCCCGCAGGTGCGCTGCCGGAGCAGGTCCGGCACGGTGCCGCTGATTTGGGCGCCGAGCACGTTGATCCGCCGGTTCTTGGTGTCCTCGCGCGGGACCACCGCCCGCTGCCCGATCCGGGACCAGGTATAGCCCGTGGGCATGGTCGGGGTGAACCCGGACTCGTCCAGGAAGATCAAGTCGCGTCGTCCGGCATCAGCGTCCTGCCGCAAGGCCGCAAGTCCTTCGGGCGGGCCCGAGCGGCCTGCTGAAGGACGGGGTCGGCCAGGTGCCGGAGACTGTCGCGGGTACGTTTCCAGCGGAAGCAGCCGTCGCGGCGCAGCATCTCCCACAGCCAGTACACGGAGATCTCCACCCCACGCTGTTCGCGGAGCCAGTCGCGCAGGGCGGGGGCCGTCCAGGTGACTCCCGCCGCGGCGGAGGCGTCCAGCGACCCGGCCAGCGCGACACGATCGTCTGGACCCAGGATCGTGGCGGGGCGGCCCGGCCGACTGGCATCCGGCAGCTCGGCCGGCCCGCCCTTCTTGAAGCGGTGGACCGCGGCGCGGACGGTGACCGGGTGGCACTCCAGCAGGTCGGCGACCTCGGTCACAGACCTGCCCCGGTCGAGCAGGCGGATGCACTCCGCGCGAAGCCGGGTGTGACGGGTCGGATCCCGCCGTGCCAGCATCGCACGCACGCCACGGCGCTGATCCTCAGTCAGGTCCAGGCGGAGGTCCTTCGGCATGACGTCCCTCCCACAAGACGCCTACCCACCCCGCAGCCCACTTCACCCAGACCGCTTAGCGACTTGGACCCGGAGGGTCCGAGACGAAACCCGCACCCGGCCGAGCCGAACGCCGCTCAGCGCGGCAGCACTCCAGGGAACCTTGCCCCGACCTCGCCCGACTGGCGGCGCTCTGGACTCGGAAGGTCCAAGACGAAACCGGCACTCGCCCGACAGACCGCCGCCCTGCGCGTACCTCATGCACCTCACATAGACGGCGCACCGCGGCGACCTACCCCTATCAGCAGTTACGACACCCCGAGTTCAAGCCCACTAAACCGACCGCTCCGCATACATCTTCGCGATGACGGCCTCGATGTCCGGCTCCCGCACCGACAGGTCCACCAGCGGGTACCGCTCCGCGACCGCCGCGACGATCGGCGCCGCACTGCTCGTCGCCGCGAACGCCAGCCACTGCCGCGGCCCCTCCACCCTGACCGTACGAGCCCCCGGCACGTCCTCGATCGGCGGCAGCTCCCGCTCCAGATCCACCACCAGGGTCCGCTCGCTCTCCCCCACCGCGTGCAGGCCGCTCAGCCCGCCGTCGTACACGAGCCGCCCGTGGTCGATGACCATCACGCGCTCGCAGAGCTGCTCGATGTCGGTGAGGTCGTGGGTGGTGAGCAGCACCGTCATGCCCTGTTCGGTGTTCACGTCGCGCAGGAATTCCCGGACCTTGGCCTTGCTGACCACGTCGAGGCCGATGGTCGGTTCGTCGAGGTAGAGCACCTCCGGGTCGTGCAGCAGCGCGGCGGCGATGTCGCCGCGCATCCGCTGGCCCAGCGAGAGCTGCCGTACGGGCACGTCCAGCAGGTCGCCGAGGTCGAGGAGTTCGACGCAGCGGTCGAGGTTCTCCCGGTACCGGGCGTCGGGGATCTTGTACATACGGTGCACCAGCCGGTACGAGTCGCGCAGCGGCAGGTCCCACCACAGGGTGGTGCGCTGCCCGAAGACCACGCCGATGCGGCGCGCGAGCCGGGTGCGCTCGCGCGAGGGGTCGATGCCCGCGACGCGCAGCCGGCCGCCGCTGGGCACCAGGATGCCCGTCAGCATCTTGATGGTGGTGGACTTCCCGGCCCCGTTGGGCCCGATGTAGCCGACCATCTGGCCGCGCGGCACGGTGAAGCTGATGCCGTCCACGGCCCGTACCCGATGCTTCTCGCGGCGCAGCGGCCCGGCCTTGCGCCGGACGTCGAAGACCTTCTCCACGCCGTCCAGCTCGATGAACCGCTCGGGATCGCCATCGTTATCGCTCTCGTACATCGTGCGACTCCACTCTCAACTTCCCGTGCTCCGATAGCTTCTGAGGCCGGTCCGCCACGCCAGCCCGGCGAGCGCGGCCATCGCCGCCGCGACCAGCGGCCCGCACAGGCCCACCCAGCCGGGCAGGTGCAGCGGGTCCTCGCGGCCCAGCAGCCGCAGCGCGGGGAGCCAGTTGACGAAGGCGAGCGGCACGACGAACGTCACGCCGCGCACCAGGTCCTTGGCGAAGACCGTGGGCGGGTACTGGAGGAGCGTGTTGCCGCCGTAGGTGAAGGAGTTCTGCACCTCGGCGGCCTCGGTCGCCCAGAACTGGAAGGCCGCGCCGACCACGAAGACCGACCCGAAGATCACCGCGCCGCTGACCAGCATCACCGGGATGAGCAGCACGTTCAGCGGCGTCCACACCACGTCCGCGCCGGCCAGCCCCAGGCCCAGTACGAGCGCGCCCTGGGTGATCCGGCCGAGCCGGCGCAGCGCGAAGCGGTCGGCGGCGACCTGCGCGAAGACCGGTACGGGGCGGACCAGCAGGGTGTCGAAGGTGCCGTCGCGCACTCGCTGGCCGATCCGGTCCATGGAGCCGAGGAAGAGGTCGGCGAGGCCGAGCGAGGTGCTCGTCGCCCCGTACAGCAGCGCGACCTCCGCCAGCGTGAAGCCGCCGAGCGCCTCGATGTGGGAGAACATCAGGAGGATCGAGACGAAGTCGAGGCCGCTGCCGAGGAAGTTGCCGACGGTCGTCATCAGGAAGGACGCGCGGTAGGCCATCGTCGAGCGGACCCACATCGCGACGATCAGGCCGTACGCCCGGAGTCCGTCAACCACCCTGGACCACCGCCTTCGAGGTGGCGAGCGCCTGGAGGGCCCGGCCGGCCCCGAGCAGCACGACCGCCCAGCCCGCCTGGAACGCCAGCGCCGCCAGCAGCCGCGCGCCGGTGGCCTGGCCGAGCAGTACGTCCACGGGCACTTGGAGCATCGCGGCCCAGGGCAGCGTCCGTACGAACTCCCCGAAGCCGCCGGGGAAGGCGTTGAGCGGCAGCAGCACGCCGGAGAAGAAGGTCGAGGCCAGCCCGGCGATCAGGCTGACGCCGGCGCCGTCGAGCAGCCAGAAGGAGCACAGGGCCACCAGGTAGCGGACGGCGAAGCCGACGACGATGCCGAGGAAGACGGCGAGGAGGAAGGCCAGCCAGGTCAGCGGGTCGGCGGGGAGGGCGAGGTCGAAGGCGAGCACGCCGACGGCCAGCGGCACGGCGCCCCGGCCGAGGAGCTGGAAGGCGGCCCGGCCCAGTTCGCTCGCGAGCCACCACAGCTGGAGGTCGACGGGCCGGTAGAGGTCGACGGCGATGTCCCCGGAGCGGATGCGCTCCTGGAGCTCCTCCTGGAAGCCGCCGCCGAGCAGTGCGCACGCGGCGAGCAGCGCCTGGCTGACCCAGACGAAAGTGAGGGCCTGCGACTGGTCGTAGCCGCCGAGGTGGGGCCGTTCGCTCCAGAGGGCGATGAAGGTGTAGGCGATGATGAACCCGAATACGGTGTTGGTGAAGACGCCCGCGGCGGTGGCGACCCGGTAGGTCGCGTAGCGCCGGAAGCTGTTCACCGCGACGGCTGCGTACAGCCGCATCGCGCGCTCCCCTCGTTCTCCCGGCATCCGCTGGATGCTCCGTACAGCCGTCTCCCGGGCGGCTGTTCGCCGCCGTGCCGGCTCCGTGCCCGCTCAGCGCGGGTTTCGGCGGCAAAAGGCCAGAGCCTAGCCACATGATCGCGGCCGATGCCACACATTTTTCACTCGTTGGAGTGGACAGCCGGGGCTGAACGGCTCGTTACAGAGGTGTCACAGGTGCGAGCCGTCCCCTTTCCACGGAACGCATGGTGCGAGAGTCTTTTACGGGGCGTAACAGACATATGGGAACCGCCCGCCACAACCCCGTCTCGCCGGGCCGCGCCCCGGCGGCGGCCGAGGAGTCCCCACACACATGAGCGACCAGCAGCCAGAGCAGCAGCAGCCCGGCGACGGCCCCGCCACGCGGGACGGCTGGCCGGCCAAGGCGGCGGGCAGGCGCCGCCCCAAGCGCACCGGCTGGCGCCGCCTCGTGCCCACCTGGCGCATGCTCCTCGGCGGCTTCCTCCTGATCGTGCTGCTCGTCGCGGGCGGCCTGATCGCCGGATACCTGCTGGTCGACATCCCCAAGCCGAACGACGCCGCCGTCGCGCAGAGCAACGTCTTCCTCTACGCGGACGGCTCGCAGCTCGCCCGCGACGGCGTCGTCAACCGCGAGAACGTACCGCTCAGCAAGGTCCCCAAGACCGTGCAGCACGCGGCGCTCGCCGCCGAGGACCGCGGCTTCTACTCCGAGTCGGCCGTCAACCCCGGCGCGATGCTGCGGGCCGCGTGGAACACCGTCCTCGGCAAGGGCAAGCAGTCCGGCTCCACCATCACCCAGCAGTACGTCAAGAACTACTACCTGGGCCAGGAGCAGACCCTCAGCCGGAAGGCGAAGGAGTTCTTCATCGCGATCAAACTCGACCGCGAGGAGAGCAAGGACGACATCCTCCAGGGGTATCTGAACACCAGTTACTTCGGCCGGAACGCCTACGGCATCCAGGCCGCCGCCCAGGCGTACTTCAGCAAGGACGTCGACGACCTCGACACCGCGCAGGCCGCCTACCTGGCCACGCTCCTCAACGCGCCCAGCGCCTACGACATCTCCGCCCACCCCGAGAACAAGCGGCGGGCCGTGAACCGCTGGAACTACGTGCTCGACGGCATGGTCAAGGAGAAGTGGCTGGGCAGCTCCGAGCGGGCCGCCATGAAGTTCCCGACCCCCGGCAAGGCCAAGCCCGCCGCCGGCATGTCCGGCCAGCGCGGCTACCTCGTCGAGGCCGTCAAGGCGTACCTCACCAGCAACAAGCTCATCGACGAGCAGACCCTGGCGTCCGGCGGCTACCGCATCACCACCACCATCGACAAGAAGCGCCAGAACGCCTTCGTCACCGCGGTCCGCGAGCAGCTGATGGACAAGCTCAGCGACTCCCGCAAGGTCGACTCGTACGTACGGGCCGGCGGCGCGTCCATCGACCCGGCGACCGGCAAGGTCGTCGCCCTCTACGGCGGCGTCGACTACACCAAGCAGTACGTGAACAACGCGACCCGCCGCGACTACCAGGTCGGCTCGACGTTCAAGCCGTTCATCTTCGCCTCCGCCGTGCAGAACGACTCCACCACCCAGGACGGCCGCGCCATCACCCCCAAGACCGCCTACGACGGCACCAACCGCCGCCCCGTGCAGGGCCCCAACGGCCCCGTCGGCTTCGCGCCGCCCAACGAGGACGACGTCTCCTACGGCCGGGTCACCGCCACCAAGGCCATGGACAAGTCCGTCAACGCCGTCTACGCCCAGATGGCCGAGGACGTCGGCACCCAGAAGGTCAAGGACACCGCCACCGCCCTCGGCCTGCCCAAGAAGACCCCCAACCTCAACGCCTTCCCCTCCATGGCCCTCGGCGTCGCCACCGCCAGCGTCCTCGACATGACCCAGGCGTACGCGACCCTCGCGGGCCACGGCGAGCACGGCACGTACACGATGGTCACCAAGGCCGCCAAGGGCTCCGAGGAAGTCGACCTGCCCGGCCGGGAGAAGAAGCGAGCCGTGCCGCGCGACGCCGCCGACACCACCACCTCGATCCTGCGGAGCGTCGTCGACAACGGCACCGGCTTCGCCGCCCAGGCCGCCGGGCGGCCCGCCGCGGGCAAGACCGGCACCGCGGACGACGACAAGGCCGCCTGGTTCGCGGGGTACACCCCCGACCTCGCCACCGTCGTCGCGGTCATGGGCCAGGACCCCGACAGCGCCGTACAGAAACCGCTGTACGGGGCGGCCGGCCAGCCCCGCATGAACGGCGGCGGCCCGCCCGCCCAGATCTGGGCCGCGTACACCGCCGCCGCGCTGGAGGGCAAGCCCGCCGAGGAGTTCGACCTGGACCTGGAGAGCGGCGAAGAGGCCCCCTCCGACGAGCCGTCCACCCCCTCCGAGCCGCCCGCCTCCTCCTCGGCCTCCGACGAACCCACCGCCACCAGCGGCCCCCCGACCTCCTCCGACCCCACCACCCCCAGCGCGCCGCCGACCTCCAAGACCCCGCCCACCCAGCGCCCGACCCAGCCGACCCGCGTCCCCACCCCGCCGGCCGAGACCTCCGGCCCCGAGGAGGACGGCGGCGCGTTCGGCAACGAGGACTCCCTGTTCTCTCCCTAGGGACGGCGTCCATCCGTAGGGGCGGCGTCCATCCGTAGGGGCGGCCGCGCTGCACACTCTCCCTATGGCGATAGGTTGTCACCCAAGGGAAACGCAGCAGAGGGAGCGTGGTGGGTGATGGCCGCAGCCAAGGCGAGCCCCCGTGAGCGGTACCGGGACCAAGTACGTACGGAGATCAAGGACCACGCCTGGCAGCAGATCGCCGCCTCGGGAGCCTCCGGCCTGTCCCTGAACGCGATCGCCAAGCAGATGGGCATGAGCGGCCCCGCGCTCTACCGGTACTTCGCCGGCCGCGACGAACTGATCACCGCCCTCATCCGGGACGCGTACCGCAGCCTCGCCGACGCCGTCGGCGCCGCCGAGGACGGCGCCGGCCTCGCCGCGCTGGCACACACCCTGCGCGACTGGGCCCTCGCCGACCCCCAGCGCTACTTCCTCATCTACGGCACCCCCGTACCCGGCTACCAGGCGCCCGACGACGTCACCGCGATCGCGGACGAGATCATGAGGGCCATCCTCGACGCCTGCGGCACCCCCCCGGACCGCCCCGCGACGGCCCTCGACACACACCTCGCGGGACACCGCCGATGGGCGACCGGACACCCCGCGCCGCCCGCGGCGCTGAGCCGGGCGATGAAGACCTGGACCCGGCTGCACGGCGTCCTGTCCCTGGAACTGGCCGGCCACTTCACCGGCATGGACATCGACCCCGCCGTGCTCTTCGCCTCCGAGCTGGACGACCTGCCGGCCTCCTGACCGCCCGGCGGCTCGGGCTCAGTGCCCCGAAGTCGCCTTCAGACCGACGACCGCCACCAGCAGCAGACAGACGAAGAAGATCCGGGCCGCCGTCGCCGGCTCACCGAGCACCACCATGCCCAGCACCGCCGCGCCGGCCGCCCCGATGCCCACCCACACGCCGTACGCCGTGCCGATCGGCAGCGTCTTGGCGGCCTGCGAGAGCAGCAGCATGCTGGCCGCGATGCCCAGGACCGTGCCCACACTCGGCCACAGCCGGGTGAAACCCTCGGTGTACTTCATACCGATCGACCAGCCGACTTCCAGCAGGCCGGCGATCGTGAGCAGAACCCATGCCATGACGGCACCTCCGTGAATACGAGCTTCAACAGGGTGCGTCGTCTTTGCCTACCCGGTACGGCGCGTCTCGTCGGGTTCCGGCAACCGTAGCAAAAAGCCCATGAAAAAAGCTGGTGACCTCGGCCACCAGCCCTCTCCGCGGTCCACTACAGACCCGCGGTCCACTACAGACCCGCGGTCCACTACAGATCCGCGGTCCGCTACAGAACCCGGTCCGCTACAGATACAGCCCCGTCGAGTCCTCGGAACCCTCCAGCCGCTCCGCCGCCACCGCGTGCAGATCCCGCTCCCGCATCAGCACGTACGCCACACCGCGGACCTCGACCTCCGCCCGGTCCTCCGGGTCGTACAGCACCCGGTCGCCCGGCTCCACCGTCCGTACGCTCTGCCCGACCGCGACGACCTCGGCCCAGGCCAGCCGGCGGCCGACCGCCGCGGTCGCCGGGATGACGATGCCGCCGGTCGACCGGCGCTCGCCCTCCGGAATGTCGGTACGGACCAGCACCCGGTCGTGCAGCATCCGGATGGGCAGCTTGTCGTGGGTGGGATTCTCGCTCACGCCACGAAGGTACCCGCCCGGCGCGCCGCCGCGGACACGGGACCGCGCCAGTAGGGGCCGCCCGCACCAAAGACCGGTACGGAAGACGTACGAAGCGCGTCAGTCCCGGCGCCGGCGCGAGGACAGGGCCAGCAGCCCCACCACGCCCACCACCAGCAGCGCCGCCGGCACGATCCGCTCCACCCGCGGCGCCCCCTCCGGCGAGACGAACTGCGCCCGCGCGTCGGAGACCACACGATTGACCGCGACGTACGCCCGGCCCGCGGTGCGGTCCACGGTCGAGGCCACCTTCGCCTTCGCGTCGCCGACGATCGTCGACGGGTGCACCCGCACCCCGATCTCGTCCAGCGTCACGGCGAGCTCCTGCCGCCTACGGGCGATGTCCGCCTCGATCTGCGCAGGGGTCCTGGCTTCCGACACCGCGCTGCCTCCGTCATGTCGATGTTCCGTGGTGGACAGTCTGTCAGCTCCCTCGCGGGTACGCCCCACAGCACCCCCGATCGAGGACGTGGCTACCCTCGGGGGCACAGCCACCCAGCCATGAGGAGAGCCATGAGCGAGCGACTTCAGCCCGGCGACACCGCCCCCGCCTTCACCCTGCCCGACGCCGACGGAAAGCAGGTCTCGCTCGCCGACCACCGGGGCCGCAAGGTCATCGTCTACTTCTACCCCGCCGCCCTCACCCCCGGCTGCACCAAGCAGGCCTGCGACTTCACCGACAACCTCGAATTCCTCGCCGGCCACGGCTACGACGTCATCGGCGTCTCCCCCGACAAGCCCGAGAAGCTCGCCAAGTTCCGCGAGGCCGAAGACCTCAAGGTCACGCTCGTCGGCGACCCCGACAAAAAGGTCCTGGAGGAGTACGGCGCCTTCGGCGAGAAGAAGCTCTACGGCAAGACGGTGACCGGCGTCATCCGCTCCACCGTCATCGTCGACGAGGACGGCAAGGTCGAACGCGCCCTCTACAACGTCAAGGCCACCGGCCACGTCGCCAAGATCATCAAGGACCTGGGGCTGTAACCGACCCGCCCCGCACCACCGGCGCCCCGCCCTCCGGCGACTCCGGCAGCTCCAGCACGGCCTCGGCGCCGCCCCCCTCGGCGGCGCCGAACCGCAGCCGCGCCCCCAGCACCGCCGCCTGCCCCGCCGCGATCGTCAGCCCCAGCCCATGCCCCGTACCGCGCTCCGGCGCCGCCGTACGGAACCGCCGCGGCCCCTGATCCACCAGATCCGGCGGATACCCCGCCCCGTGATCCCGCACCACGATCGACGTGCCCCGCACCGTGATCTCGATCGGCGGCTTCCCATGCTTCGCCGCGTTGGCCAGCACATTCACCAGAATCCGCTCCACCCGACGAGCATCCGTCGACACGATCCGCCCCTCGCCCACCACCTCGACCGACACATCCGCGACCCCCCGCTGCCGCGCCGCCCGCTTCACGATCCCCCGCACCAGCGACGGCAGATCCACCGGATCCAGCTGCGCGCTCTCCACCCCCGCGTCCAGCCGCGACACCTCCAGCAGATCCTCGATCAGCCCCCGCATCGTCTGCGCCCGGTCCTGCACCATCTCCACCGCCCGCGGATGCGGCAGCAACTCCGAAGCCGCCACCAGCCCCGCCACCGGCGTCCGCAGCTCATGCGCCACATCCGCGGTGAACTTCCGCTCCGTCTCCACCCGCGCCGCCAGCGCCTCCGCCATGTCGTACACCGACCGGCCCAGCTCCGCCACCTCGTCCCGGCCCCCGCCCGCCAGCGCCGCCGCGTCCGGCGGCTCACCCGCCGCGATCCGCCGCGCCGCCGCCGCACTGCGCCGCAGCCGCCGCGACAGCGACTGCGCCACGAACCACGCCACCACCGCCATCAGCGCCACCGTCACCACCCCCGCCACCAGCAGCGCACGATCCAGCGCCGACTGCAGCGCGTCCCGCTCCGGATACGGCGCCGACACCGACAGCGTCTTGCCGCTGCCCACACCCGTCGCCGCCCACACCCGCGGATCGCCGCCGCCGCTGATGTACGTACCGGCGTGCCCCGCCGCCGCCGTGTGCACCAGCGGCGTCGGCAGCGCCGAATCGTCCAGCTGCGCGCCCAGCGCCAGCGTGCCGTCCCGCTGATAGACCTGGAGCGCCGAGCTGAGCAGCCCGTCCTGATACGAACGGGCCTGATGATCCCGCTCCATACCCGAAATGTGATGCACGGCGACGCCCAGCACCACCACCGCGAGTGCGGTGACGAAAGAGATCGCGAGCGCGATCCGGCCCCGGACGCCCATCACGCGATCGTGTAAGTCTCCGTGGAGTCGCCGGACGGCGTCGCGCCCAGGTACTCCACGTCCAGCCCGGTGAAGGCCATCTTCCCGTCCACGTTCTTCGCCCCGTAGAGATGGAACGTCGCCGGGAACGACGCCGGCGCCACACCCTTCGCACCGCCGGACACCAGCACCATGCCGCTGCCGTCCGCGCCGTCCGGGCCGTAGTGCTCCCACTTGATGTCGCTCGCCACCGCTCCCGCGTCCGCACAGGCCAACGTGATGATCCTCGGCTCCAGCACCGGGTCGCCGGCCCCGCAGTCCCGCACCCCCGGCACCTCGGCCGGGGCCGCCGCCTGCGGCTCCGCCCGCTCCCGCGGCTGCTGCGTCGCCGCCGGCCGCGACTTCTGCGCCGCCGCCGTCTTCGGCGCCGCGCCCACCGCGCTCGCCCGGTCCGCGGCCTGGCTCAGCCACACCCCGCCCAGCGCGAGCACGGTCACCACCGCGAACGTCACCAATACGGTCCGCCAGCTGGCCCGGCGCGTCTCGGCGCGGTCGGTCATCGGGTTCTCTCTCCTTAACGGACACCTGCCCGGCGGCGGGCACCATCTTCCCGGTTGTGATGACGGGTAAAAAAGAGCCCGCGTTCCCTTTGGCCCCGGATCGTTCCTCACCCGAACGGCCGCGCCCGAGTGACCTACGTCGCGTTCAGTGAAGAAAATGGTTTGAGCGGCCACCGATCGTGCAGACGTCCCCTTCGTATGAGCACAGCCGCAAGCGCGGCCGACCTACCGAGAGGACCCGAGCCGTGTCCACCGGCAGCACCACCGAGGTTGACCCAGAGCGCGACCCGCAGGCGCTCAAGCGACACAGGGCCCTGTTCAGAGCCGCCGCACGCCGCAAGGACCCCAAACTCCGCCGGACCGACATCACGGTCACGGACGAGAAGATCGTGCGGCGCGCGGTCAAGGCGGCCTCGCTCGGCAACGCCATGGAATGGTTCGACTTCGGCATCTACAGCTACCTCGCCGTCACCATCGGTAATGTGTTCTTCCCCTCCGGGAACGACACCGTGCGGCTGATGTCCTCGCTGGCGACCTTCGCCGTGGCCTTCCTCATCCGCCCCATCGGCGGCATGTTCTTCGGCCCCCTCGGCGACCGCATCGGCCGCAAGAAGGTGCTGGCCCTGACGATGCTGCTGATGGCCGTCAGCACCTTCGCCATCGGCCTGATCCCGTCGTACGAGTCGATCAGCTTCTGGTCCCCGGTGCTGCTCATCCTCTTCCGGATGCTCCAGGGCTTCTCCACGGGCGGCGAGTACGGCGGCGCGTCCACGTTCATAGCCGAGTACGCGCCGGACAAGCGGCGCGGCTTCTTCGGCAGCTTCCTCGAATTCGGCACGCTGGCCGGCTACGTCGGCGCCGCCGGCCTGGTGGTCATCCTCACCTCGACGCTCAGCTCCGACGCCATGAACCAGTGGGGCTGGCGGGTGCCGTTCCTGGTGGCGGGCCCGATCGGGCTGATCGGCCTCTACCTCCGGATGAAGCTGGAGGACACCCCCGCCTTCCAGAAGCTGGAAGAGGAGAACGCGTCCCCCACCGGCGAGAACATCAACAGCGAGACCACCGAGCTGAAGCAGATCTTCATCGCGCAGTGGCCCCGGCTGGTGCTGTGCATCGTGCTCGTCGGCGCGTACAACATCACCGACTACATGCTGCTCTCGTACATGCCGACGTACCTGACGGACCAGCTCAAGTACAACGACGCGCACGGTCTGATCATCCTGATCTGCGTGATGGCCCTCCTCATGGTCATCATCACCTTCATCGGCCGCCTCAACGACCGAATAGGCCGCAAACCGCTGCTGATGGCGGGCATGATCGGATTCTTCTTCCTGTCCGTCCCCGCCTTCCTCCTCCTCAAGCAGGGCAGCCTCTTCGCCGTCACCTGCGGCATGCTGATGCTCGGCCTCCCCCTGGTCTGCCTGCTGGGCACCATGTCGGCCGTGCTCCCCGCCCTCTTCCCCACCAACGTCCGCTACGGCTCGCTGTCCATCGGCTACAACCTCTCCGCCTCCCTCTTCGGCGGCACCACCCCGCTGGTGATCACCGCCCTGATCACGGCGACGGGCAGCGACATGATGCCGGCGGTCTACACCACCGCCGCCGCCCTCGTCGGCATGATCGCGGTCGCCTGCCTGAAGGAAACGGCCCGCCAGCCCCTGGAGGGCTCCCCGCCGTCCGTCTCCACCAAGGAGGAAGCCGCGGAAATGGTCACCTCCGCGGCCCCGGACCCGAAGTTCTGACCCGCCCCCTCCCCCGCCGGCATGAACCGTTCCGCTTTTCGGGCGTAACCGTCCGATAAGCGGTTCGTTTCTCCGTACGAGGCCGCGAACGCGTGGCCGGGTACGGAGGGGGAAGCTGTGGCCGTTCGATACACCCGTGAGGTGCTCGCCGAGGCCGTGGCCGCCTCGGCCACATGGGCCGGCCTCATGCGCAGACTCGGCGTCCAGGCGAGCGGGGGACGCCGCAGAACGTTGCAGCTCACGGCGGCGCGCTACGGGATCGACACCAGCCACTTCAAGCACCGGAGCCCGTGGCGCAAGTACCCGGACGAGGCGATAGCCGAAGCCGTCGCCTCCTCCACCACATTGCGCGAGGTCGCACAGAAGCTCGGTGCGCCACCGGCGACCGGCACGCTCTCCCACATCGGGCGGCGCATAGCCGCCGCCGGAATCGACGCGGGCCATTTCCCCGCGCTGAACCGGCCGCAGCTCGACCTGCCGTTCACCGCCGAGGAACTCACAACGGCCGCCGCGTCCGCGACGAGCGTTCGCGCCGTGGCACGAGCGCTCGGCATCCCTGACGACGGTCGGTCCCGGGCCGTGCTCCGCCGCATGCTGGCGGAGCACGGAGTGGACAGCGGACACTTCAGCCACTCCCGGCCGGCGCTCCCCGACGACCAGCTGCCCGCGGCGGTCGCACGGTCCACCAGCTACGCCGACGTCATGCGCGCCCTGGGCCTCGCCGTGAACGACGCGAACCATCGACGGCTGCACCGCCGGACGACCCAGCTCGGCATCGACACCGGCCACTTCAAGCGACAGACCAAGCGCACGGTCCGGGCGGTGGCTCCGAAGCTCATCGCCGACGAGGTGCTCCGCGTGAATCCGGCAGGCTCGTCACGCGTCAACCGCTCGCGGCTGCACAAGGCCCTCGGCGAGATCGGGGTCCCGTACCGCTGCGGCTCCTGCGACAACCCGGGCGAGTGGCTCGGCAGGCCGATGACGCTCCATATCGACCACGTCAGCGGCGACTGGCTCGACAACCGGCGGGAGAACCTTCGCTACCTCTGTCCGAACTGCCATGCCCTCACGGACACCTGGTGCCGCAGTCGCCGATCGAAGCCACTCGTGGAATAGGTTCGCGTCGCCGTAGAATGAACGCCGCCAGTCGAGTGCCAGGGCTGGCGGCCAGCGGCCGTGATGGAATGGCAGTCATGCTGGGTTTAGGTCCCAGTGGGGTTATACCCCGTGAGGGTTCGAATCCCTCCGGCCGCACACCTTTGATTCGAAGGCCCGGCGTGCGGTAACAACGCGCCGGGCGTTCGGCGTACGGCACGTCAGCCCAGCAGCTCCCGCACCACCGGCACCAACCCCCGGAACGCCTTCCCCCGGTGGCTGATCGCGTTCTTCTCCTCCGCCGTCAGTTCGGCGCAGGTGCGCGACTCGCCCAGCGGCTGGAGGATCGGGTCGTAGCCGAAGCCGCCGCTGCCCGCGGGGGTGTGGCGGAGGGTGCCTTCCAGGCGGCCCTCCACTACGCGTTCGGTGCCGTCGGGGAGGGCGAGGGCGGCGGCGCAGGCGAAGTGGGCGGCGCGGTGTTCGTCGGCGATGTCGCCGAGCTGGGCGAGGAGCAGGTCCAGGTTGGCCTGGTCGTCGCCGTGGGTGCCGGACCAGCGGGCGGAGAAGATGCCGGGGGCGCCGTTGAGGACGTCGACGCAGAGGCCGGAGTCGTCGGCGACGGCCGGGCAGCCGGTGGCGCGGGCCAGGGCGTGGGCCTTGAGGAGGGCGTTCTCGGCGAAGGTGACGCCGGTCTCCTTGACGTCGGGGATCTCGGGGTAGGCGTCGGCACCCACGAGTTCCACGTCGAGGCCGGCGTCGGCGAGGATCGCGCGCAGTTCGGTGACCTTGTTGGCGTTGCGGGTGGCGAGGATCAGACGGTGCATGGGGCCCGATTATCCAGGGGTGCAGGTCTTGACGAGACCGCTGGTCGCGTTCTTGAGGCTGGAGAAGTCGGGGCGCCGGCCGTCGGCGACGGCGTCGTCGATCTCGTCGACCGCTTTCGTCAGGGCGCCGACGGATTTCTTGACGGACTCGTCGTCGGATTTCGCGAGCCGTCCCAGGTCCTTCTGCAGCCGGTCCACGGACTTCTTGGCTTCGTCGGAGCCTGCCGACGTGTTGTGCACGGTGCGGACGAGGCCGCTCACGTCGTCGGAGAGCGTGGAGGCGAGCCGCCCGCAGTCGACGGCCTTGTCGACGGGGTCGCACGCGGATATGAGCGGCAGCGCGAGAACGAGCGCGGCGCAGGCGGTGACGGCGGTGGTGGCACGGCGGCGACGGCGGCGCGGGCGCTCGGTCATGGCGGGTTCCCCTCCCGGAGGCTGTGGATACGGGCGTACGTGCGGACAGCCGGTCCGGGTCCGTACACCCGTATCTCTAGGAACGCGCTTTCCCCCGCCGAGGGTTGCTCGGTGGTTGCCGTTACAGCTTCGCGGCGAGCGCCTCGCGCTGGGCGGCGTCGAGCGTGGCGCAGCCGGCGACGGCGAGGTCGAGGAGGGAGTTGAGCTCGGCGCGGTCGAAGGGCTCGGCTTCGGCGGTGCCCTGGATCTCGACGAAGCGGCCGTCGCCGGTGCAGACGACGTTCATGTCGGTGTCGGCGCGTACGTCTTCCTCGTAGCAGAGGTCGAGGAGGGGGACGCCGCCGACGATGCCGACGCTGACGGCGCTGACGGCGCCGGTCAGCGGCTGGCGGCCGGCCTTGATGATCTTCTTGCCCTGGGCCCAGGCGATGGCGTCGGCGAGGGCGGCGTACGCGCCGGTGATGGCGGCGGTGCGGGTGCCGCCGTCGGCCTGGAGGACGTCGCAGTCGAGGACGATGGTGTTCTCGCCGAGCGCCTTGTAGTCGATGACGGCGCGCAGCGAGCGGCCGATGAGGCGGGAGATCTCGTGCGTGCGGCCGCCGATCTTGCCGCGTACGGATTCGCGGTCGCCTCGGGTGTTGGTGGAGCGGGGGAGCATGGAGTATTCGGCGGTGACCCAGCCCTCGCCGCTGCCCTTGCGCCAGCGGGGGACGCCCTCGGTCACGGAGGCGGTGCAGAAGACCTTGGTGTCTCCGAAGGAGACGAGGACGGAGCCTTCGGCGTGCTTGCTCCAGCCGCGTTCGAT
Source organism: Streptomyces sp. NPDC050610 (assembly GCF_040654875.1). Lineage (NCBI taxonomy): Bacteria > Bacillati > Actinomycetota > Actinomycetes > Kitasatosporales > Streptomycetaceae > Streptomyces > Streptomyces sp. NPDC050610. The sequence goes on along the minus strand of NZ_JBFAIV010000008.1, from coordinate 70,275 downwards.
GGTGATGGGGCGGAGTTGGTCGGGCGTGCGGCCGTCGATGCGAGACATGGAGACGAGCCTATCGGCATTGCGAAGGGCCCCGTTCCGGTGCGTGCTCGCGGGGAGACGCGCGGTGGAGGGGGCCCTTCGGCGTTAAGTTTCGGGGTGGAGTTCAGCGGCTCACATCATGTCTTCGATGTCGGCGGCGATGGGGTCGGCGTCGGTGCCGATGACGACCTGGATCGCGGTGCCCATCTTGACGACGCCGTGGGCGCCGGCGGCCTTGAGTGCGGCTTCGTCGACGAGGGAGGGGTCAACGACCTCGGTGCGCAGGCGGGTGATGCAGCCCTCGACCTCTTCGATGTTGTCGAGGCCGCCGAGCCCGGCGACGATCTTCTCAGCCTTGGTGGCCATGTGCACTCCTGTTGTCTCGGCTCTTCGGCGGTGCCGCCGAGCGGTTTTCACACGTTAACGCACGGATGGCCCAACTATGTGGGCATCGGTGTGCCATCCGGCTAAGGATGGCGGCTATCCGGTGCCGTGCTCCGGGTGGGGCCGCATCGCTATCGCGGTGGTCTACACCAGTATGCGGCAGGCGGCAAGTGTGCTGGAGAGCAGCGATGCCCGGGAGGACGCAGATGAGTGCAGACGCCGCAGCGGCGGGTCCGCGGGGGCGGTCCGGGGCGCGGAAGCCGTGGCCGCAGCGGTTGTTCCAGGGCATGCAGAAGATGGGGCGCAGTCTGCAGTTGCCGATCGCGGTGCTGCCCGCGGCGGGCATTTTGAACCGGCTGGGCCAGGACGATGTGTTCGGCGCAACGGGGCTCGGCTGGAATGACGTGGCCAAGGTCTTCGCGGGTGCGGGCGGCGCGCTGCTGGATTCGTCGCTGGGGCTGCCGCTGCTGTTCTGCGTGGGGGTGGCGATCGGGATGGCGAAGAAGGCGGACGGCTCGACGGCGCTCGCCGCTGTCGCGGGGTTCCTCGTCTACTACAACATCCTGCATCAGTTCCCGGACTGTTCGGGCGGTGCGGAGTTCACGTCGGGCACGTGTTTGAAGGGGTCGTCGGCGGATCCGGCCACGTATCAGAATCCGGGGGTTTTCGGCGGCATTGTGATGGGGTTGCTGAGCGCGTGGTTCTGGCAGCGGTTCCACCGGGTGAAGCTGGTGGACTGGCTGGGTTTCTTCAACGGCCGGCGGCTGGTGCCGATTCTGATGTCGTTCGTGGCGCTGGTCGTCGCGGTGGTCTGTCTGTGGGTGTGGCCGCCGGTGGGTGACGCGTTGACGAGTTTCAGCGAATGGCTGACCGATCTGGGGTCGGCGGGTTCGGGGATCTTCGGTGTCGCGAACCGGGCGCTGCTGGTGATCGGGTTGCACCAGTTCCTGAATACGTTCATGTGGTTTCAGTTCGGTGACTTCACGAAGCCGGACGGCACGGTGGTGCACGGGGACATCAACCGTTTTCTGGCGGGTGATCCGAGTGCGGGGCAGTTCACCTCGGGTTTCTTTCCGATCATGATGTTCGCGCTGCCGGCGGCGGCGCTGGCCATCGCGCACTGCGCGCGGCCGGAGAACCGCAAGGTGGTCGGCGGCATGATGCTGTCGGTGGGGCTGACGTCGTTCGTGACGGGGGTCACGGAGCCGATCGAGTACTCGTTCCTGTTCATCGCGCCGGTGCTGTATGGGCTGCATGCGGTGCTGACGGGTGTGTCGATGGCGGTGACGTGGGCTTTCGGCGTGCATGACGGGTTCAGTTTCTCGGCCGGTCTGATCGACTACGTCATTAACTGGAGCCTCGCGACCAAACCTTGGATGATCATTCCGATCGGTCTGTGCTTCGCGGTGGTCTACTACGTTCTCTTCCGCTTCGCGATCACCAAGTTCAATCTGCCGACGCCGGGGCGTGAGCCGGAGGATCTGGCGGAGGAGATCGAGCAGGAGAACGTGCGCTAGCGCCGGTACGAGCGTCCGTACCCGTCTTCACCTGGCCTTCTCGTATCGGCGGGCCCCTGAGAGCGGCATCCCCCAAGTCCGGTGGCTTGGGGGATGTTTGGTGTGCGTTGGGGAATGCGGTGAAACATGGATTCCTTTATGCGGCCCTCACGTGTTACAACAGGTCTAAACCACTGAATGGTGTAGACCAAAATGCGGGCCGTCCCTTTTCCCCGAGCGCCCGCCTCACCTGGAGGAATCCGATGAGCACGGCCACCGCCACGGCGCCACCCGCGAAGAAGCGGGGGTCCGGGCTGTTCCAAGGACTGCAGAAGGTCGGCCGCAGTCTCCAGCTGCCGATCGCGGTCCTCCCCGCGGCCGGCATCCTGAACCGGCTGGGTCAGCCCGATGTCTTCGGTGTCGACGGCCTCGGCTGGGACAAGGTCGCCAAGGTGTTCGCGGGCGCCGGCGGCATCCTGTTCGACTCCTCCCTCGGCCTGCCGCTGCTCTTCTGCATCGGCGTCGCGATCGGCTTCGCCAAGAAGGCGGACGGCTCGACGGCGCTGGCCGCCGTCACCGGATTCCTCGTCTACTACTCGGTGATCCACCAGTTCCCCATCGCGTGCGCGGACGGCTCCAAGTTCGTCTCCATAGGCTCGCTCGACGGAGCCTGCGTACCGGCCCACGGCGACACCGTGGCCGCCGCGTACCAGAACCCCGGCGTGCTCGGCGGCATCATCATGGGCCTGCTGAGCGCGGTCCTGTGGCAGCGGTTCCACCGCACCAAGCTCGTCGACTGGCTGGGCTTCTTCAACGGCCGCCGCCTGGTGCCGATCATCATGGCCTTCGTCGGCACCGCCATGGGCGTCCTGGTCGTCGTCGGCTGGCAGCCGATCGGCGACGCCATCACCAGCTTCGGCGAGTGGATGACGGGCCTGGGCTCCGTGGGCGCCGGCCTCTTCGGTCTGATCAACCGCGCGCTGATCCCGGTCGGCATGCACCAGTTCGTCAACACCGTCTCCTGGTTCCAGCTCGGCGACTTCACCAACGCGGCCGGCCAGCTCGTGCACGGCGACATCAACCGCTTCATGGCGGGCGACCAGAGCGCCGGCCTGTTCACCACCGGCTTCTTCCCGATCATGATGTTCGGCCTGCCGGCCGCCGCCCTGGCCATCGCCCACTGCGCCCGCCCCGAGCGCCGCAAGGCCGTCATGGGCATGATGCTCTCGCTCGCGCTGACCTCGTTCGTCACGGGCATCACCGAGCCGATCGAGTTCTCGTTCATGTTCATCGCCCCGCTGCTGTACGCGGTGCACGCGGTGCTGACGGCCCTCTCGATGAGCATCACCTGGGCCTTGGGGGTCCATGACGGCTTCACGTTCTCGGCGGGTCTGATCGACTACGTACTGAACTGGAACCTCGCGACCAAGCCATGGATGATCATCCCCATCGGCCTGTGCTTCGCGGTGGTCTATTACGTGCTCTTCCGCTTCGTGATCACCAAGTTCAACCTCACCACCCCGGGCCGAGAACCCGAGGAAGAGGTCGAGGACCTCACGAAGGCGTAGGCCGAGGCGACCGCCTGGCGAAAGGGCCCTGGAACCGGCTGGTTCCAGGGCCCTTCGCGCCTTCGCGTACGTACGTATGTACGCCTCCGCGGCTACAGCTCGTACACCGCGCCCGCCGACGCCGCCTCGACCGGGCCCGCGTAGACCGATTCGGCGTCGCGGACATTGGTGACCGGGTCCGTCCACGGCGGGATGTGGGTCAGGACCAGCCGGCCCGCGCGGGCGCGGGAGGCGATCTCGCCCGCCTCGCGGCCGTTGAGGTGGAGGTCGGGGATGTCCTCCTTGCCGTACGTGAAGGACGCCTCGCAGAGCAGCAGGTCGGTGTCGGCGGAGAGGGTGTCCAGGGCGTCGCAGGGGCCCGTGTCGCCGGAGTAGGCGAGCGCCGCGGAGCCGTGCTCGACGCGGAAGCCGAACGCCTCGACCGGGTGGCGCATCCGCTCGGCGCGGACCGTGAAGGGGCCGAGTTCGAAGCTGCCGGGGGCGAGGGTGCGGAAGTCGAAGACCTCGCTCATGCACTTGTCGTCCGGCACGTCGCCGTACGCGGTGGACAGCCGCTGCTCGGTGCCCTCGGGCCCGTACACGGGGATGGCGTCGGCGCGGCCGCCCTCGTGCCGGTAGTAGCGGGCGACGAAGTAGCCGCACATGTCGATGCAGTGGTCCGCGTGCAGATGCGAGAGGAGTACGGCGTCGAGGTCGTAGAGACCGATGTGTCGCTGCATCTCGCCGAGGGCGCCATTGCCCATGTCGAGCAGCAGCCTGAAGCCGTCGGCCTCCACGAGGTAGCTAGAGCATGCCGATTCCGCGGACGGGAACGTCCCCGAGCATCCGACGACGGTGAGCTTCATACGGGCGTGAACCTCCGTGGGCTGGTTCCGGTCCGGGGGCCATGCGGTCCGTTGAGCGTAAGGCTCTAAAGGGGCGGTAGCCCCTCCGCCGGGCTGCCTGTGGGCGATGTCACCGGTTAGGGTGCCCCGCGCTCGCCGCCCGGCACCGGGTGGCGCGGTTCCGGTACGGGCGGCGGGCCGCGGACCGGTCGGGCGTGCCCCCTCATTGGGGTGAACCGGTCGTCTGCTTCCGGCACCGGCGACAGCGGACGCTCCAGCATCACCGTCATGTCCGGCGTCTGCCCTCACCGCTCCGGCCCGGAAGCCGTAACCGTTCTGGAGAACGCGGATGGGATCCGCGTGTTCCCGTGCCTCTCCTGCCATCACGTGCCCAGAAAAGGCGTGAACGAGTACACGCGGTCGCCGACCGCGCCATGTGCCGCGCCGCCATGCGGAGGGCCCGTGGTGGACCACTTCATCTACGGTTCGGATCACGTGGCCCCGGTGGCGATCACCCCGTACCCGTGGGCCTGGTGCGGCTCCGCGAGAACGAGCGAGCCCGAGCGAGCCCGATCGCGCCCGGGGCGCGAGACCGCGCGCCATGGCCGGCCCCCGGCTGTGACGGATCACGCGTCCGCGGCCGGTTCCTTCCGGATGCCGGTGCCCGACAGGGCGACGCCCACGGCGAGTTGGGCGGCGGCGGTCGCCAGCAGCGCCGCCATCGGTACGGTCCAGCCGCCGGAGGCGCTGTGCAGCAGGCCCACCGCGAAGGGGCCCAGCGCGGCGACCAGGTAGCCGAGGGACTGGGAGAGCGTGGAGAGGGCGGTGGTCTCGGCAGGGGTGCTGCCGCTGTCGCCGATCACGGCCAGTACCAGGGGGAAGGAGCACAGCCCCAGGCCGACCAGTACGGCCCACAGCAGCGGCAGCGCGACGGGGGCGGTCAGCAGGCCCGCGAAGCCGGCGAGCATGGCGGCCGAGATGGCGACGAAGGCGGTCCGCAGCCGGCCCGGCGCGCGGGCGAAGGCGAGGACGGCGAAGGTCGCGGGGATGCCCACGGCCTGGGTGACGGCGAGCATGCCGCCCGCCGCGCCGCCGGACATCCCGTGGTCGGACAGCAGCGAGGGCAGCCAGCCGATCACCGCGTAGCAGTTCAGGGCCTGGAGGGCGAAGTAGGCGGTGACGAGCGCGCCGAGCCGGGTACGGGCCATGGCCAGCGGGGACACCCGCTCCCCCGCCGCCGCGCCGCCCGCCGCGCCCCGGGCCTCGGGTGGGCGGACGAACGACCAGACGGCGGTGGCGGCCAGCGCGGGCAGTGCCCAGACGGCGAGCCCCAGGGAGGGCGAGCCGACGGCGTCGGCCACGGGTATGGCCACGGCGGCGCCCAGTGTCGAGCCCAGCGCCATCGTGGTGGTGTAGACGCCGGTCAGGAGCGCGACGCGGGAGGGGAAGCGGGCGCGCAGGAGGGTCGGCAGCAGGACGTTGCACAGGGCGAGTCCGGAGGTGCCGAGGACGGTGCCGGCGAGCAGGGCCCAGGTGGCGGGGGCGGCTCGTACGGCGAGTCCGGCCGTGAGGGCGGCGAGGGCGAGGAGCACGGTGCGCTCGGCGCCGAGCCGCCGGGCGAGCGTCGCGGTGCCGGCGCCCGCGGCGGCGAAGGCGAGTGTGGGGAGCGCGGGGAGGAGGGCGGCGGCCAGGGGGCCGAGGCCCGGGTCCGCGCGGAGCCGGTCGAGGAGGGCGGCGGCGCTGCTGATGCCCAGGCGGAGGTTGAGGGCGATCAGCACGATGCCCGCGGCGGCGATCACGGCGGAGCGGGTAAGGGTGGGGGCGGTGGTGCTGGGTGCGGCGTTCACCCAGCAAAGGTAAGACGTCTAACCTTTCCCTGTCCATTAGAGGTCGAATCATCGAATGTATGCTGGGCGCTACCGTCCGTCACCAGCCGCTAGGAGAGAGCGCCCGATGAGCCTCGAACCGGTACGCCGCCCCTCGCTGTCCGCCGAGGTCATCGGCCGGCTGCGGCACCGGATCGCCTCCGGCGACTGGCCCGTCGGCGCCCGCATCCCGACCGAGTCCGAGCTGATGGAACAGCTCCAGGTGGCCCGCGGCACCCTCCGCGAGGCCGTCCGCGCCCTCGCCCACGCCGGGCTGCTCGACGTGCGCCAGGGCGACGGCACGTACGTACGGGCCACCAGCGAACTCTCCGGCGCGGTCAAGCGGCTCTACGGCGACAGCGGCCAGGAGCACCTGCTGGAGGTCCGCCAGGCCCTGGACGTACAGGCCGCGCGCCTCGCCGCGGCCCGCGCCGACGACGCCGCGCTCGACGCCCTGGCCGACATCCTGGCCCGCCGCGCGGCGGCCTGGGACGCGCGCGACTTCGAGACGTGGGTCGCCGCCGACTGGGACTTCCACGCCGGGGTCGCGGACGCCGCCGGAAACCCCCTGCTCAGCGAGCTCTACCGCAATCTCGCCGCCCCTTTGCGCGCCTCCATGGCCGCCTTCTGGGACTCCCCCGGCTTCGCCGGAGCCGCCCCGGCGGGCCATGAGGACCTGCTGGCCGCCCTGCGCGCGCACGATCCGTCCAAGGCCGCGAGCCAGGCCGGCGCCAACATCACCGAGACCCTGGCCTGGCACACCGACAGCCCGGCCTGACCGTCACCGTCCCAGCGCGCGCACGTCACGGCTGCGCGGCAGCCCGGCCACCAGCTCCAGAAACCCTTCGTGCAGCCGCCCGTTGGTCGCCAGCACCGACATGTCCCCGGTCAGCACGGACGTGCCGCCGAGGTCGCTGCCCCGGCCGCCCGCCTCGGAGACGATGACCGGCATCGGCGCGACGTCCTCGTACCCCATCGGCGGCCCGGCGATCACCAGGGCGTCGGCCCGCCCGGTGACCAAATCCATGGTGCCGCCCAAGTGGGGGACCAGGAACACCTTCTCGTGCAGGGCCGTCAGCAGTTCGCCGGGCCAGCCCGCCGCGTTGTGCATCTGGGTCCGCGCGCCGCCCAGCTCTGAGCGGTCGTCGACGTACGTGCGGCGTCCGGTGGCCGGGTCCGGATCGGGGCCGAGCATCAGCAGACAGCCCAAGCCGCGCCCGGCGGCGACCAGTCGGCCGCTCATGGGGTGGTTGAGCACGCCGACGGCGGGCCCGTACTCGTCCTCGTAGGCGATGTCGTTGGAGAACAGCGGGGTGCGGTGGACGAACATCTTCGTGCCGTTGATCGGATCGATGATCCACCGCCGCCCGGAGACGCCGGTGCTCTCGCCGCACTCCTCCCCGTACACCCCGTCGTCCGGCGCGTGGCGGCCCAGTTCGGCGCGTATCCACTCCTCGATCGCGACATCGGCGTCCGTGACCTCGGTGCCGTCCTCCTTGAAGCGGTGGTCGGCGCCCTCGTGGAACGCGCGGGCGGACATCCGCCCGGCCTGGGCCGCCAGGCGGACGGCGAAGGCGAGGAGTTCCGGATCGGCGGGCGGTGCGCCGTCGGGCGCGGCGGGGGCTGGAGTCATCCGGAGAGCCTGGCACCCCCGTGCCGGACCCGGCAGGGGTGGGTACGGTCGAAGGCGGGGGCCGAGCGCGGGGGCTGTCGAGACAGGAGGCGGGACACGGTGTCGTGGTGGCCGGCGGTTCTGGTGGTGGCCTCGTTGGCGCTGGTGGCCGCGGTGGTGGACGGGCGCGGGCGCTCGCCCGGCTACCGGCGGCGCGCGCGCCGGGCGCGGAAGTCGCGCGGGCCGCGGAAGCGGAACGGCCCGCGCGATACGGAATCGGCCGTCACGGAATCAGCCGGTACGGAACCAGCCGGTACGGACGTCGGGGGTGCTACGCCCAGAGCTGGCCGTGCAGCGCCTCGACCGCGGCCTCGGTGGTCTCGGCGGTGTAGACGCCCGTCGAAAGGTACTTCCAGCCGCCGTCGGCCACGATGAAGACGACGTCCGCGGCGCGCCCGGCCCGCTCCTCCTTGCGGGCCACGCCGATCGCCGCGTGCAGGGCGGCGCCGGTGGAGACGCCCGCGAAGATGCCCTCCTCGGCGAGGAGTTCGCGGGTGCGGCGGACCGCGTCCTCGGAGCCCACGGAGTAGCGGGTGGTGAGGACCGACTCGTCGTAGAGCTCGGGGATGAACCCCTCGTCCAGGTTGCGCAGCCCGTAGACGATGTCGTCGTAGCGCGGCTCGGCGGCGACGACGCTGATGCCGGGGACGTTCTCGCGCAGATAGCGGCCGACGCCCATGAGCGTGCCCGTGGTGCCGAGGCCCGCCACGAAGTGGGTGACGGAGGGCAGGTCGGCGAGGATCTCGGGGCCGGTGGTGGCGTAGTGCGCGCCCGCGTTGTCGGGGTTGCCGTACTGGTAGAGCATCACCCAGTCCGGGTGCTCCCCGGCGAGTTCCTTGGCGACCCGTACGGCCGTGTTGGAGCCGCCCGCCGCGGGCGAGGAGATGATCTCCGCGCCCCACATGGCGAGCAGTTGGCGCCGCTCCTCGCTGGTGTTCTCCGGCATGACGCACACGATGCGGTAGCCCTTGAGCTTCGCCGCCATGGCGAGCGAGATGCCGGTGTTGCCGCTGGTCGGCTCCAGGATGGTGCAGCCGGGCGTGAGCCGGCCGTCCTTCTCCGCCTGCTCGATCATGTGCAGGGCGGGGCGGTCCTTGACGGAGCCGGTGGGGTTGCGGTCCTCCAGCTTGGCCCAGATACGGACGTCCGTGGCCGGCGAGAGCCGCGGCAGCCGTACGAGCGGGGTGTTCCCGACGGCTGCCAGCGGGCTGTCGTAGCGCATCAGCGCATGCCGCCCGCGACGGCCGGGAGGATCGTGACGCTGTCGCCGTCGCTCAGCTCGGTGGTGATGCCGCCGAGGAAGCGGACGTCCTCGTCGTTGAGGTAGACGTTGATGAAGCGGCGCAGCTCGCCCTTGTCGACCAGGCGCTCGCGGATGCCGGGGTGGCGGCTGTCGAGGTCGACGATGAGCTCGTCGAGCGTGGCTCCGCTGCCGCCGACGGCCTTCTGGCCGTCGGTGTAGGTGCGCAGGATGGTCGGGATGCGGACGTCGATGGCCATGGATGTGCTCCTGTCGGAGTGCGGGAAAGGGCGTCGGACCGCGCGCGGCGGCGCGTCGTGGTGCTGGTGCGAGCGGACGCCGCGGCAGTCAGGCGGCAGGGCAGCGCGGACACATCGCGCTGGCGAGGCGGCACAGGTCGACGTGCAGCCGCGCCACGAGCAGCGTGCCCGGCGTCTTCTCGCTCACGTCGTGGAAAACCATGGGCTCATCGTATCGATTCCCGGTCCGCTCCCCGGAGGGTTGTCCCGGTATGCGAACGGCCGGATCTCGATGTACGGACGCGGGCGGGCGTACGGGCGGGACGGGGGCCCCGGTCCGGGGCGTACGGGCGGGACGGGGACCCGGTGAGGGCGCCCGCCCCGCCCGTCTCAGTACTCCTCGACGACCTTGACGTCTTCCTCCGTGATCACACCGTCCACGATGCGGTACGAGCGGAAGGAGACGGGCCCCTCGTCGTTGCCGCACTCGGCGGTGGACACCAGCACGTAGTGGGCGCCCGGCTCGTTGGCGTAGCTGACGTCCGTACGGGACGGGTACGCCTCGGTCGCGGTGTGCGAGTGGTAGACGATGACGGGTTCCTCGTCGCGGTCGTCCATGTCGCGGTAGAGCTTCAGCAGGTCCGTCGAGTCGAACTCGTAGAAGGTGGGCGAGCGCGCGGCGTTGAGCATCGGGATGAACCGCTCGGGGCGGTCGGCGCCCGCCGGGCCCGCGACCACTCCGCACGCCTCGTCGGGGTGGTCGGCGCGGGCGTGCGCCACGATCCGGTCGTGGAGGGCCTGGGTGATGGTCAGCATGGCGCCAGCATAAAAGGGCCGGTGCGCGGCGTGGCGTGCGCAGGCCGTTCCGGGGCCGGGCCGCGGGTGACGGACCAGCGGGCCCGTTCTCATACCGGCGAGGTGACAGACCAGCGGGCCCGTGTTCTCACACCGGTGGGACGACAGACCAGCGGGCCCGCCCGAGCCGGTGAGCGGCGCGGGCGGGCCCGAATGCTGGACGTACGTGAGACGCGGGCGCGGGGCGCCCGGCTCAGCCCTCCTTCTCGGCCGAGCCCTCGGCGGCCTGGGCGACCAGGCCCGGGTGGCCCTTGCGCTCGAACGCCTGCGGGTTGCGCGCCTTGAGCACGAAGTAGCCGATCACCAGGATCGCCGCCCACACCGGCGCCGCGTACAGCGAGACCTGAGCCTCCCTGTCGAGGGCCATCAGCACGATGACCATCGCGATGAAGGCGAGCGCGAAGAGGCTGGTCCAGGGGGCGCCGGGGGCGCGGAAGCTGGACTGCGGGAGCAGGCCGCGGTCGGCCATCCGGCGGTAGCGCAGCTGGGAGAGGAGGATCATGATCCACGCCCACATACCGGAGATGGTCGCGAACGAGACGACGTAGTTGAACGCCTGGCCGGGCCACTGGTAGTTGATCCACACGCCGACGAGCATCAGCGCCACCGAGACCGCGGTGCCGCGCGTCGGCAGGCCGTTCTTGGAAAGGTAGTTGAAGACCTTGGGACCCTGGCCGTTGCGCGAGAGGTCGCGGAGCATGCGGCCGGTGGAGTACATGCCGGAGTTGGCGGAGGAGAGCGCCGCGGTGAGCACCACGAAGTTGATGATGCCCGCGCCGGCCGGCAGGCCGATCTTCGCGAACGCCGCGACGAACGGGCTGGTGTCCGGCAGGAATACGGTCCAGGGGACCACCGACAGAATGATGATGAGCGCGCCGATGTAGAAGACGGCGATACGCCAGGGCACGGTGTTGATGGCCTTGGGCAGGACCTTCTTCGGGTTGGTCGCCTCGCCCGCGGTGACGCCGACGAGTTCGACGGCGAGGAAGGCGAACATCACGATCTGAAGGGTCATCAACGTGCCGCGGATTCCGTGCGGGAAGAATCCGCCGTGGGACCACAGGTTGGTGAAGGAAGCGGTGTCACCGGCGTCGGAGAAGCCGAGAGTTATCACGCCGAGACCAATGAGGATCATGCCGATGATGGCCGTGACCTTGACCATCGAGAACCAGAACTCCAGCTCGCCGAAGAGCTTGACCGAGATCAGGTTGACGCCGAAGAGGATGACCGTGAAGACAAGAGCGGACCCCCATTGCGGGATGTCCTTGTTCCAGTAATGGACATAAGTGGCCGCGGCGGTCACTTCCGTGATGCCGGTGACGACCCAGAAGAGCCAGTACGTCCAGCCGGTGACGAACCCCCAGAACGGGCCGAGGAATTCTCGCGCGTACTCCGAGAAGGACCCCGACACCGGGCGGTACATGAGCAGTTCGCCCAGTGCCCGCATGATGAAGAAGATGACCAGTCCGGCCGCGGCGTAGGCGAGGATCAGGCTGGGCCCGGCCTTGGTGATGGCCTTGCCCGCACCGAGGAAGAGGCCGGTGCCGATGGCGCCGCCGATGGCGATCATCTGGATCTGACGGTTTCCCAGTCCGCGCTGGTAACCCTCTTCGGAAGCTCCCTGGCCGCTTCCGTCCTGCTCTGCGGCCGCCGCGTCCGCGGCGTGGTCCGCGACCTGCTCAGAGGTCATGGTGGTGCGCCTTTCTCCATAACGACCCGGTCTGCCCGGATCGGGTCCCGATCCCCCCGGATGGAGTTCCTGCACGCCGACGGTCGGCCGGCGCAGCGCCCCCGCCGCGACATGGGTGGCGTCGCGGCGGCAGGTCGTGAAGATTTATCACGGCCGTGGCGAGATCGACACCGCCGGCCGTGGAACGGACCACAGAAAAAGTAGGACAATTAACCTGTAGCGCGGCAATAAACCCGCCCGCAGTGACGGGATCGTTATCCGGATTTGAGCGCCCGTTGAGCGAACACTTCTCCGTCCAAATCCGGATTCAGGGCATAAGGGTTTCGACGAGGGCTTCCTGTAGCCCGCCGAGCCACAGATAGGCCATGGCCATCGGCTTGCGCGGGTCGTCGTCCGGCAGCCGGAAGAGCATTTCGCTGTCCTCGTCGGCGGCGATCTCCAGCCTGGTCCCGACGGCCAGCCGCAGGTCGTTGAGGGCGCCAAGCCACTGCCGGGACTCCTCGGGCCGCAGCTTGAGCACCGCGCCGCCGTCGCCCGCGGCCGTCACCGAGTCGAGCGAGCGCACGACGGTGAGGACGTCCTCGCGCTTACGGGTCCGCAGGTCGTTCTCGGTGAAGCGGCGGAACTCGGCGGACTGCTCGCGCGCCTCGCTCTCCTCGGCGGAGTCGGGCTTCACGTCCGGGCCGCCGTAGGCGTCCGGGAAGAGCCGGGCCAGCGCCGGGTCGGCGGGCGGCTCGCTCGGGCCCTCGGCGAAGAGCCGGGCCAGCGGGTCCTCGTCCTCCGCTCCGCTCTCGCCCGGCCCGATCAGCTCCAGCAGTTGCACGGCCAGGCTGCGCAGGATGGAGATCTCGACCTCGTCGAGGGCGATGGCGGCGCCGCCGCCGGGGATCGGCTCGAAGTGCCCGGCCATCAGCGGTCCTGCTGAAGTGTCGCCCACAGCCCGTAGCCGTGCATCGCCTGCACGTCGCGCTCCATTTCCTCGCGACTGCCGCTCGACACGGTGGCGCGGCCCTTGTGGTGGACGTCCAGCATCAGCTTGTGGGCCTTGTCCTTGGAGTAGCCGAAGTACGACTGGAAGACGTACGTCACATAGCTCATGAGGTTCACGGGGTCGTTGTGCACGAGCGTGACCCAGGGAACGTCGGGCTCAGGCACCGCGGAGGGTGCCTCGCTCGACTCGGGACGTTCGATCTCGACCGGTGCGACGCTCACGGTTCCATGCTGCCACCCCGGGTGGGGCATCGCACAAACGGTCCCTAGAAATCGTCACTCTGACGAGTATTCGGGGTAGCATCTCGTGGCGGCCCCCGGACCCCAGCCGAGACCCGGGGCGGCGCGCACGGAGCGGAACAGCGACGACCCGGCGGCACGCGCCGGCGAACAGCCGTAAGAACGCACGGAAGAAGCGCGGAAGCGCGGACGCACAGCAAGCACAGAGGGCACGAAAAGCGAGGTAGGCCGAAGTGAACGCTGCGGACCTGGGGCTGCCGGTGGAGGTGCCGTCGACGGCGCTCTTCACCGACCGATACGAACTCACCATGTTGCAGGCCGCCCTGCGGGCCGGCACCGCCGACCGCCGCTCGGTCTTCGAGGTGTTCACCCGCAGGCTGCCCGAGGGGCGCCGGTACGGCGTCGTGGCGGGCACCGGCCGGGTGCTGGACGCCGTCGAGAACTTCCGCTTCGACGGGGCCGTGCTCGACTTCATGGCCGAGCAGCGCATCGTCGACGAACCGACCCTGGAGTGGCTCGCCGGCTACCGGTTCCGCGGCGACATCTGGGGCTACCCCGAGGGCGAGGTGTACTTCCCGGGCTCGCCGATCATGCGCGTCGAGGGCACCTTCGCCGAGGCGGTGCTGCTGGAGACGGTGATCCTCTCCATCCTCAACCACGACTCGGCGGTCGCCGCCGCCGCGTCCCGGATGTCGGTGGCCGCGGGCGACCGGCCGCTGATGGAGATGGGCGCCCGCCGCACCCACGAGCTGGCGGCCGTCGCCGCCGCCCGCGCCGCGTACGTCGGCGGCTTCGCCACCACCTCCGACCTCGCGGCCGGCTTCCGCTACAACATCCCGACCGTGGGCACCAGCGCCCACGCCTTCACCCTGCTGCACGACAGCGAGCGCGACGCCTTCACCGCGCAGGTCGACTCGCTCGGCGGCCGGACGACCCTGCTGGTCGACACCTACGACGTCACCGAGGCGGTGCGCACCGCCGTGGAGGTGGCCGGGCCGGAGCTGGGCGCGGTCCGCATCGACTCCGGCGACCTGCTGCTGATCGCGCACCGGGTCCGGCAGCAGCTCGACGACCTGGGCGCCGAGAAGACCAGGATCGTGGTCACCAGCGATCTGGACGAGTACGCGATCGCCTCGCTCGCCGCCGCGCCCGTGGACGCGTACGGGGTCGGCACCCAGCTCGTCACCGGCAGCGGGCACCCGACCTGCTCCATGGTCTACAAGCTGGTGGCCCGCGCCGACTCGAACGACCCGGCGGGCCCGCTGCGCCCGGTGGCGAAGAAGTCCATGGGCTCGAAGTCCTCGATGGGCGGCCGCAAGTGGGCGGCCCGCCGGCCCGACGCGGACGGCGTCGCCGAGGCCGAGGTGGTGGGCACCGGCCCCGTGCCGGCCGAGCTGGCCGGCCACCAGCTCCAGGCGGAGCTGGTGCGCGGCGGCGAGGTCGTCGCCCGCGAGCCCCTGGACGCCGCGCGCGACCGCCACATCCGGGCCAGGGCGGGGCTGCCGATGTCCGCGACGCAGCTGTCGCGCGGCGAGACCGTGCTGCCCACGGAGTACGTGTAAGGGGGCGCGCGGAGTACATGGAGGGGGCGCAGGGCGGCTGAACACGCCCTTCAGCGCCGGGTCGTGCCCGCGGTCGAGCCCCCGGGCACGTCGGAAGGCAGGATTCCGCCCGGCGGGAACCGGTTGGTTCGAACGCCCTCTCCCGTAACGCCCTCGCACTCACTACCCTCGGTCACAACGAGCCGGTCCGCACGCTCTTCGAAAACCCCCCACCGCCCGAGGCCCCTGCCAAAGGATGCGCACCATGCACCGTGCATTGATCGTCGTTGACGTGCAGAACGACTTCTGCGAGGGCGGCAGCCTAGCCGTCGCGGGCGGTGCCGACATCGCCGCCGGGATCACGGATCTCGTCGGCGAGGCCACCCCCGGGTACCGCTACGTCGTCGCGACGCGTGACCATCACATCGACCCCGGGGAGCATTTCTCCGCCCACCCGGACTACGAGAACTCCTGGCCCCCGCACTGCGTCGCCGGCACGGAAGGCAGCGGCTTCCACCCGAACTTCGCGCCGGCCGTCGCCTCCGGCGCCGTCGAGGCGGTCTTCGACAAGGGCGCCCACACCGCCGCGTACAGCGGCTTCGAGGGCGCGGACGAGAACGGCACGCCGCTGGCGCGGTGGCTGCGCGACCGCGACGTCACCGAGGTGGACGTCGTCGGAATCTCCACCGACCACTGCGTACGGGCCACCGCGCTGGACGCGCGGCGCGAGCACTTCACCACGCGCGTGCTCCTGGACCTGACCGCCGGCGTCGCCCGGCACACCACCGAGCGGGCCCTCAAGGAACTGCGGGACGCCGGTGTGGAACTGAACGGCAAGCCGATACTGCAGAACGGCTGACGGACGAACGGCCGGGCCGGCCGCGATACGGACGCGGACCGGCCACGGCCGCCTGACGGCGCAGGCGTAGAGAACGCGGTACGGGCGCGGGCCCGCCCCGGCCGCCCCGCGCCCGTATGAGCGCTGAGCCGGCTAGCGCTGAGCCGGCTTACGGACGTCCGGCGCGGTACGGCGGCGCCCCGGAGAACCGCGCGACCAGCCACGACGAACCCGCGGGCGCTCCGCCGGACCTCCGGCGGAGCGCTCAGTGGCTCGCTCCCGCGCGGTGGTCCGCCGGGCCGCGCAGCAGGCTGCGGATCGGGTGCCACGACTCGGTGTCGTCGTCGGGCACGGACCGCCACACGAGGCCGTCCGGGTGGTGCAGCACCGCCGTTATCTCGTCGGGCGTCGGCGGCTCGGTGTTGCCGCGCAGGTAGACCGCGCGCAGCCCGAGGTTGCGGAGCCTGGTCAGGGCGCGCTGGCGGTTCACGGCGTGCACCAGAACCCGCACCCGCGCGCCCGGCACCCCACTGCCGCCGGGCGGGCTGGGCAGCGACAGAGCCACCACCACACTGCCCCCCGGAAGCTTGGCGAATCCGCCACCGGCCATGTGCATCAGAACCCCTTCGTGAGACGTCGCGTCAATAAGAGCTTCACGGGATGCATTCAAACGCTAACGGCGGCGGCCCGCTAGGGGGCAATGCGTCACACGCCTCTGACCTGCACTAATGTCGTTTTCTCGGGGCGTGACCCGCACCGGAGCCTCGTCGCGGCGCCGTTCCGCACCGCCTTAATGATCTTGCTCTGACGGGGAGTGTCAGTAAGGATCACGCCACATAGACGGTCCTCGGCCACCGCACGCCACCGCGCCGACACGGCGGGGCGCACGGCCGCCGGGGCCGCACGACCCGCCCCCTACCGACTCTCCGTTTCCGCTTCCGCTTACGAGCCCAGTTGTGAGCCCAGAAGTCTTGCGGTGCCAAAAGTGGGCAACCTGGAGGTGTTTCCATGTGAAGTCTTTACGCAAGACCTCACCGCTATCTTTCTGGCGGCCCGCCGCGGCTCGGCAATGGGGTTGTGCGCCGGTCCGAGATTCTCCGTGACCCCTCTCCGCGGACGATCGCCGCGCCCCGCGGGCCCCGAATCCGGAACACACGCCGTGGGCGAATGTCGTGGTTTTATCGACTATTCCACTGAAGTTCACCGGACCCGCCGGGCCCCCGAAGATCGTGAATATGTTTTCGGTCTTCTCCGGTGCAAGTTCCGTATAGCCGTCGTCGCCGCTCTCGACGATCTTCGAAGCACCGCGCCGTTCGCGCTCCGCGCCACGGACGGTCACCGGCCGCGACGCAGGGGCGCACTGGGCCCCGGAGCCGCCCCCACGAACCCGCGCGACCTCCCTCTACATCCCTCCTGAGCTGCGAAGACGCCCGCGCCGGCCGCATCGCCCGGGTTCTGTCCACGTGCGCGACCTCGGCGGGCGAGAGCGCCCCCCGGAGCACGCCGGCCGCCGCGTTCGCGGCGCCGGACCCGATGGTTCCCGTTGACTGCTGTTCGCTTGTGAGCGCCCTTCTCCGTAAGAACTGAGAAAGCGTTTATTCCGCGTGACAGGAGAAAAGGCTGATCCGCCTCGGTGCCCCGACGGCCGGTGCGGTACCTGGCCTCTGCGTTACGAATATCGGACATCAACAGGCGCGCCCATCCCAGCCGTCAGATGGCCGAATGATTCCGTGCGCCCCCCATGCATCGGTACCGTGTGTTAGGTCACGCTTACCACCAGTTCCATGGGGGCAGACAGCCCCGTAGAGTCGTTTTGCGGAAACACAAGTCGACTCTCCCCCTAAATCGAAGCCCCGAGGACGGATCACCGCTATGCCGCGTCCGACTCCCGCACAGATCGCTTACGGTTCGGCCACTGTCGTCGTCTCCGCCCTCGCCATGCTGCTCCTGTCGCAGACGCGAACGGGGCTGGGGGTCGGAGTGGTAGCCGTCGTAGCCCTCGCGCTCGGGCTCCTCGTCGCCATGACCGTGCCGCTGCCCCGCACGGCCGCTCGCGCGACGCGGGCCAATGAGCCGCAGACCACCGCCGCGCCGAGCGCCGCCGCCGCGCCCACGGCCGTATCGGTCGCCGCGCGCCGGGTGACCGGCCGCCGCGCGCCCGCGCGCGCCGGTGGTTCACGGATCAGGGAGCACTCCCTGCGCCGTTGAGCGACAAAACGTTTTTGTCCCCGTGGTCCACACCCCGGTTCACCCCGCGGTGACCACCACGGTCCTGGCCGCCTTGTCGTGCAGGCACTGCTGGTACGGCTTGTCCCAGGTGCACCACAGGACATTGACCAGCCAGAAGATGAAGCCGCAGCACGGCACGATCTCCGGCAGCGAATAGGTGGCGGCCCGCGCCCAGCCGGGCCGGCCCGCCGGGATCGCTCCGTTCTCCAGCATGGCCACGCGGATCTTCATCATCCGCTTGCCGACGGTCTGGCCCCGGCTGGTGAGCATCAGGCCCTCGTAGACGAAGTAGACGATGGCGATGATGACCGACATGCTCGTGGACTTGACCGTGTCCTTGGTCGGGTTGTAGCCGCCGACCGCCAGCGAGACGATGACGCTGACCGGAATGCCGACGATGAGCCCGTCGATGATGCGGGCCACGAGCCGCCGGCCCCGGCCCGCGAGCGGCGGCATCCCCGCCAGCGGATTGCCCGCACCGAATTGATCGCCGTACGGATTGCCGGGACCGGCTCCGCCGTACGGGCCATTGCCGCCGTACGGACCACCGCCCCCGTCGCCGTACGGTCCACCGCCTCCGCCGGCCGGCGCGTCCGCGTCGTACGGCGGGGGCGGAGGGGCGGAAGGCGGCGGTTCCTGCGGCTTCTTCCGGAACGGGTCATCCTCGGGCGGCCGCGCCTGGTCGCTACTCATGGCCCCAGTAGACCGGCCCGCGGAGATCCCCGCATCCGGCTCGCTCCGTCCGGGTGCAATTCGAGCCGCCCCGGAGAACTGCCCCGCTACGCCCCCCGGCGCACTTGTCGCGCCCCCGTCCGGGCGGGCTCAGCCGGCCCTGCGCGCCCTGCTCAGCGCGCCGCCGCCACGAAGGTGTGCGCCGCCTTGTCGTGCCAGCACTGCCGCCACGGCCGGTCGAACAGGCACCACAGGACGTTCACGACGCCGACCACCAGCAGGCCCAGCACGCCGTACACCAGCCACCGGCGCAGCGCCGCCCCGAACGACGGCTTGTCGTGGTCCTCGATGCTCAGCACCCGCACCCCGCACAGCTTCTTGCCCAGCGTGCGGCCCCACTTGGCGGTGGGCAGCGCCTCGTACACGATCCCGGCCAGCAGCAGCACGGCCAGCACGATGCCGAGGCAGGCGCCGGTCGTGCCGTCCAGGAGCCAGACGGTCACGGTCTCGCCGGACTGCTTGGCCCCTTCGAGCTTGCCGTCGATGTGGTCGGCCGCCCTCGCCCAGAGCGGCACGGCGGCAGCGGCCACGACAGCCCCCAGCACCGCCGAGTCGATCAGCCGCGCGCCGAGGCGGCGGCCGAGGGAGGCGGGTTTGCCCTGTGCCTGCGCGGCCTGGAGGAAGGGGTTGTCGACCGGCGGCTTCCACGGAATGACGCCCTCCGCCGGGGCCGCCGGGCCGTACGCGCCCGCTGGCGCCCCCTCGGGGTGCGGCGCCGCCTGATGCGCCGGCTGCTGCGACCACGCGGGCGCGGCGCCGCCCTGGGCGGGCACCAGCCCCTGCGGAGGCCGGCCGGGCTGGGCCTGCGGCCCCTGCTGCACGTGGTGGCCCGGGCCGCCGGCCGGCGCGGACTGCACGCGCGCGTCGGGGACGTCCGCGCCGCGCCCGTAATCGGCCATCGCCCCGCCGCTCGGGGCGGGCCACGGCTCGGGGACCGGCTCGGCGGCGCGTACGGGCTGCGGGGCCGCGTGCCCGGCGGGAGGCGCGCCGCCGCCCTGCGCGGGCACGGGCGCTGAAGGGGCGGCCTCGGGGCCGTCGGCCGGGGCGGGCCACATGACGTCATCGGGCGCGGACCGCGCGGCGGGGGCGTACCCGGCGGCCTCCCGCGCCACCGCGGGCCCGGCCGCGGGCGCCGTCTCAGGGCGCTCGTCGGCGCCGGGGCCGTCCGGGCTCCAGGAGGTCCGGCGGTCCAGCTCGCCGCCGAAGCCGCTCCGGCGCGGGGCGTCGGCCGGCCAGGCGGCGGCAGGCTCGGGCCGGGCGCTGTGCGGGCGGCGCGGGTCGTCCCGGTCGGGAGCAGAGGCGGGGGCGGCCGCTTCGGGCCGTACGTCCGCGGCCGCCGCTCGCGGCAGCGGCTCCGGCTCCTCGTCGAGGAACATCGGCCCGGTCTCCTCGGGCCGCCCGACCGCGGGGCGCGCGGCTTCGGCACGTACAGCCTCGGCACGCACAGCTTCGGCACGCCCCGTCTCCGGGCGCGCGGCGTCAGCACGCCCGGTCTCGGCACGACCGGCCTCGGCCGTCCGCACCGCCGGCGACGGTACGGGCGGGGCCGCCGCCGCGCCCGCGCCCGCGGGGGCGGCCGGCATCGCCTCGCCGTCCGCCGGGGCGGGCCGGCTGGTGCCGGGGGCCCATGCGACGCCGTTCCAGTACCGGATGTAGCCGGGGATGGACGGGTCCGGATAGAAGCCGGGGGTGGGGCTGCCGTCGGCTGATCCTGAGGTAGACGCGCTCATGATGTCCGATGTCCCGTATCTGTTCGGCCGTGCTGTGTCGTGTGGTGCTCGGTGGGGCGTAAGCAGTCTGCCGCACCGGCGCGAGGAGGTGTAGAGCGCTCGGCCCTTCGGGCCGCCGGCCGCCCTCGGCGACTCGGCGCTCCATGGCCTCGACGCCTCGTGACCGCGGTGCCTCGTGACCTCAATGCACACAACGCAACCGGGTGCGCAGGGAACAGGTCTACCAGAAGGGCCGCGCACTCGGGGCCGACCGGCCGGAGCACCACCCGCACGTGCGAGCCGGAAGATATTCGGAATGTTTTCGGGAAGTCGCGTAATGGAGTGGGGGGCAGCGCGCTCTATCCGGTGCGGGCCCGTTCACAAGGGGCTGCGCACCGAGAGATACAGAGCAGAGAGGGCGCACTTCATGCACACCGTGGTGGAACGAGAGCTGGAGCTCAACCTGGTGCTGTCGCCGGAGCGCAGCATCCCCGTACCGGCCCGACTGTCCTACCGGACCGACGACCCGTTCGCCGTCCACATCAGCTTCCATGTCACCTCGGACTCCCCCGTGAACTGGACGTTCGCCCGAGAGCTGCTGGTGGAGGGCGTCTTCAGGCCGTGCGGGCACGGGGACGTCCGGGTGTGGCCGACGAAGGTCGACGGGCGCAGCATCGTCTGCATGGCGCTGTCGTCCCCGGACGGCGACGCGCTCCTGGAGGCGCCCGCCTCGGCGGTCTCGGCGTGGCTGGAGCGGACCCTGCGGGCGGTGGCGCCCGGCTCGGAGCACGAGCGCCTCGCCATCGACGACGCGCTGCGCGAGCTGCTGGCCCCCACCCCGGGCGACGACCTGTGGCTGCGCGGCCCGTGGCCGTCCGACGACTCGCCGGAGGGCGCGTAGCGGGCCGCCGCCCGTGGGCGGCGGCGTGCGGTCACTCGCCCTTGACGTAGGGGTGGGTCAGGAACTCGATGGCGTGTCCGTCCGGGTCGTCGACGTAGACGCCCCGGCCGTTGTGCCGGTGGTTGATCTGCTGGGGCTCGGTGTGGAAGGGGTCGCCCCAGTACGGCAGTTCGCGGTCCGTGATGCGCGTGAAGATCTCGTCGAACTCGTCCTCGGAGACCAGGAAGGCGAGGTGCTGCGGCGGGATCGTGACGCCCTCGGGGAGGTGGTCGTCGGCGTAGTCGACGGTGACGTCGTTGGCGAGCGTGATCTCGGCGAACGGTCCGAAGGCTTTGGGCTCCGGCGCGCCGAGGAGCTCGGTGACGAAGCGGGCGGAGGCGAAGCGGTCGGAGCTGTGCACGATGGTGTGGTTGAGCTGCGCGGGCACGGAACCTCCAGGGGGATGAATGCGGTCAATTCCGTTTACTCGGTGCACTCTTGACCGTACGTTCCGCGGCGTCCGCCCCGCATCGGACTTCCGGACGAGTCCGCCCGCGCCCCCGGACCCGGCGCCCTACGCCCCTCGCCCTAAACCCCTGCGCGAACGGCCGCCGTCCGCCCCGTGAGCCCGGCTCGCCTCAGAGAACCTTCCCCGGGTTCAGGATGCCGAGCGGGTCGAAGGTGCGCTTGATGCCGCGCTGCATCTCCAGGCCGACCGGGCCGAGTTCGCGGGCGAGCCAGTCGCGTTTGAGGAGGCCGACGCCGTGTTCGCCGGTGATCGTGCCGCCGAGTTCGAGGCCGAGGGCCATGATGTCGTCGAAGGATTCGCGGGCGCGGCGGGCCTCGTCGGGGTCGGCGGGGTCGAAGCAGACGGTGGGGTGGGTGTTGCCGTCGCCGGCGTGGGCGCAGACGCCGATGGTCAGGCCGTACTTCTCGCCGATGGCGGCGACGCCGTCGAGGAGGGCGCCGAGGCGGGAGCGGGGTACGCACACGTCGTCGATCATCGTGGCGGGTTTGAGGGCTTCCAGGGCGGTGAGCGTCAGCCGGCGGGCCTTGAGCAGGAGTTCGGACTCGGCCTCGGACTCGGCGGGGACGACCTCGGTGGCGCCGGCCGCGGTGCACAGGGCGCCGACCGCCGCGAGGTCGGCGGCCGGGTCGGGGGTGTCGAAGGCGGCGAGCAGCAGCGCTTCGGTGGTTTCGGGCAGGCCCATGCGGGCGAGCGCGTTGACGGCCCGTACGGAGGTGCGGTCCATGAGTTCGAGCAGGGACGGGGCGTGGCCGCGGGCCATGATGTCGCAGACGGCGGCGCAGGCGGCGGCCGTGGAGGGGAATTCCGCGGCGAGCGCGAGCTGGCGGGGCGGTGCGGGTTTGAGGGCGAGCACGGCCCGTACGACGATGCCCAGGCTGCCCTCGGAGCCGACGAAGAGGCGGGTGAGGTCGTATCCGGCGACGCCCTTGGCGGTGCTGTGGCCGGTGCGCAGCAGCCGGCCATCGGCGAGGACGACGTCGAGGCCGAGGACGTAGTCGGCGGTGACGCCGTACTTCACGCAGCACAGGCCGCCGGAGGCGGTGCCGATGTTGCCGCCGATGGTGCACTCCTCCCAGCTGGAGGGGTCGGGCGGGTAGGCGAGGCCCTTTTCGGCGACGGCGCGGGAGAGCGCGGCGTTGACGACGCCCGGTTCGACGACGGCGGTCCGGTCGACCGGGTTGATCTCGATGATCCGGTCCATCGCGGTGAGGGACAGCACGATGCAGCCCTCTATGGCGTTGGCCGCGCCGGACAGGCCGGTGCGGGCGCCCTGCGGCACGACGGGTACGCGCTGCGCGGTGGCGGTGCGCATGACGTGCCGCACCTCTTCGACGGTGCGCGGCAGCACGACCGCGGCGGGTAGCCCGGCCTCGCAGAAGCTGGCCATGTCGTTGGCGTACGAGCGGGTGATGTCGGGGTCGGTGAGGACCGATTCGGCAGGGAGCCCGTCGCACAGGAGTTTGATCAAGTCGCCGCCCATGCTCATCACCCTCGCACTCCGGGGGCCGGTAGGGAAGATCGCGTCACCGGGCGGCCCCCGCTCGTTCGGCCCCCGCCGTTTCGGCCGCCGTGTCTTCGGCCGATCCCATCAGCGGCCGGTGGCGTCAGCGGCCGCCCCATTGGTAGATCGAGTACGCGCGGCCCCGCCCCGGCCCCGTGGCGAACCCCATGCACAGCCGCGGCTCGGCGGCGCTCCCGGTGATCGCGAGCCCTTCCGGCTCGCGCGGGTCGAGGGACGCGCCCGCGAGGATTCGTTCCTCCTGCACGACCTCGCCGCTGCGCATGTCGATGCAGAAGAGGCGGGTGTTGCCGCCCGAGGGGCGGGGGTTCTTCGGCCCGTACGCGCTGCCGAGCAGCTGGTACGCGTAGGCGCCGCGCACCGCCATCCCCTGGTAGGGCAGCCGCAGTTCCGTGCCGGGCTGGGCGAAGTCGGCGAGCGGGTCGAACCGGCGGGCGGCGAAGTCGTCGAGGTCGTAGAGCGCGTAGCGGGGCTTGCCCTTCCGCAGATAGCGCAGCAGCAGCCGGCGGGTGGTGAGGTCGATGGCCGGGTAGTTGCCGGTGGTCCCCGGCTTGGGCCGGAAGGTGGCCGGGGCGGCGCGGTCGGTGTGCAGTACGGAGCCCTCCGCGTAGCCGATGCGGGCGATGCCGCGCCCGTAGCCGCTGCCGGGGTGGGCGTCCCACTCGGTCCACAGCTGGGCGGCGCCCGCGCCGGGGTCGACGCCGATCGTGCCGCCGTGGCCGAACCCCGTGAGGTACATCTTTCCGAGCCGTCTGCCGCGGGCCGAGAGCCGGTTGAGGCAGAGGTCGCCGCGGCGCTGCCGCTCGGCGTGGGAGTACGCGCGCGGCTCGCCGCGCAGCCGGACGCCGCCCTGCATCACCTGGAGCGCGTAGAGGTGGCCGCGCCGCTCGTCGAAGCCGAAGGACTGGAGGACGGTGCTGTGGTGGAGCTTCGCGCCGTGGATCAGCCGGGTGGGGGTCTTGGAGAAGTCGATCCAGGGGAGCCCGAAGGGGGCCGCGCGGGCCGCCTGTTCCGGGCGTACGACGGGGACCGCGCGTACGCCGGTCCGCGCGCGTACGACGGTCGCCGTGCCCGCGGCGGCCCGCGCGCCGCCGCCGTCGAGCGCGGTCAGCACGGCCGCCGCCGAGACCGCCCCGCCCAGCCCGAGGAGTCGCCGGCGGCCGAGCGGCCGCTCTCCGTCCTGATCCCGCTGTTCGCTACGCCCCATCCGATGCTGCCCTCTCTCGCGTCCGTACGTTCCGGTTCCGGTCCAGTGCATGACCGGGATCGGGGTGCGGAGTGCGTGCGGAGGGGGAAGTTCATCCGTATGAGAGCCGGGGGCGGGGCCGGGCGGGCA
This sequence comes from Streptomyces sp. NPDC050610, assembly GCF_040654875.1. Classification (NCBI taxonomy): domain Bacteria; kingdom Bacillati; phylum Actinomycetota; class Actinomycetes; order Kitasatosporales; family Streptomycetaceae; genus Streptomyces; species Streptomyces sp. NPDC050610. Next base: position 45,872 of record NZ_JBFAIV010000008.1, on the reverse strand, counting down.
TGGCGAGCGGGCCGGAACCCGTGGCTCCGGCCCGCTCGCCGAACGCGGTCAGAGGTTGCCGCGCTTCTCCTGCTCGCGCTCGATGGCCTCGAAGAGCGCCTTGAAGTTGCCCTTCCCGAAACCCATGGAGCCGTGCCGCTCGATCATCTCGAAGAAGACGGTCGGCCGGTCCTGGACCGGCTTGGTGAAGATCTGGAGCAGGTAGCCGTCCTCGTCGCGGTCCACGAGGATCTTCAGCTCGCGCAGGGTCTCCACGGGGACGCGGGTCTCGCCGGCCCACTCCCCCAGCGTGTCGTAGTACGAGTCCGGGGTGTCCAGGAACTGGACGCCGGCCGCCCGCATGGCCCGTACGGACGCGACGATGTCGTTGGTGGCGAGCGCGATGTGCTGCACGCCCGGCCCGCCGTAGAACTCCAGGTACTCGTCGATCTGCGACTTCTTCTTGGCGATGGCCGGCTCGTTGAGCGGGAACTTCACTTTCCGGGTGCCGTCCGCGACGACCTTCGACATGAGCGCGGAGTACTCGGTGGCGATGTCGTCGCCCACGAACTCCTTCATGTTGGTGAAGCCCATGACGTCGTTGTAGAAGCCGACCCACTCGTTCATCCGGCCGAGCTCGACGTTGCCCACGCAGTGGTCGATCGCCTGGAAGCGGCGCGCCCCCGGCTCCACGATCGGCTCGACGGCGGCATAGCCGGGGAGGTACGGGCCGTCGTAGCCGGAGCGGTCGACGAGGGTGTGGCGGGTCTTGCCGTAGGTGGCGATGGCGGCCAGCACGACGGTGCCGTGCTCGTCCTTGACCTCGTACGGCTCCTGGAGGCCGGTGGCGCCGTGCTCCGTGGCGTAGGCGTACGCGGCGCGGGCGTCCGGCACCTCGATGGCGAGGTCCACGACGCCGTCGCCGTGCTCGGCGACATGGTCGGCGAGGAACCTGCCGTGCTCGGAGGCGGCCTTGATGACGGAGGTGAACACGAACCGGGCGCCGCCCGATTCGAGGACGTAGCTGGCCGTCTCGCGGCTGCCGTTCTCGGGTCCCGAGTAGGCGACGCGCGTCATGCCGAAGGCCGTGGAGTAGTAGTGGGCGGCCTGCTTCGCGTTGCCGACGGCGAAGACGACCGCGTCCATCCCCTTGACCGGGAAGGGGTCGGCCTGCCGTGCGGTGCTGGGGGTGTGCAGGGTCTCTGTCATGGCCGCAGGCTCTCTCCGAACCACAAGATGCGCAATAGTTTGCGTTTTACCTGGGCAATCTGCCCAGCGGTAGGGCAGTATCTCCGAGCGTTCTGTACATGATGACCATCGAATCGCCACTCGGGAGGCCCCGGTGATCGATCATTTGGACGGCAGGCTGCTGGAGCTGCTGGCACAGGAGCCGCGGATAGGAATTCTTGAGGCGTCGCGCCGGCTGGGGGTCGCGCGTGGCACCGCACAGGCCCGTTTGGACCGTTTGCAGAGCAATGGGGTCATTCGCGGATTCGGCCCCGATGTGGACCCGGCGGCGATCGGCTACCCGGTGACGGCGTTCGCGACGCTGGAGATCAAACAAGGCCAAGGGGCCGACGTACGCAGTCACTTGGCGGGCGTACCAGAGGTGCTCGAACTGCACACCACGACGGGCCACGGCGATATGCTGTGCCGCCTCGTGGCCCGCTCCAACGCCGATCTCCAACGTGTGATCGACCGGGTTGTGGGTTTTGATGGCATTGTTCGGGCATCCACAGCGATCGTGATGGAGAATCCGGTGCCACTGAGGATCATTCCGCTGGTGAAACAGGCGTCGGAGGACTGACCACAGCGTCGAGGGAGCGGCCCAGTGAATTTCTGGGAATACATCGGCAACCGGTACGCGCAATTGCTCACGGACACCTACCAGCACGCCAGCGCCGTCTTTCAGTGCATGGTCGTCGCCACCCTCATCGGGGTGCTGATCGGCGTCGCCACCTACCGCAGCGAATGGGCCGGGAACCTCGCCATCACCTCGACGGCCACGGTGCTCACGGTCCCCTCGCTCGCCATGATCGGCCTGCTCATCCCGATCACCGGGCTCGGCGTCGCGCCGACCGTCACCGCCCTGATCCTCTACGGGCTGCTGCCCATCGTCCGCAACGCGATCGTCGGGCTGCGCGGCGTCGACCCCACCCTGGTGGACGCCGCGAAGGGCATCGGCATGTCCCGCCTGTCCCGGCTGCTGCGCGTGGAGCTGCCGCTCGCCTGGCCGCCCATCCTCACCGGAATCCGGGTCTCCACCCAGATGCTGATGGGCATCGCGGCCATCGGCGCGTACTCCTCCGGGCCGGGCCTGGGCAACGAGATCTTCCGCGGCATCTCCTCCCTGGGCAGCGCCAACGCGCTCAACCAGGTGCTCGCCGGAACGCTCGGGATCGTGATCCTCGCGCTCCTCTTCGACGCCGTGTACGTCCTGATCGGACGGCTGACCATCTCCAGGGGGATCCGTGCCTGAGCCATCGACGCAGAGCAGTGCGCCGCCGAGCACCACGACCACCGGCGCCACCATCGAGCTGGAGGACCTGACGAAGCACTACTCCGGCACCCCCGCCCCGGCGGTGGAGGACGTCAACATGGACATCAAGGCCGGTGAGCTCGTCGTCTTCGTGGGCCCGTCCGGCTGCGGCAAGACCACCACCATGAAGATGATCAACCGGCTGATCGAGCCCACCTCCGGCCGGATACGGATCAACGACGAGGACGTCACCGGCATCGACCCGGTCCGGCTGCGCCGCAAGGTCGGCTACGCCATCCAGTCCTCCGGCCTCTTCCCGCACATGACCGTCGCCCAGAACATCGCACTCGTGCCGAAGCTCATCGGCTGGTCGAAGTCCAAGGTCAAGAACCGCATAGAGGAGATGCTCGACCTCGTCGGGCTCGACGCGGGCGAGTTCCAGGGCCGCTATCCGCGGCAGCTCTCCGGCGGCCAGCAGCAGCGCGTCGGCGTCGCCCGCGCGCTCGCCGCCGACCCGCCCGTACTCCTGATGGACGAACCCTTCGGCGCGGTCGACCCCATCACCCGCGACCACCTCCAGGACGAGCTGATAAGGCTCCAGCACGAGCTGCACAAGACCATCGTCTTCGTCACCCACGACTTCGACGAGGCCATCAAGCTCGGCGACCGCATCGCGGTGCTCCGCGAACGCTCGCACATAGCCCAGTTCGACACCCCCGAGGCCATCCTCACCAACCCCGCCGACGACTTCGTCTCCGGCTTCGTGGGCGCGGGCGCGGCCCTCAAACGGCTCAATCTCACCCGCGTACGGGACGTGGAGATCGTCGACTTCCCCACCGCCACCATCGACGACCCGCTCCAGAACCTCTTCGACATGCTGCGCTCCGGCTCCACCAACGAGGTGCTCCTCCTCGACCGGTACAAACGCCCGTACAAATGGCTGCGGCGCGGCGACCTGATGCGGGCCAAGGGGTCGCTGGCCCGCGCCGGGACCCTCGTGCACGACACGGTCACCCGCGACGCCACGCTGCGCGACGCGCTGGAGGCCGTACTCACCGACAACGCCGGCCGGGTCGCGGTCACCGGGCGGCGCGGCGAGTACACCGGCGTCGTCGACATGGAGACGCTGATGAACTCCGTCCAGCAGCTGCTGGAGGAGGACCGCCTCGAAGCCGTCGAGCACCAGCACGCGCTGCTGGAGCAGCGTGCGAACCAGACCAGACGGGAGCAGGAGGGCGCGACCGCCGTCCGCCCCGAGGACGTCTCGTGACCCGCCGGGACCGCAAGCGGCCCAGGAACGAGCGGGCTCCGGGCGAGCACGAGGTCAAGGGCCTCGCCTTCCGTGACGAGGTGGACGTGGACGAACCCGCCGCCGGGCTTGCCCGGCCCCCCGCGCCGAAGCCGCCGCGCCGCCTCACCTGGCAGCGGCTCACCTACATGCCGGCCGTACTGGCCCTGATCCTGCTCGCGCTGTGGCTGTGGTTCCGCGGCGCCGACCTCGACTCGATCGCCCGCAACTCGATCGCGGACGGCAACATCTGGCTGCGGCTGCGCCAGCACATCTACCTCACCGTCCTCTCCACCTTCTTCGTACTGATCATCGCGATCCCGCTGGGCATCCTGCTCACCCGCCGCCGGCTGCGCGGCGCGGCGCCGTTCGCCATGGCCGTCGCCAACATCGGCCAGGCCACGCCCGCGATCGGCCTGCTGGCCCTGCTCGTCATCTGGATGGGCATCGGCCGCCGGGCCGCGCTCTTCGGCATCGTCATCTACGCCGTGCTGCCTGTCCTCTCCAACACCATCGCGGGGCTCAAGGCCATCGACCCGACGCTGGTGGAGGCGGCGCGCGGGATCGGCATGTCGGCGACCGGGGTGCTGCGGAAGGTCGAACTGCCGCTGGCCGTGCCGCTGATCCTCGCGGGCGTACGCACCGCGCTCGTGCTCAACGTCGGCACGGCGACGCTCGCCGCCTTCGGGGGCGGCGGCGGCCTCGGCGACCTGATCACCACGGGCATCACCAACCAGCGGATGCCGATCCTCGTGCTGGGGTCCGTACTGACCATCGTGCTCGCCCTGCTCGTGGACTGGCTGGCGTCGCTGGCCGAACTGCTGCTGCGGCCGCGCGGGCTGGAGGGGAGCGAGTGATGGTACGCACGCCGTTCCGCGTTCCACTGACCGCCGCCGCGCTCGGCGCGCTGCTGGCCCCGCTCGCCCTCGGCGGCTGCGGGCTGACCAGCGGCAGCCCCATGGTCGACAACGTCCAGCCGGGCTCCATAGGCCAGGGCAAGCCGCTCAAGGGCGCCGATCTGACCGTCACCTCCAAGGAGTTCACCGAGCAGATCATCCTGGGCCAGATCATGGGCCTCGCCTTCAAGGCCGCCGGCGCGACCGTCCTGGACCGCACCGACATCCAGGGCTCCATCGGCGCCCGCGAGGCCGTCAAGTCCGGTGACGCGGACGCGATGTACGAGTACACCGGCACGTCCTGGATCACCTACCTCGGCAACGACAAGCCGATCCCCGACCCCCAGAAGCAGTGGCAGGCCGTGTACGAAGCCGACCTCAAGAACGGCATCACCTGGCTGCCGCCGGCCACCCTCAACAACACCTACGCGCTGGCGCTGAACCCCGCGAACGCGAAGAAGTACGGCACCAAGACGCTCTCCGACGTCGCCGCGCTGGCGAAGAAGAACCGGTCGGCGGTGACGCTGTGCGTGGAGAGCGAGTTCGCGGCGCGCAACGACGGGCTGCCGGGCATGCAGAAGAAGTACGGGATGCGGCTCCCCGCCTCCAACATCCAGAAGATGGACGGCGGCATCGTCTACACGCAGGTCTCCAAGGGCAACTCGTGCACGTACGGCGAGGTCTTCACGACGGACGGCCGGATCAAGGCCATGAACCTCGAAGTGATGCGCGACGACCAGCACTTCTTCCCCAACTACAACGCCGCTCCCGAGATCAACAGCAAGGCGATGAAGAAGTACCCGGCCATCAAGGACGTCCTCGGCCCGATCACGAAGAAGCTCACCAACGACGTGGCCCGGACGCTGAACGGCAAGGTGGACGTGGACGGGCAGGACCCGCACGAGGTCGCCAAGGACTGGCTGATCGAGGAGGGCTTCATCAAGGGCGACTGAGTCGCTGAGCGGTTTAGCAGGTGTTCAGCAGGTGGGGACCGAACGGCCGGACGCCAGCGCCTGGAGGGAGGACACGGAGTCCTTGAGGGTGGTGACGGGGATGAGCTGGAGGCCGTCGGGGCGCACGGCCTCGGCCTCCTTGCACTCCCCCTTCGGGACGAGGAAGACGGTGGCGCCGTCCCGCTTGGCGGCCTGCGTCTTGAGCTGCACGCCGCCGACCGGCCCCACGGTCCCGTCGGGGTCGATGGTGCCGGTGCCCGCGATCGTCCGGCCGCCGGTGAGCTCGCCGCCGCGCCCGTCGCCGTCGATCTTGTCGATGATGCCGAGGGTGAAGAGCAGCCCGGCGCTGGGCCCGCCGATGCGGGCGAGGTCGAGGGTGACCTTCACGTCCTTCGACGACCGGTGGAGGTAGCGCAGGGCGGCCTCGGTGGCGGCGTCCTGCGACTTCCGCATGTCGGCGAAGTTGTGCTTCTCGACCTCGGCGGTCGTGTTGCCGACCGGGTACACGGAGTCCCGCGGCATGACCGCCCGGTCCGTACGGAACCAGCTGTCGATCACATCGCCGAGGCGCACATCGGCGTCCGGGCCGGTGGCGACGATCGTGGTCGCCCGGAGCTGCCCGGTCGTCTTGCGGGTGTCGGCCCCCTTGACCGTGATCACCTGCTCCCCGCGCCGGGACCCGAGCACATCGGCCGTCGAGCCCGGCTGCGCCAACGAGAACGGCAGCGGCGCGAAGGCGGCCACGGCGAGCAGGGCGACGACGAGCACGGAGCAGACCGTGAGAACACGAACACGAGAGGACACGCCCGCCACCCTAATTCACCCCCGCCCCGGACCCCTCCGGGGCGGGTGGAGTGGGGCGTACGGGCGGGGAGGTCGTACGGGCGGAGGGCGGTCTACGGGCGGGGCGGCCGTACGGGCGGGGGGCGGTGTACGGGCGGGGCGGTCGTACGGGCGGGGGCGACGGGGCCGCCTGCGGCGTGTACGGGCTGGTTCGGAGCGGGCTACGGCCGTCACATTCCGTACGAGCTCCGGCCCGTACGAGCGCCCGCGACCCGCGGGGACGGGCGCGGCACGGCCGGAACCGCAGGCGCGCGGCAGCGCAGTCGCCCCGCACCGGCGGAGTCGGAGCCCGCGGGCCGCCGGGACCCGCTCGTCGGCTCGCCGCTCAGCGCGAACGCCCCCTCAGCGCGAGCGACGCATCAGTACAAACGCCCCGTCAGCACGAGCGACCCATCAACGCGAGCGACCCGTCAGCGCAGGGCCTCCGCGACCTCCTTCGCCGCGTCCATGACGCGGTGGCCGACGCGTTCGGGGACCGAGTCCGCGAGCATCACCACACCCACGCTGCCCTCTATCCCCGTGACCCCCAGGAGCGGGGCGGCGGCGCCGCTCGCGCCCGCTTCGAGTTCGCCGTGGGTGAGGGCGTAGCCCGGATCGCCGCTCTCGCCGCGGCGGGCGGCGAGGATCGCGCGGCCGGCGGCGCCGCGGTCCAGCGGGTGGCGGAACCCGGCGCGGTAGGCGACGTGGTAGTCGGTCCAGGTCGGTTCGACGACGGCGACGGCCAGCGCCTCCGTCCCGTCGACCAGCGTGAGATGGGCCGTGGCGCCGATGTCCTCGGCCAGGGAGCGCAGCGCGGGCAGCGCCGCTTCCCGCACCAGGGGGTGCACTTGGCGGCCGAGCCGCAGGACTCCCAGCCCGACGCGGGCCCGGCCGCCGATGTCCCGGCGTACGAGGGCGTGCTGCTCCAGGGTCGCCAGCAGGCGGTAGACCACGGTCCGGTTGACCCCGAGCCTGGTGGACAGCTCGGTGACGGTGAGTCCGTGGTCGGTGTCGGCGAGCAGTTTGAGGACGCGCAATCCTCGGTCGAGCGTCTGCGAGGTCTCCGCGGTCACGACGCCCCCTCCTCACGTGAGTGGCGGCTCCCGTCGCGGTGGGGACACCGCCGGTCCCGTCCGGCAGCGCGCGCGAGAGGCCGCCGGCCGCTTGTCGCACGGCACCGGCTGCGCTCCGCGGCGGCGCTGCCACGGGGCGTGTGCGTGTTCCGGCACGGTAGCGAGCCGGTTCGCTGAGCGGAAGGGCTATCCCACAATCCGGGCAGTGCGCGGGTGATATGCGAAATCCGTCCGGTGGACGGCCACGGGATCCCCCGCGGAACCGCTTACTCCGGCAGGGCCGGAGTCCCGTACGGTCACCGCCCGGCGCGGGCGTCACGTCACCGCATGCGCGTGGCCCACTCCTGCACCTTCTTGATCCGCTCGTTCAGCTGCCCGGCCGTCGCCTCCGCGCTCGGCGGCCCGCCGCACACCCGGCGCAGCTCGGTGTGGACGACGCCGTGCGGCTTGCCGCTCTGGTGCACGTACGCCCCGACCAGCGAATTGAGCTGCTTGCGCAGTTCCAGCATCTGCTTGTGGGTGACGATCGGCCGCCGCTCGGCCGGCAGCTCGACGAGGTCGGCCTCGGCGGCCGGCTTCTGCCTGCTGTGCGCTATCTGCCGGGTCTGCCGCTTCTGGAGCAGCATCTGCACCTGGTCGGGTTCCAGGAGCCCGGGAATCCCCAGGTAGTCCTGCTCCTCCTCGCTGCCGGGGTGCGCCTGCATCCCGAACTCCGCGCCGTCGTAGAGCACCCGGTCGAAGACCGCGTCGGACTCCAGCGCCTCGAAGGAGAGCTGGTCGTCCTCGCCGGTGTCCTCGTCCTGCTCCTTCTCGGCCTCCGCCAGGAGCTTGTCCTCCTCGGCGTACGGGTCCTCCTCGCCCTGCTTCTTCGGCTTGTCGAGGACGTGGTCGCGCTCCACCTCCATCTCGTTGGCGAAGGTGAGCAGCGTCGGGATGGTCGGCACGAAGACGGAGGCGGTCTCGCCGCGCCGCCGCGACCGCACGAAGCGGCCGACGGCCTGGGCGAAGAACAGCGGCGTGGAGATGGTGGTGGCGTAGACGCCGACGGCGAGGCGCGGCACGTCCACGCCCTCGGACACCATGCGGACGGCGACCATCCACCGGTCGTCGGACTGCGCGAAGTCGTCGATGCGCTGGGAGGCGCCGCCGTCGTCGGAGAGTACGAGCGTGGCGCCCTGCCCGGTGATCTCGCGGATCAGCTTGGCGTACGCGCGGGCCGACTCCTGGTCGGAGGCGATGACGAGGGCGCCCGCGTCGGGGATGGCCTTGCGCACCTCGCTGAGCCGCTGGTCGGCGGCGCGCAGCACGTTCGGCATCCAGTCGCCGCGCGGGTCGAGGGCGGTGCGCCACGCCTGCGAGACGGCGTCCTTGGTCATGGGCTCGCCGAGCCGGGCGGCGATCTCGTCGCCCGCCTTGGTGCGCCAGCGCATCTGGCCGCTGTAGGAGAGGAAGATGACGGGCCGCACGACGCCGTCGGCGAGCGCGTTGCCGTAGCCGTAGGTGTAGTCGGCGGAGGACCGGCGGATGCCGTCATTGCCCTCTTCGTACGCGACGAACGGGATGGGGTTGGTGTCCGAGCGGAACGGCGTGCCGGTCAGCGCGAGCCGCCGGGTCGCCGGGTCGAACGCCTCCGAGCACGCCTCGCCCCAGGACTTCGAGTCGCCGGCGTGGTGGATCTCGTCGAGGATGACGAGGGTCTTGCGCTGCTCGCAGCGGTTGCGGTGGAGCATCGGCCGGACGCCGACGCCCGCGTAGGTCACGGCGACGCCGTGGTACTCGCGGCCGAGCGGCCCGGCGCTGTACTCCGGGTCCAGCTTGATGCCTATCCGGGCCGCGGCCTCCGCCCACTGCTTCTTCAGGTGCTCGGTGGGGGCGACCACGGTCACCTGCTGCACGACGTGGTGGTGGAGCATCCAGGAGGCGAGGGTCAGCGCGAAGGTGGTCTTCCCGGCGCCGGGTGTGGCGACGGCGAGGAAGTCGCGCGGCTGCTCCTGGATGTACTTGGCCATCGCGCCCTCCTGCCAGGCGCGCAGTTTGTTCGCGGTACCCCAAGGGGCCCGGCCGGGGAAGGCGGGCGAGAGGTGGTGATTGGCGGCGGTGGTAGTCACGGTCTCCGTCGGGCTGGCTCGGCGATCGGCAACCGCGTCAGCCTACCCGCGTCCCCCTCCCCACTCCGGCGTCACAACCCGCCATCCCGCTCGGGTGCGACCCAGCTCACACTGGGCCGCGCGCCGGTTTGCGGTACCGGGCCCCGGTTCGGGCGGCGGGCCGGGCCGGGTGGCCCGTACCGGCTCCGGCCTCTCACCAGTACGGACGGCCGCCGCCCGCCATGAGCCAGTACGGACGGCCGCCGCCCGCCATGAGTGAGCACCGACGGCCGGCTCATCGGCGCCGACGACGGCTCATCGGCACCGACAGAGACTCATCGACGCTGACGGTTCACACCGCGCCCAGCAGCCCGCGCAGCCCGGCGGCGATCTCGGCGGTCTCCCGCATCCGGCCGGCGGCGACGGCGACGACCAGGTCGTATGCCGCGTCCTGGGACACGTCGGCGGGGTCGATGCCGTTGCGGGCGAGGAAGACGGCGGCCGACAGCCATGCCGTGCGCTTGTTCCCGTCGACGAGCGGGTGGTTGGCTGCGATGGCGTGCAGCAGCACGGCCGCCTGCTCGTACACGTCCTCGTACGCGGCCACGCCGAGCATCCGCGCCCGCGGCCGGTGCACGGCGGAGGCCAGCAGTCCGTGCTCCCGGAACTGGACGCCCTGTTCCCCGCACGCGATCCGGGCGACCTCCGTGACCTCGCGCAGCGTCAGATGGCGGTTCACTGGCCCAGCCTCCGCAGGAGATCGGCATGGCGCATGGCGAGACGCATGGCGTCAGCGCGGGTCAGCGACTCCTCCAGGGCGACGAGTCGGCGCACGCTCTCCCGCGCCAGCTCGCCGGGTTCGGCGCCCCGCGCGTCGGCGAGGTCGCGCAGGGCCTGCCACTCGTCGTCGGGGAGGTCGACGGTGAGTCGATACGTCGTCGTCGGTTGCTGCATCGAACGACGCTATCGGGCAAATCTCCGCAGGTCATGCGGTTTTCGGCACACCCGTGGCACCCGCCGCGGACAGCGGCGGCGCAGCAGACGGTTCAGCCGCCCGACGACCTGTGTCCGACGGCTCGGGCTGCCGCCTGCCAACGGCGGCGGCTGAGAAGCCCGGCGCCTCCAAGCGGCCGACAGTTCGCCCGCGGTTCAGGGAACGACGGCCCGGCGGCCGGGGCTCGGACGCCCGGCGGCTCCGTAGCCGACGACTCCGGACAGCCGACGCCCACCGCCCGCGCCGCAGCCGTGGCCGTGGCCGTGGCCGTGGCCGACCAGCACACCCCCGCACCTCCCACCCCGCCACGGCATCAGCCGGTTCGCGGCTTCAGCCGGGTGGCGATGTACGAGCCGAGGAGCGCCACCGCCGCCATGGTGAGGAAGACCGCGGCGAAGGCCGCCGGCGGGGCGGCCGAGGAGGCGGCGTGGGCGTCCGCGGTGGCGGAGCCGCCGCCGAGGGCGACGAAGAGGACGCCCGCGACGCCGACCATGGTGATGTTGCCCAGCGCGTCGGAGACCTGGAGGGAGGCCGAGTTGGAGCCCTCCTCGCCGGGCCGGGAGAGCTTCAGGAGCAGCACGCTGCCGCTGGAGATCGTCACCCCCATCCCGTACCCGCCGATGAACCACGACACGGCGACGATCCACGCCGGCACCCCGGAGATCAGGGCCGTCGAGACGAGCACGATGGCCGCGGCCATCAGCAGCAGGCCGAGGCTCATCATCCGCTCGCGGTACGGCTCCAGGCGCGGCCTGCTCTGGGTGTACGAGCCGAGCGCCCAGCTCAGCCCGCCGCCGGTGAGCGAGAGCCCGGCCAGCGTCGCGGACATGCCGCGCTCGGTCACCAGCATCAGCGGCACGAAGCTCTCCGCGCCGAGGAACGAGCCCGCCGCGACGCCGCGCAGCAGCACCACCGACGGCAGCCCGCGGGCGGCCCGGAACGTCCCCTTCGGCAGCAGCCGCAGGATGCCCGGCACCACCAGGGCGAGCCCGGCGGCGGCCGGTATCAGGGAGAGCCACTTCAGGTCGCGGCCCGCGTACTGGAGGAGCCCGGCGCCCGCCGCGACGGCGAGCGCGAGGAGGATGCGGCGGCGGTCCATGGCGGCCGTGTGCTCGCCGGGCGGCAGCTTGCGCAGCGCGGGGAGCATGACGGCCAGCGGCAGCAGGATCAGCACCGGGATGGAGAGGAACACCCAGCGCCAGCTGAGCTGTTCGGTGACGGTTCCGGCGATCAGCGGCCCGACGATCACCGGGAGGACCCAGGCCGCCGAGAAGGAGGCCAGGATCGACGGCCGCAGCCGCTCCGGATAGGCCCGCCCGACCACCACGTACAGGGCGACGATGACCAGCCCGCCGCCGATGCCCTGGACGCCGCGGCCCGCCACGAACATCCACATCCGCTGCGCCGAACCCGCGACGACGAGTCCGGCGCCGAACGTCGCGATCCCGGTGAACAGCGGTACGAGCGGGCCCGCCCGGTCGCACCACTCGCCGGAGAGCGCCATGGCGAAGAGGCTCGCGGTGAAGTAGGCGGAGAAGGCGAAGGCGTACAGCTCGATGCCGTCGAGGGCGCGGGCCGCGACCGGCATCGCGGTGTTGACCGCGCTCGCCTCGAAGGCGATGAGCGAGACGACGGAGATGATGCCGAAGGTGAGGGCGCGGTAGCGCCGCCCGAGCACGGTCTCGCCGCCGGACATGTCACCGCCGGACGTGTCACCGCCGGGTTCGCCGTCTCCGGGTTTGCCGTCGCCGGATATTCGCGGCGGTCTGTCACTGGAGGTTCCGGCGGTGTCGACGGCATAGGCGATGTCGACAGGATCGGCGATGTCGACAGGATCAGCGGTGTCGACAGGATCAGCGGCGCCCGGGTCCCGCGGGTCGAGAGCGGTCATGCGGTCAGCGTAAGAGGCGCAGGCCGCAGTGGCCCCTGTCGCGGGATGGTGATCAACTCGTCCATCCGTCCTAGGCCGTTGACCACGTCATGTGGTGAGCAGCACGCCGGCGTACGAGGCGCCCGCGATCACCACCCACGAGGCCAGCCCGAGCGCCGCGACCCGCCCCCCGGTCCGTACGAGCGTGGGCAGGTGGACCGCGCTGCCGAGGCCGAAGAGGGCGGCGGCGAGCAGGAGTTCCTGGACGTCCTGCGCCGTGTCGATGACGCCGCCCGGCACCCGGCCGGTGCTGCGCAGCGCGACCATGGCGAGGAAGCCGAGGACGAAGAGCGGGACCAGGGTCGGCCGCTTGCCGCTCGCCTCGCCGTCGGCGGCGCGCGCGTCGTGCTGCTTGCGGCGCCGTACGGCGAGGGCGACGGCCGCCACCAGCGGGGCGAGCAGCGCGACACGCATCAGCTTCACCAACACTGCTTCGCCGAGCGCGGAGGGCCCCGCGGTCTGGGCGGTCGCCACGACCTGCCCGACGTCGTGCACGCTCGCGCCGACCCACCGGCCGAACTGCGTTCCGTCCAGCCCCAGCGGGTGGTGCAGCAGCGGGAGCACGGCGATGGCGAGCGTGCCGCAGAGCGTCACGAGGGCGACGGAGGTGGCCACGTCCTCCTCGTCGCTGCCGGTCACCTCGCTGACGGCGCCGATCGCGGACGCGCCGCAGATCGAGTAGCCGGTGGCGATGAGCAGCGGCTGATCGCCGCGGAGCCCGATGCGGCGGCCGAGCCACAGCGTGCCGAAGAACGTCGCGACCACGACCGCGAGCACCATCACGACCGTGGCCCAGCCGATGCCGAGCACGTCGTGGAGGCTGAGTTTGAGGCCGAGCAGCACGATGCCGACGCGCATCAGCCGCTTGCCCGCGAAGCTCAGCCCGGGCCGCGCGATGCCGCGCACCACGCCCCGCAGGCCGGGCAGGTGCGCGGCGACGATGCCGAGGACGACGGAGGCGGTGAGCATGGGCACGCCGGGTACGAGCCAGTGCACGTCCCAGGCGAGGCCGACGCCGAGCACGGCCATGGCGAGGCCGGGGATCTTGCTCTTGACGGACTTCCAGCGGGGAGGTCTGGTCGCCTTGCTCTCCTTCTTGCTCTCCTTGGGGGCGGAGGTGACGGCGGGTCGGTGCGTCTCCAGCGCCATTACCGGTCGGCCGGCAGGTCGTACACGCGGCGGACGCTGGTGCCCAGGCGCGCGATGTCGGCGCCGTAGATGTGGAGGGAGATCGCCTTGTCGCCGCAGGCGTTCCAGACGCGGTGGATGTCGCCGGGGGGCGCGAAGCCGCAGACGTCGCCCTGCTCGTTGACGACGTCCTCGGTGGCGACGAGACGCGGCGGGGCGCCGGCGGCGGAGGGCACGAGCCGGTAGCGGCGCTCGCTCTCCCGCCCCTCGTGGACGCCGGTGACGCACCAGGAGACGTGGTCGTGGATGGAGGTGCGCTGGCCGGGGAGCCAGACGAGGGCGACGACGGAGAAGCTGCCGTCGCGTTCGGCGTGCAGGATGTGCTGGCGGTAGTGGTCGGGGTCGCCCGCGCGCTGCTCCTCGGTGAGCAGGTCGGCGGCGCCGAGGTGGGGGCCGAGCGCCTCACCGACCAGATGCGCCGTCAGGTCGGGCGGCAGTCCGCGCCCGACTGCCTGTCGCACCTCGTCGACGAGGCAGTCGAGGCGCGTGGTCGTCGCAGTGGGCCGGGCTGCGGTCGGAGTGGTCATACAGGCAGCGTCGAGCCATGGCATCCATCACGTCCAACGACAGTTCATTGGCCGGAACCAAACTCAGGCTTATCTGTTACGGATGTGAGCCCGCCCGAGAACGGGCCTCAGCACCCCACCCGGCGCTCCGCCACTGCCTTCAGCTCGTCGAGGACCAGCGCGGTGGCGGGGATGCGGAGATGGTCCCGGAGCACGTACGCGGAGACCTGGCGGCGCGAGGCCGGGTCGAGGGCGCGCCCGGTGACCTTGTCGTGGCGGAGGAAGGAGAGGACCAGCGCGGGCACCATGGCGACGCCGAGCCCCTCCGCGACCAGCGACTGGACCACCAGATTGTCGTCGGTGGTGAAGACGATGTCGGGGGCGAACCCCTGCTCGGCGCACTCGTGGAGGAAGTTGGCGCGGCAGCGCAGGCACCCCGCGATCCAGCGCTCCTCGGCGAGGTCGGCGAGCTTCACGGCGCGGCGGCGGGCGAGCGGGTGGCCGGCCGGCAGCAGAACCGTGAGCTGGTCCTCCAGCAGCGGGATCTCCGCCAGCTCCTCGGGAACCGATTCGCGCAGGCCGGGATAGGTGAAGGCGAGGGTGATGTCGCACTCGCCGCGCACCAGCCGCTGAAGGGACTCGGGCGGCTCGCCTTCGAGGAGCTCCGCCCGTACGCCGGGGTGCTCGGCGGAGAGCCGGGCCATGGTCTCGGGGATGAGGGTGGCGTTGGCGCTGGGAAAGGCGCAGACGCGGACGCGGCCGGCGCGCAGCCGGGTTATGGCGCTCATCTGCTGCTGGGCGGCGGAGAGGGTGTCGAGAATGGTGTCGGCGTGCCGGGCGAGCGCCTCGCCGGCCTCGGTGAGGCGCATACGGCGGCCGACGCGGGTGAAGAGGGGGGTGCCGACGGACCGTTCCAGGGCCTTCATCTGCTGGGTGATCGCGGGCTGGGTGTAGCCGAGGGAGCGGGCGGCCGCCGAATAGGAGCCGGCCTTGACCACCTCGTGGAACGTCTTGATGTGCCGCGAGTCGAACACGGCTGAATCATAAGCAGAAGTTGGAGGCGGGAGACAGACACGGCGTCGGGCCCTGCGGAAGAACGCCCCCGTCCCGCCGGCGTCACCCACACCACCCACACCCCGGAGTGGTTTCCCCGGAAACGGGCAAGGTGGAGCGTATGCCGCACTACACCTCGTACGACGCCGCTGAACTGCACTATCGGGTCGTGGGCCCGCGCGACGGGGCGGCGACGCCGCCGCTGATCTGCCTGGCGGGCGGCCCGGGCCGCGACGCGGCGTACCTGGGCGACCTGGGCGGCCTGGACGAGCACCGCCCGCTGGTCATCCCCGACAGCCGGGGCACGGGCGGCTCACCGCCCCCCGCCGACCCGGCGGGCTACGCGTTCCCCTCCCTGGCCGAGGACCTGGAGGCGCTCCGCCGCCACCTCGGCCTGGAGCGCTTCGCGCTGCTGGCGCACTCGTCGGGCGCGGCGACGGCACAGGCGTACGCGGCGGGCTACGGCGAACACCTCACGCACCTGGTCATCGTCTGCCCCGGTTCGAGGCTTCAGGGCGAACTGCCGGACGACGCGGAGAAGATCTTCGAGTCGCGCGCCACGGAGGAGTGGTGGCCGGACGCGTACGTGGCGGCACACGGCCTGGCCCAGGCGACGGACATGAGCGAGGTCCGCGACCTGCTCCGCCGCGCGGCCCCCCTGGCATACGGCCGCTGGGACGCCCCGCAACGCGCCCACGCCGCGGCCGAGGGCGCCCAACTCGGCCCGGTCCCCAGAGCCGGCTTCTGGCAAGGCGTCGACGAACCCGCCCGCCGCGCCCTCCTGGAACGCCTGCGCCACGTCGACTGCCCGGTCCTGGTGATCACGGGCGACCTCGACGCGGTAACGGGCATGCGCGCCGGCGAACTCGTCGCCGAGTCCTTCCCCAACGGCCGCTCCCAACCACTCCACGGCGTGGGCCACTACCCCTGGGTCGACGAACCGGACATGTTCCGCCCGTTGGTGGAGGAGTTCCTGGCCGCTCCTTGACCTCAGCCTCCTGGCCGCCGGTCCTCTGGTCTTCGCCACATGACGACCGCCCCCTGGCCTCAGCCCCCTGCCCTCATCCGCATGAACGCCGTCCATGAACACCATCCATGAACGCCGCGTGTCAGTCACATGGCGTGAAGCCACGCCCCATTGAGCCCCCGGGCACCCGGCCCTATGGTCGACACAGCACACCAACACGGCCGTGTGCCCGAGTGGTTGAGGGACTCGCCTGCAAAGCGAGTTACGCCGGTTCGATTCCGGTCACGGCCTCCGACTGCCTGACCAGGCAGGGCAAAAGGGCGGCACCCATCGAGTGGTGCCGCCCTTTCGATCGTCCGTTTTACTTCCCGGCCTCCGTGGCATGCTCAGAACAATCCGGACACCCCTGAGGGGAGCCCGCCGAGCGAGGAGGAAGAGGAAACCGATGAGCCCACTGACCAAGCGCGCACGATTCGTCGCGGCAGCCACCACACCGCTCCTCCTGCTGGGCGTCGCAGCCACCGCCACCGCGCCGGCGGCCCATGCCGCCTCCACAGGGGCCAACGCGTGCACTCACCCCGGCTGGTCGAACAAGTCCCCCGGAAAGGGCAAGTCCAAATCCGGCAGGGCCCCGGTCCGCAGCGGTCCCAACAAAGGCTGCCCGGTGCAATTCTGGGCCGGCCGCACCTACACGCTCTATTACCACTGCTGGGTGAAGAACTCGGCAGGCCACAAGTGGACACACCTCCGGGTCGACAGCGAGGGAGTCAGCGGCTGGGTCTACAACAAGAACCTCGACGACGGCGGCTCCGTACACCCGGCCAACAAGTGCTGACCTACCCGGCACCGCCACGCGCCCTGCCCGGGCCCCGGCCTCGGGCAGGGCTCAGGCGCGCCCCGGCACACGTCGACGGACGCTCGTCGAACACGGTGAGCCGCCCACCGAAGGCAGACCGCAACCGCGAAAGCCGAGCAGCGGCGAGGGCACATAACGGCGGCGGAGTCGCGAAACCCTAGTCCCGGGAATCTCGGAAACACCTGGAATACACAGCGACTTCGATCAGTGGTTCATGGCCGTCGAGGCCCTTCATCCACGTGACTTCGGCCTGGGTATGGGTCTTCAGGTGAACGGCCAGGATTCTCTGATTTTTATTCCTACTGGAGTCATGCCCGCGCTCGACGATTTTCCAGCCCTTACCCGGAAGCCGCTCGACAAGGTTATCCATGCCTTTGCCCAGGACGTCGTTTCCCAGCCCGTGCAACGACCAGGGATGCCGTACGTTGCGGTACTTCTCCGCATCTTCGCCATCCACGTCACAGCGACCGGCCGCGGGGCCGGGTTCGGTAACCTTCCCCTTGACATGAAACGCTTCCAGAACTTCACTGGACAACGAGCCGATTTCCTGCTCGACCTTTCGGCCGTCGCGCACCTGAGGTTCGTACCCGAGATTGCCAGATTTTTCATGCACAGCAGAACACCCCACGGTGAAGGCCAGAACGCCGATCAGCGCCAGACTCGCCCAGTTGAGCCTTTTCGTCAATTTGGCTACCGAACCTTTAATTCTCCAACGTGACATCGCCATACCTACCCACTATGACCCTGGCCTGGTTCTGCAAGCTGACCGAGGCTTTGCCATCGGTCTCATCCCAGAACCCACTGTGATCTTTTGAGTCCGACTCCATGACGTTCGCTCCGAACGACTTGTCGGTAGGAATGGTCCAGTCGTCGCCGAGGCCGACGAAGCGCCCGCCATGCCGAACGAGGCTGTCGCTGCCTCCGCCGCTCATCGGCCATGAGCTTCCGAAGCTGCGGCACCCACTTGTGGTCGACTACCGTCGCTTCCTTGAGCGCCTCGGCTATACGGTTGGCGCACTCCTGGGCAAGGCGGAAGTCCGGGTTCGGCGCGAAATTGGCCGCCTGCCGGGCGACCGCGCGGGCGGTCTCGTCGGTGCTGCCATTGGCCGAGCCCCCCTTGGGGGTCTTGCCGTCCACTTCGTCACCCGCCGCCGGATAGCTGACCGAGCCGTCCGCACCGATCGAGAAACTCTTGGCTTCCGCGTCCTCGTACTCCGAGGGCTTGAGCGCCTTCAGCGCAGCGAAATCCATGGATCAGATTCACCGGCCCCGGCTCTGACCACCGATGGCTGGAGTGTCTTGATACCTGTCCCCCACCTTGTCGAAGGCGCCCTTGGTGGCCTCGTCGTTCTTGAACTGGTCGTGCCCCGCTTTCTCAAGCGGTTCCTGAAGCACACGGCATCTGCCCTGCACATCGTCCAGGTAGCGCTTCCAGGACCCGTACACCTCATGCTGAGCCGCGGCACTCTCCACACCACCGGCGCCGTCGCCCTTGTCCAGCCCCTTCTGCCCCTGCTTCAGCGCCGTGAGAGCCTTCTTGACGTTCCCCGCAAGTGCACCGACGCTACTGGCCGCCGCACTCCAGGCAGCCTTGTCGGACTTCACCCCACAGGCCCCGCCGGGGCGCCCCTCAGCACTGGCCAGCTTCATCCCCGGAGCAGCGGAGGTCTCCCTCTTGATCTGCGCCCACTCCGCATCAAAGGACGCCATGCCGCCCCATCCCACGCTCTAGCCTCATCTGTCACAACAGCAACAGCGGGGAGCCTACGGGGCACTCATGGCATGCACATGAGCAGTTGTACTCAACTCCTCCGGCCGCACGCACCAGCCGGTCAGGCCCTCCGACGACGGCCGACCATCACCGCCGCGACAACCGCGGCGACCACCACGACAGCTCCACCGCCCACACCGAGCCACAGAGCGGTGTTCCCGTCGCCGTCGCCCGACGGCGCATCAGCCGCGACCTGCTCAGGAGCCTTGGCGCCGGCGGCAGCGGACTGTGACGGCACCGGCGTCTTCGCACCAGGACCGGCAAGCGGATCGACGTCCGCAGGACCGGGATCGCCGGGATTCTTCAGAACAATACGAGGACGAACCATGCCGTAGCCAATGGAATCGTTGCGCTTGGGCCCATTGGCAGGTCCGCCCGCAGTGTTGAGGAGAACTCGGGTGACCTGATTCGCGGTCCAGTCAGGGTGCTTGGCCCAGACGAGAGCGGCGGAAGCGGAGGCAAGCGCCGTCGAAGCGCTCGTACCGTGCCCCGTACAAATTTCAGTGCCACCGTCGCAGGCTTGAACGATCTCGTCGCCTGGTGCGACCAGATCGACTTGCGGCCCGCGCTCGGACTCGGCCGTGATCCTGAGGTTCTTGTCGACAGCACCGACTCCGACCACTCCCGGCGTGGCTGCCGGGTACATCACAGGGTTCCCCTTGTCCCCGGTGTTTCCCACACCAGCGAAGATCAACTTCCCCTTATCCCTGGCATACTTCACGGCCTCACCCAGGTCTGGGGTCACTTCTTCCGCAGCAAGGGAAATATTGATCACCTTCGCCTCGGAATCCGCTGCGTAGCGGATACCCGCACTCAGGGACTTGGAAAACTTGGCATACGCGTCAGCCGCGTTTTCTGATCCCTTGAAGTCCGAGACCCTGACAGGGAGGATTTTTGCCTCCGGTGCGAGGCCGAACGCTCCCTTCCCTTTCCCGGTTCCCGCGATGAGAGAAGCGATGCTGGTGCCATGTCGGTCGTAGTCGGTTCGCTCGTCGCCCGGCTTACCGGAGAAATCCTTCCCCCGCAGCACCTGGCCCTCGAGATCACCGAGCGTAGGGTTCACCCCGGTATCGATCACTGCCACCGTGACGCCTTGACCCTTGCTGCTCTGCCACATCTCATCGGCATGCATGGCATCCAGATGCCACTCATCGGAACGAACGGATTCCGCACTGGCGGGAGATGCCGCAAGCCCGAGAAGCAGGACTCCCAGCCCGCCGGCGACTCCCCTCGTCAGCCAGGTGGCCCGAGTCCTGCCTCTGCTTCGCATGCCCACTCCTCTTCGGCAATCTCGATTGGATCTGGATCGGAGTCAGTCGATGACCGGAGGTGAGACGCGGCCGTGGTCCGGACGCCAGGTCTCCTCGTCCTCGACAAGGTAGTCGGGACGTTCTCCGGCGCGGCGACTCCGAGGCTTCTCCGCCTTGGCCTGGGACGACGGGGGTGCGACCCGGCCGCCACCGGGCCGGGAGCCCGCGGTACCGGAAGAGTTGCCGCGCACCAAGCCACTGCCGCCGGGCGTGAACGTCCCTCCGGCGCCACCTCCTGGCGGTCGCTGTGGGCTGCCCCCGACTACGCCTCCGGTTTCGGAAGCCAGCCGCCTTGCACCCGGCCCACCTGACGGGAGGCCCGAACCCCCTCCGGTGAGGGGCCCCTGTCCCATTGGTGGCCGGCCTTGCATAGCCGCGCCGCCTTGAATCGGCTCCGTGCCGATAACCGTGCCCCGCGGAATACGGCTCACAGGGCTGCCTTTCGCGGTGGGCGAAGGACGTGCGCCGACGACACCGTCAACGGGGTTGCGAGGACTGCGCGTACTGGGAATCTGATTGAACCCAGCGCGTTCCGATGCCCGAGACGTCCGGCCCAGAGGCGGCGTCTCACTTGTCCCGGAAGGCCTCGGAGCCCTCGGAGACCCTGCGTTGAACGGTGGGACGAGCGGGCTCGGCGGTGGTGTCGTCGGGTGCGGATGCCCGCTTACCGGCGAAGGCGGAGTCGCTCCGCCCGATGGCAATACTTGGTTGTGTGCCACCGTCGGCGCATGGGCGAGTTCTGTGCTCGCGTGTCCGACCGGAAGCACTCCTCCCCCAGTCGAAATCCCCGAGGAATGACCGTGAGCGAGAGGCACTGAGCCCGAACCGCCTGTTACCCGAACGTGGTTGGCATGTACGTCGCCTCCGCCGCCCGTTCCGCCTGCCACCGGTTTGTCCTGAACTTCTTCGATCTTCGACTTGTCCACCGGCGGCGGCATGATCTTCATCGGCATAGGCGGAAACTCAGGCCGCTTCACATTATTGATATACAACGTCGAATTCGAGTAGGACCCCGCCAGCTTGCGCATGAGCTGCGCGGCCTCCGCATGCTCCTTGTCGACATGCGCCTGCGCCTTGTCCGCCTCCTCCTTCGTGGGCGGCTGAATCTCGACGAGGTTCTTGGGCTTGCTGGCCGGCTGCTTCCGGAACAGTTCCGGGCCGGAGCCACCGGACTTCTTGAAGGAGTCCAGGAGAGCCTTGGCCTCCGACGGATACGGCGGCATCCCCTTCTTCACCGAGTGCAGCGTTTCGGCCGCATGCAGCAGCCACTTGCCGGCCACCCCGCTGAACTCGGACAGCTCGCCCGTCGCCTTGACCATCTTCCCGCCCCAGGCGCGGAAGGCATCACCGCCCTGGCCCTCCCAAGGGACGCGATCCTCGTCCATGTACTGCTTCAGTTCCTCGGCGACCTTCTTGATCTTGGCTGAGGCGGAATGAAGCTTGGTGCCGATCGCCTCCGTCTTGTCGGGGTCGACGCCCTTGATCATTTCCAGCAGCTTCTCGTGCGGGACCGCGTCGAAGTCCATACTTGGCGAGACGTAGACCAGCGACCACTGGGAGGCGCGCATCGGGACCTGCGCCGGCATCGGCACAGTCGAAGGCGGCATGACGTAACCGTCCGGAAGGTCAGTCATGACTGTTCCTCTCCTCTTCCCTGCTGTCGAACCCGATGGTGCCGACACCAATGCCGTTGGCACCGATACCGTTGATGCTGATGCCGACCCTGATCATCCTGCGGCCTGCCCGCTCGCGGGACCGGCCGACGCGTCCGGGTGGTAGTGACGCTTGAGGTTGCCCTGGATCGCCCACATGCGCGCCTGCTGTTCCAGGTCGACGTTGCCGTATGAGACACGCGCACTGTGCACGGCCGTCCCCATGGCCTCGATCTGGTCCGCCAGAAGCTTGGACAGCGTCTCCAACTGGCTGTGCACCTCGAAATAGGCGCCGTACAGGCTCATCGCCTCGGCGAAGTCATTGGAACCCAGGTGACTCGCCACCAGCTTGTCGCGCGCGATGTGATCCGGTGAGGCGGCCGAGTTGGAGAGGTCGGCCAGGATGTCGTCGACACGGCTCTGGAATTCCCGCAGCTTGTGCAGCTTGGCATTCAGCTTCGCGCCGTCAGGACCTGACGAACCGCCCGAGTGAGCGTGGGACCCCCCAGCCCCCGGAATAGTGTCACTCACTTCCGCCTCCCCCACTACTCTCCGTGTTCAACCTACGTCAGGGCAATGGACATTCACTCCGCTGACGACACACACCACTATGGCATCCGGCACTGACAATCTTCCCAGCCGCCCGGCCCATCCTCATGAGTACGCGTACCTATGTACCCAGCATTCATCAAGCGGAGGAGCACGCCTCCCACGCCTCCCCTGAAGCCCTGACGAAACCGAGGACACGTCCCAGGTTCCGCACATCAGTACCGATCGACCCGTTACCCCTCCGGGACCTGGTAGCAGCCGGAGATGCAGATTTCCGTAGTACCCGGCACAAGCAGCGGAGCACCCCCAGGGCTCAGGCCGGAGTCCCCACCGCCGCCTGCGGCCGGATCGGAAGCCGGTTCACCGGACGCCCCGTGGCCGCGCGGACCGCGGCGGCTACGGCGGCGGGGGTGGTGACGACCGGGACGGCGCTGATGGCCTTGGCGCCGAAGGGGGCGACGACGTCGCGTTCCTCCACGAGCTTGACGATGCGGACGGTCGGGGCGTCGAGGGAGGTGGGGAGGGTGTAGCCGGTGAAGTCCGGGCGGCGGACGATGCCTTGGCTGGTGCGGAGGTTCTCGGTGAGGGCGGCGCCGATGCCCTGGGTGATGCCGGCTTCGATGCGGGTGGCCGCCTGGCGGGGGTTGAGGACGCGGCCCACGTCCTGGGCGACGGCCATTTCCACCACGCGTACGGAGCCGAGCTCTATGTCGACGTCCACGACCGCGCGGATGGCGCAGAAGGCGAGGCCGACGAAGGCGTCGCCCTGGCCCGTGTCGTCCAGCGGTTCCGTCGGGTGCGGGCGGCACTGGGCGGTGGCCCAGAGTTCCTTGCCGTCCAGGGCCTCGGCGACGGTGGTGCTCAGCACCCCGTCGTACGAGGTGATCTTGCCGTCGGCGATCGTCAGCAGCTCCGTGGACATGCCGAACTTGTGCGCCAGGGGCTGGAGCAGTTGCGTACGGACCATGCGCGCCGCCCGTTCGACCGCGCCGCCCGACACCCACGTGTGGCGGCCGCGCGAGGCCGGGCCGGCCGGGGGCTGGTCCGTGTCGACGGGCGCGACGTGGACCTCCTCCACGCCCAGGACCTCCTGGACGATCTGGCGGGCGAGGGTCGAGAAGCCCTGGCCCGTCTCGACGGCCGCGCAGATGACGGTGGCCACGTTGTTGTGGATCTTCACGGTGGCCGTCGAGACCTCGTCCGCGCCCTCCGCGCCGAGCATGTGCACCATGCCGAGCCCGTAGCCGACGCCCCGCCGCACCGCGCCCGGTTCGCCCGCGCCCTCGGGGCCGCCGGGCAGCAGCCAGTCGCCTTCCGGGTCGTCCTTGGGCAGGGCGGGCAGCGGGAAGTCCCTTACCGCGCGCAGCAGTTCCGCGACCGGCGCCGGGCAGGTCACCGCCTGGCCGGTGGGGAGCAGGTCGCCGGTGGCCAGGGCGTTGCGCAGGCGCAGTTCGGCCGGGTCCAGGCCGAGTTTGGCGGCCAGCTTGTCCATCTGGCCCTCGTACGCCGCGCACACCTGCATCGCGCCCTCGCCGCGCACATGGCCGGAGGGCGGGTTGTTGGTGCGTACGGCCCAGCCTTCGACGAAGGCGTGCGGGACCACGTACGGGCCGCAGGCGAACGCCACCGCGGCTGCCAGGGAGTCGGCGGACGAGTCCGCGTACGCGCCGGAGTCCAGCAGGATCTGCGCCTCGACCTTCACCAACTTGCCCTCGGCGTCGGCGTGGTGACGGTATCTCAGCAAGGTGGGGTGCCGGTGCGCGTGGCCCAGGAAGGATTCCTCGCGCGTCGCGGCCAGCTTGACCGGGTGGCCCGTGCGGAGCGCCAGCAGCCCCAACGGCAGCTGCATGCCGGGGTCTTCGCGCTCGCCCATCGCCCCCGGCACCCCGGTGACGACGACCTTCACCCGGTCCGGTTCGAGGCCGAAGCAGGCGGCGGCCAGGTCGCGGTCCGCGTGCGGGTCGGTGGACGCGGTGTAGATCTCCACGCCGCCGTCGGGGCGCGGCACCGCGAGGCCCGCCTCCGCGCCGATCGGCGCCGGGTCCTGGCGGCCGATGCGGTACAGCCCCTCGACGATCACCTCGCCCGCCGCCTCCGGGTCGCCGAAGCGCAGCGGGATGTGCCGGATCAGGTTGCCGTCGGGGTGCAACGGCTCGGCGGCGAAGGCCTTTTCGGGGTCGGTGACCGGTTCCAGCACCTCGTACTCGACGGCGATCGCCGCCGCCGCCAGCCGCGCCGTGTCCGGGTGGTCCGCGGCGACCGCCGCGATCGGCTCGCCGTGGTGGCGCACCAGGTCCGACGCGAACACCGGGCGGTCCGCCACCCGCCTGCCGTGCGCGGCGTCGCCCGGCACGTCGGCGTGGGTCACCACGGCCCGTACGCCCTGCATGGCCGCCGCGGCGGAGGTGTCGATCGAGACGATACGGGCGTGCGGGTGCGGGGAACGCAGCAGCGCCGCCCACAGCAGGCCCTCCGCCCACAGGTCGGCGGCGTACGGGAAGACGCCGAGCGCCTTCGCGGGGGCGTCGGCCGGCGGGAGCGAGACGCCGATGCCGTGCGGGACCGGCTCGACCGGGGCCGGGCCGGGGCCGCCGGGCCCGCCGCCGTCGGCAGGGGGCACGGCTCCGGCGCTGCCGGCGTCCGCCATTCCTGCTGTCATGCCGCTGCCTCTCCGCTCGCGATGCCGGTGCTGCCGCCGGTGCCGGTAACCGTGTCGATGCTGGTGCTGATGCCAGCACCAGTACCCGTGTCGATGCCGGTGCCGGTGCTCGTCTGCGTGCCGGTGCCCATGCTCGTACGCGCGCCCGTGCTCATACCGTGCCTGCCTGCCCGCCGTGTGCGCCCTGTTCGCCCGGGAAGTGGCCACCGAGGCCGCCGGGAACGCCGGGACCACCCGCGCCCCCGCCGTGCGGGCCGCCCTGGTGCGGGATACGGGCCTGCTGGTCCGGCTCCCCGGGCAGCTCCCCTGGGCCGCCCTCGTGCACCGCCGCCTCATGCGTCGCGGCCTCGGCCCCGGCCTCCTGGGCCGCCGCCGACTCGGCGCGCTCCTCCACGACTTGACCGACCGCGTCGAGCACGCCCCGGTACCCGGAGCACCGGCACAGGTTGCCGCAGATCGCCTGCCGCGTCTCCAGCTCCGACGGCGCGTGGTTGCCTTCGAGCAGATCGTGCACGGTCATGGCGAGCCCCGGCACGCAGAACCCGCACTGCACCGCACCGCAGTCGGTCAGCGCCCGCTGTACGTCCGAGGGCCGGCCGTCCGTCGCCAGACCCTCGACCGTACGGACGTCACTGCCGGCCGTCGTCGCGGCGGGCACCAGGCAGGAGACGACGAGCCGCCCGTCCACCTTCACGGAACACGCGCCGCACTCCCCCTGCGAGCAGCCGTCCTTGGCTCCGGCGAGGCCGAGGCGCTCGCGCAGCACGTAGAGGAGGGACTCGCCGATCCAGGCGTCGATGACGGGGCGGTCGGTGCCGTTGACGCGCAGGACGTAGGAGGCTCGGGGGTGTTCGTCGAGGGGCTGCGGAGGCTCGTGGTGCTCGGTGGCGGGCTCGGCGGCCTCACCTGGCGCCGCGTCGTCGGGCGCTCCCGCCGCTCCGGACGGCTCGGACAGCCCGGACGGCGCGGAGGACTCCGACGGCTCAGCGGCTTCGGGGGCGGGTTCGGACGGCGTTACGGGCTCGGGCGTCGGCTCCTCGGCCGGGCCGGGCTCCGGCTCGGGGCGAGCCGCCGCCTCCGCCTGTTCCGTGTGCTCGCCCGCCGGAGCCTGACCGGCAGGGTCGCCGGGCGCGGACTCCGCATCGGCGTGCGCCGGAAGCGCCGGGTGTGCCGGAGCCGCGTGGTCGTGGCGCGCCACGTCCGTACCGCCCCGCGCGGGACCGCCGTGGTCGACCGGCGCCGGAACCGTGTCCGCCGGCGCGGCGTCCTCGCCCGCACCGGGCCCGGACTGCGAGCCGCCCTCATCGGCGTGGCTCGCCGGGGCGGGGTCGCCCGCGCCGTCAGGAGTCGCGCCGGGTGCGACCTCGACCTCGGCCGCCGCCTGACCGGCCTCCGACGCGGAAACGTCGCTCTCCTGGGGCTCATGCCCGTGGGCCTCATGGCCCTGAGGCTCACGTTCCGACGCCTCGTGCCCCAGCGTCTCCGTCTGCCCCAGCGTCTCCGTCTGCTCCGGCGTCTCCGTCTGCTCCGGCCGCCGCCCGTACTCCCCCTGCGTCTGCGCGGGGATGTCGATCCCGGCCGCCGACGCCAACTGCTCGGACGTTTGCGGCAGTTGACCAGGGCTGCCCCACGGGCCGCCCTCGGCGGCGCGGCTGCCGTACGGGCCGTAAGGGTCGGTGAAGGCGTCGGCGCTCAGCGCGCGCGGGCCGCTGAACGGGTGGTCGCCCTCGTAACCGCCGTACGCGGGCACCTGGTGTCCGCCGTGCCCGATCTCCCCGCCGTGCCCGGCCGGAAGGTCCTGGCCGACCGGAAGGTCCTGGCCGACCGAAACCGCCTGACCGGCCTGCCCGTAGACCGGCTGGTGCCGGTTCGCGTACGGACCGCCGTACTCGACCGTTTCAACCGCTTCAACGGCCTCGGCCGCCTCGCCCGCGACCGCCCACTGCCCCGTACCACCGGCCGCGCCGTCGTCCTCAGGCGCACCCGGCACCGGCCACTGCGCCGTGGCATGCGGATCATCGTGCGCGGGAACCGCCGAACCACCGTTTGCGGGAACCACCGGACCGCCATGTGCGGGGACCGCCGGGCCACCGTGTGCGGGAACCGCCGGACCATCATGTCCATGGACCCCTGAAGAAGGACCCGCCGCGGGAACCGCGCCCGGAGGCGCGACGTGCCCTCCATACGGCTGTGCCCCAGGGACGCGCATCCCCAGGGAGTACTCGCCGGACTCGTCGACGGGGTCGTCCCCCGCCACCGGTACCGACCACTGCCCGGTGTCGACGCCCGCGCCGTCGTCGCCGTGAGCGCCCGGGATCGGCCACTGCGCCGTGGCGTGCGGATCGGCGGGCCCGCCGTCAGGTTCAGGGGCGCTCTCCGAGGGCGCGTCCACGTGCCGCCCCCACTGCCCGGCGCCGCCATCGGCACCGGGAGAACCCTGCCCGTAAGGCATCGTCCACTGCCCGGCAGCCCCCGGATCGGCGGCCGGAGCGGCACCCTCATACGGCGTCGTCGGCTGCGGCTGCGGCTGCGGCTGCTGCCACTGTTCGCCGTGGGCCGGCGGGGCGGGCTGGTGGTAGTGGCCCTGGTCGAACTGCGGCGGCGCGTAACCGGTGCCGGGCGCGGCCAGGGGGTCCCAGCCGCCCTGCGAGCCGGCCGCGTTCGCGCGCGGGTGGGCCAGGAGTTCAGGCGGCAGCTGTACGAACGCGGTGCCCTCCGCGTCGTACTCGGGTCCCTGCGGGATCGGCTGCCAGCCGCTCGCCCTGGCTGCTTCCTTGGCAGCCTCAGCCGCCGCATCGGTCGCTCCGGATGCGGGGCGCTGCTGTTCGTCACTCACGCGAGTGCCCTCCCCAGTGCTCGGCGGGCCAGAGCTGCCACGGTACGACGCAGGTGCAGGGCGGCGGGCGGCAGGGGGACCGGTTCCGTGCCGTCGGCCGGTTGCGGCGGGTCGGGGATGCAGGCCGCGGCGGCGTACTCGCCGAAGGCGGCGCACGCCTCCGGCGCGAGGCCGCGCTCGCCGTCCCAGTCGATGAGGGAGGCCACCCAGCGCTCGGCTTCGAGCGGGCGCAGCGGCATGGGTGCGACCGCGCCGACCGCGCACCGGACCTCGCGCCGGGCGGGGTTGAGGACGATGGCGACGGACGCGGTGGCCCGCCCCGGGCCCGTACGGCCGGTGGCCTTCAGGAAGGTCTGCGGGGCGTGCAGCAGCGGTACGCGGACGTAGCCGATCAGTTCGCCGGGCCGCAGCATCTCGACGCCCGCGAGCAGGTGGCTGACCGGGATCTCCCGGCGCGCGCCCCCGGGGCCCGCGATGACCAGGGTCGCTTCGAGGGCGGCGAGTACGGGCAGGGTGTCGCCGGTCGGCGCGGAGGTGACGATGTTGCCGCCGAGGGTGCCCGCGTTGCGGATCTGCGGGGGGCCGGCGGCGCGGGCGGCGGCGGCGAGGCCGGGGATGAGGGCCGCGAAGTCGGGGCGCCCTATACGGGCGTGGGTGAGGCCGGCGCCCAGCAGGGCGTGGCCGTCCTGGTACTGCCAGCCGCGGATCTCGCTGATCCGGCCGAGGCCGACGAGGGCCGCGGGGCGCAGCAGTCCGGAGTTGACGGCGGCCATCAGATCGGTGCCGCCCGCGACGGGCACGGCGGCGGGCATGGCGGCGAGTGCCGCCACGGCCTCGTCGAGCGAGCCCGGCAACGTCACCGTGTGTGCCGTCTGCGGTGCGTGCGTGGTCAACCCAGCTGCCCCTTCCCCGGTGTCCCGGCCGTTTCGCCGTACGGTACGTGCTCACAGCCTGGACGTGGCAACTCTGGCACACCTTGTGGCCCAGCCGTCGCGAGGGTCCACGAACGGCCGGTACGCCCCCGCGCCGGGGGGCGGGCGGGTGGCGGGCCCGTGTCATCTCCCTGGCCGGGCGGCCGACGCCCGGCGCGCGCACCGGCCCGGCCGGGGATGGGGCACGGGCTCTTATGGCGCGGTCTGCGACGTGTCCCCCAGTACGTGCGAAATGCCATCCTTCGGGGCCCCTTGTGCGACTTGCGCCGTTGTGTCGACTCCACCGTCCCAGGGGCGGGCGGCGAGGGCGTGGACCTTTACGTCCGGCTCACACGATCGGGGGCGACCCCTCGATCGGACGTCCGAGCACGCGGAGGCGACGCCGCCGTGCATACGGTCGGGCCGGACGGCGGCGGGAGGCGGCAGCGGACGCCCCGCAGCACACCAAGTAGGAGGCGACAGCGGACGGCTCCCGCGCCGACCCAGAGACGGCAGCAGACGCCCCGCACACCAAGTCGGAGGCGGCGGCCGCTCATCCACTGTTCGAATTACGCGGAAACCGAAACCGCGAACCGCCGCCCCCCCATACCCCACCGCCGATTTCGCGGAAGCCTCAGTCCTTGACCGCACCTCCGAGCCCCGACACCAGCCGTCGCTGCACCAGTACGAAAAAGATGAGTACCGGAATGGTCATGATGGTCGACGCCGCCATGATGCCGCCCCAGTCATTTCCCTCGTCCTTGAAGAACACCAGCAGAGCCATCGGCAGGGTGGAATTCTCGGTGGCGCTGATGATGAAGGACTTGGCGAAGAGAAAGTCGTTCCATGTCGAAATGAAGGAGAAGACGCTCGTCGCGATCAGCCCCGGGAGCACCAGCGGGAAGAGGATCTGCCACAGGAATCGGCCGCGGCTCGCGCCGTCGATGTACGCGGCCTCTTCCAGCGCCGGGGGCACCGCTTTCACGAATCCGCGCAGCATCCAGATCGCGAAGGGCAGCGAGAAGGCGATGTGCGGCAGCATCAGCGAGCCGAGGGTGTTGAGCCCGATGCCGGGCACGGTGTCGCCGAGGTCCCGCATGAGGAAGAACATCGGGATCGTCAGCGCCTCGACCGGCACCATCTGCGCGACCAGGAACATGATCAGCAGGGTGGTGCGGAAGCGGAAGTGGAAGCGGGTCACCGCGGTGGCCGCCAGGAAGGCGATCAGCGCGGAGGCGACCACCACGACGCCGGCGACCAGCAGGCTGTTGAGGAAGTACCGGCCGAAATCCTGCTGGTCGAAGACGCGCCGGAAGGCGTCGAGCGAGGGGTGCAGGGTCCAGGGCCGGGGGTGGCCGGACTGCACCTCGCCCGCCGGTTTGAAGGCCGAGATCACCATCCAGTACAGGGGGAAGGCGACGACGAGAGCGACGACGAGGGCCGTCGCCTCGGCGGCGAGCCGCCAGGGGCGCCGCACGCGGAGCAGCCCGCGCGGCCGGATTCCGCCGGTGATGCTCACAGTTCCTCCCCGCGCGGCCGGAGTGCGGTGGTGACGCTCACAGTTCCTCCCCCTGCCGCCGCAGCAGCCGCAAATAGCCGAGGGTGACCGCCAGCAGGATGAGCAGCATCACCACCCCGATCGCCGACCCGAGTCCGTACTGCGAGGAGGCGAACGCCTTCTGATAGGCGTAGACGTTGAGGACGAGGTTCTGTCCGGCGATTCCGCCGCCGTCCGTCATCACATAGATCTGGGTGAATACCTTGAAGTCCCAGATGATCGACTGAATGGTGACGACGACGAGGATCGGCCGCAGCATCGGTGCCATGACGCTGCGCCAGATCCGCCAGTGTGACGCGCCGTCGAGCGAGGCCGCCTCCAGCACCTCGCTGGGGATGGCCTTGATTCCCGCGTAGACGGTGACCATCACGAACGGGAACGAGCACCAGACCACCTCGAAGAGCACGAGGGCGAAGGCGCTGAACCGGTCGTACGTCCAGGAGTAGTCGGCGAACCCGTCGAGTCCCAGCCAGACCAGCGCCTTGTCGACCGGGCCGAAGTCGGGGTCGAAGAGGAAGACCCAGACCGTCGAGCCGGTGATGGCGGGCGTGGCCCACGCGCCGAGCGCGGCGAGCATCAGCGCGAGCCGGGGCAGCGCCCGTACGCGCGTCAGCAGCACGGCGAGCGTGCAGCCGACGGCGAGGGTGGAGACGACGCAGGCGGCGGCGAAGGCGAGGGTGGCGATGAGGACCCGCCAGAACTGGCCGTCGGAGAACAGGTCGGCGTAGTTGCCGATCCCCCGGAAGGAGGTCGGCTCGCCGCCGCTGACCTGGGCCTGGGTGTACTGGAGGGTGGAGATGAGCCCGAGTTGGTAGATCGGGTAGATCAGCAGTCCGGCGAGGACGATGAGCGCGGGGGCGAGGTACAGCCACGGCGTACGGCCGCCGCGGGACGCGCTGAGGCGCGGGCTCCGGCGCGTACGGACCGGCGCGGGCGCGGGTCCGCGCTGCCCGCGCGCCGGGGCGGGTGGCGCGGTGGCGTTGGGGGACACCGGCCTCATCCCGCGCTGGTGAAGGCGGAGTTCATCTTCTTCGCGGCGGCGGCCGACGCGGCGTCCACATCCTTACGGCCGCTCGCGATCTCCTGGAACATCGTCGGCAGGACCAGCGAGGAGTCGATCGTCTGCCAGGCGGGCGTGGCGGGGACGAACTTGGCGCCCGCGGCGAGCGTCTTCACGAAGGGGGCCACGTACGGGCGGCGCTTGGCCGCGTCCTGCCGCACGTCGGTGTAGGTGGGCAGGAAGCCCATCGCGTCGAAGAGCTTGGTCTGGGACTCCTTGCCGGCCAGCGACTTCATCAAGTCCACGGCCAGCGTGCGGTGTTTGCTGCTCTTGAGGATGCCGATGTTGTTGCCGCCCGCGAAGGCCGGGGCGATCTGGCCGGCCTTGACGCCGGGCAGCGGCACGATCCCGTACTTCCCCTTGGCCGCGCCGTCCTCCACCGCCTGCCGGTTGAAGTCGCCGCCGATGGCCATGGCGGCCTTGCCGGACGCGAAGGCCTGCACGGTGTCGTTGCCGCCCATCTGGGCGCACTTGGCGGCCGGGCAGTTGTCGTTGCCGAAGAGGGCCGCGTACGCGGCGATGCCGCGCTTGGACGCCGCGCTGTCGATGGCCGCGGTGAACGCGCCCTTGCCGCCCCCGCCCGTCGCGATGTCGCCGCCGTTGGCCCAGATGAAGGGCATCGCGCCGTAGGTGTACGCGCCTCCGACGGCGAGTCCGTACAGCTCGGGCCGCTCCTTGCGGACCTTCTTCGCGGTCTCGGTCAGCTCGTCCAGGGTGGTGGGCGGCTTGAGGCCCAACTCCTTGAAGACGTCGGTGCGGTAGTAGAGCGCCCGTACGCCGACGAAGAGGGGCGCGCCGTAGATCTTGCCGTCGACGGTGACCGACTGCTTGGCCGTGGGGTCGGTGTCCTTGGCGTCCGACCAGGCGCCGAACTCCTTGGTCAGGTCGGCGAGTCCGCCGTCCTTCACATAGCCGGCGGTGTCCGTGTTGCCGTACTCGATGACGTCGGGGGCGCTCTTCGGGTCGTTGAAGGCGGCTTTGATCTTCTGCGCCCTGGTGTCGACGGGGATGTAGGTGATGTCGGCCTTGGCGTCCGGGTGGTCCTTCTTGAAGGCGGCGAGCGCGGCACTGACGACCTGCTCCTTCGGCTTGTTGTTGACCTCCTGGAAGAGCCAGACGCGCAGGGTGCCGCTCTTCTCGTCGGTCTTCGCGCTGTTGTCGGAGGTGGACGGCGCACACCCCGTGACGGCGAGACCGGCCACCGCGAGTGCGGCCACTGGTACGGCAATTCGGGCAGAAAGCTTCACAGGGGGGTCCCCTCCCACTTGGGCGTTGCACCATACGCAACGCCCGTTTCGCTTTGCACAATTGGGAGGAGAGTAAGGGCCGTTGCCCACCCCGGCAAGAGGTTTCGATCACCCGCCGGTCAGTGGGGCGACCTTCGGACACACGCGGGCGCACGCGGACAAGACACGACGGGACACACGACGAGACATACGACGGGACGCACGACAGCCCCGTACGTACCGACCGACGCGCCCGGAATCACCGCACCCCCGGAAAACACGACGCGCCCGGAGACACCCCACACCCGGAAAACACGACGGGCCCGGTGCCCGACCCACGGCACTGCCTGGGTCGGGCACCGGGCCCGCTGAACGCCTGAATCCGCGACTGCGCGGCTGCGGCGGCTACTGCCTCCTGCGGCCCGCGGCTACTTCTTGTCGCCGCCCTTGCCGCCCTTACCGTCCTTGCCCTTGTCCCCGCCGGTGTTCATGCCCTCGAAGATTTCCTTGCACATCGGGCAGACGGGGTACTTCTTCGGGTCGCGCCCCGGGACCCAGACCTTGCCGCAGAGGGCGACGACCGGTGACCCGGAGAGCGCGCTCTCCATGATCTTGTCCTTCTGGACGTAATGGGCGTAGCGCTCGTGGTCGCCGTCGCCGTTCGACACCTGCGGCGTCGGCTCTACGAGGGTGCCGGTCCCTGCCCCGCGCTCGGGCTCAAGAGTGCTCATGGTTTCCAAGGGTACTCAAGGCGGACGCCGTCAGTTGAGGCTCGGGTCGTCCGGATAGGTGGCGACCATGGCCAGTTCGTTGCGCTGGCGGCGCAGCACCGACCGCCACAGCCGCTCGGGGTCGGGCGAGGAGACGTCGCCGGGCTCGGACTCGACCACGTACCAGGTGCCGTCGACCAGCTCGTCCTCCAGTTGACCCGGCCCCCAGCCGGCGTAGCCCGCGAAGATCCGCAGCGAGCCGAGCGCCGCGGCCAGCAGCTCCGGCGGCGCCTCCAGGTCCACCAGGCCGATCGCGCCGTGCACGCGCCGCCAGCCGACCGGCCCGTCCCCGAGCACGGCCGCCGCGCCCTTCTCCTGGGCCTCGCCCGGCACCACCGCCACGCCCAGCGCGGAGTCCAGCGAGACCGGACCGCCCTGGAAGACGACGCCGGGTTCGCCGGCCAGTTCGGCCCAGGATTCGAGGATGTCGCGGACGCCGACCGGGGTGGGCCGGTTCAGCACGACCCCCAGCGAGCCCTCGTCGTCGTGGTCGAGGAGCAGGACCACGGCACGGTCGAAGTTCGGATCGGCGAGCGCCGGAGTGGCGACAAGCAGCCGTCCTGTGAGGGAGGACACCTCGGTCATGGACACATGATCCCGCATTTCCGGGCGCGGCGGGGTGCGGACGGCGAGTCCGGTACGAGCGGGGCGCGACGGGGCCCGGCGGCGGACGACCACACGGTCAGAGGGCGTCCGGAGGGGGCGGAGCGAGGGGGTGCGACAGAGCGTCGAGAGGGCCGGGAGGGGCCGGGCGCGGCAGCCGCACTGTTCATAACTGTTCGGTTCTGCTCGACAACAGAGAGTGTTGTGACAAAGCCATTACGTCCTGGAAGCCCCCTTGTGCACACCGACGCCCTCTCGGGTCGCATTACGCTTTCCTCTGGCCCCCGCCCAACTCCAGGAACGCGAGATCCATGACCGGCACTGACGATGTACTGCTCGTCCACGGCGGCACCCCGCTGGAGGGTGAGATCCGGGTCCGCGGCGCGAAGAACCTCGTGCCGAAGGCCATGGTCGCCGCGCTGCTCGGCAGCGGGCCGAGCCGGCTGCGCAATGTGCCCGACATCCGGGACGTACGCGTCGTCCGCGGGCTGCTGCAACTGCACGGCGTGACCGTACGCCCCGGTGACGAGCCGGGCGAGCTGGTGCTCGACCCCTCGCACGTGGAGAGCGCGAACGTCGCGGACATCGACGCCCACGCCGGCTCGTCGCGCATCCCGATCCTCTTCTGCGGCCCCCTGCTGCACCGGCTGGGCCACGCCTTCATCCCCGGTCTGGGCGGCTGCGACATCGGCGGCCGGCCGATCGACTTCCACTTCGAGGTGCTGCGCCAGTTCGGCGCGACGATCGAGAAGCGGGCGGACGGCCAGTACCTGGAGGCCCCGCAGCGGCTGCGCGGCTGCAAGATCCGGCTGCCGTACCCGTCGGTCGGCTCGACCGAGCAGGTGCTGCTGACCGCCGTGCTGGCGGAGGGCGTCACCGAGCTGTCGAACGCGGCCGTGGAGCCGGAGATCGAGGACCTCATCTGCGTGCTGCAGAAGATGGGCGCGATCATCTCCATGGACACGGACCGCACGATCCGGATCACCGGCGTGGACCAGCTGGGCGGCTACAACCACCGCGCCCTGCCGGACCGCCTGGAGGCCGCCTCCTGGGCGAGCGCGGCGCTGGCCACCGAGGGCAACGTCTACGTGCGCGGCGCGAGCCAGCGCGAGATGATGACGTTCCTCAACACGTTCCGCAGGGTCGGCGGCGCGTTCGAGATCGACGACGAGGGCATCCGGTTCTGGCACCCGGGCGGCTCGCTCGACGCGATCGCGCTGGAGACCGACGTCCACCCCGGCTTCCAGACGGACTGGCAGCAGCCCCTGGTGGTGGCGCTGACGCAGGCGTCCGGCCTGTCCATCGTGCACGAGACGGTGTACGAGTCCCGGCTCGGCTTCACGTCCGCGCTCAACCAGATGGGCGCGCACATCCAGCTCTACCGCGAGTGCCTGGGCGGTTCGGCCTGCCGGTTCGGGCAGCGCAATTTCCTGCACTCGGCGGTCGTCTCCGGCCCGACCAAGCTGCAGGGCGCGGACCTGGTCATCCCGGACCTGCGCGGCGGCTTCTCGTACCTGATCGCGGCGCTGGCGGCCCAGGGCACGTCCCGCGTGCACGGCATCGACCTGATCAACCGCGGCTACGAGAACTTCATGCGCAAGCTGAACGACCTCGGCGCCCACGTCGAGCTGCCGAACGGGGCGCTCCCCGAGTAGCGGAAGGCCCCTGCGGGCCTGTGCGGGCCGTACGGGGCCGCCGACGCGCCCGTAGGGCGGTTTCCGGCCAGCCGGAACCGACGCGCCCGTACGGCCCGCACAGGCCCGCACAAGCCCGTAGAGACGCCAAAAGGGCGGCCACCCTCCCGTGGGTGGCCGCCCTTCTCGCTTGGGGTCTTACTTACCCTTGGCGGCTTCCTTGAGCTTCGAGCCCGCGGAGACCTTCACGCTGTAACCGGCCGGGATCTGGATGGGGTCGCCGGTCTGCGGGTTACGAGCGGTGCGAGCGGCACGGTGGGTGCGCTCGAAGGTCAGGAAGCCGGGGATGGTGACCTTCTCGTCGCCCTTGGCGACGACCTCACCGACGGTCTCGGCGAGTGCGGCCAGAACGGCGTCGGCGTCCTTGCGGGTCACCTCGGCGCGCTCGGACAGAGCGGCCACCAGCTCACTGCGGTTCATTTTGTACTCCCGTGTTCTTCTTGCCAATGAGGCGTGAGATCGAAGCCGATGCTGCCAGGGCCCTCGGACAGTCCCCGGACCCGGGTCTGCTGCCAGACCCTCGCGCCCGAATACGCATCCTGCCCCCACCTGTGGCGGGAAAGCCAATCCGGCACCCAGGAGAGTCACACGGAAAGCGCCACTGCCTCAAAGTCGTGACGCTCCGTCTGCTCCCAGCAGCGCACCGCTGGGCTCTCGTCAGGGCTTTGACCGTATTTCTGCGGCCAATTCTGCCCGCCACCCTATGGGGGCGTTGCGGGCGGCGCGCCATTCGACGCGCCGGGGTCAGGCTGTCGTGGTGCCCGTCACAGCCGCACCGGCCGCTTTGGCGGCATTGCGGACCGCTCCGGCGACATCTCCGGCGACCCTGTCGTTGAATACCGAGGGGATGATGTAGTTCGGGTTCAGTTCCTGTTCCCCGACGACATCGGCGAGCGCTCCGGCGGCCGCCAGCATCATCTCGGTGTTCACGGTGTGCGACTGCGCGTCCAGCAGGCCGCGGAAGACGCCCGGGAAGACCAGCACGTTGTTGATCTGGTTCGGGAAGTCGGAGCGGCCGGTGGCGACCACGGCGGCGGTCCGGCGGGCGACGGCCGGGTCGACCTCGGGGTCCGGGTTGGCCAGCGCGAAGACGATCGCGTCGTCCGCCATGGCGGCCACGTCGTCCCCGTCGAGGACGTTGGGGGCCGAGACGCCGATGAACACGTCCGAGCCGACCACAGCCTCCTTGAGGGTGCCTGTGACGCCCTCGGGGTTGGTGTTGTCGGCGATCCAGCGCAGCGCGGAGTCCGGGTCGGCGTCGACGAGGTCCGTGCGGCCCGCGTGCACGACGCCGTGGATGTCGGCGACGACGGCCTGCTTGACGCCCGCGGCGAGCAGCAGCTTGAGGATGGCGGTGCCAGCGGCGCCCGCGCCGGACATCACGACGCGCACGTCGCCTATGGCCTTGCCGACCACGCGCAGCGCGTTGGTGAGGGCGGCGACCACGACGATGGCGGTGCCGTGCTGGTCGTCGTGGAAGACGGGGATGTCGAGGGCCTCGCGCAGCCGGGCCTCGATCTCGAAGCAGCGCGGCGCGGAGATGTCCTCCAGGTTGATGCCCGCGAAGCCGGGGGCGATGGCCTTGACGATCTCGACGATGGCGTCGGTGTCCTGGGTGTCCAGGCAGAGCGGCCAGGCGTCGATGCCCGCGAAGGTCTTGAAGAGGGCCGCCTTGCCCTCCATGACCGGCAGCGCGGCCTTGGGGCCGATGTTGCCGAGGCCGAGGACGGCGGAGCCGTCGGTGACCACGGCGATGCTGTTGCGCTTGATGGTCAGGCGGCGGGCGTCCTCGGGGTTGTCCGCGATCGCCTGGCAGACGCGGGCGACGCCGGGCGTGTAGACCATCGAGAGGTCGTCGCGGTTGCGGATGGGGTGCTTCGACGACATCTCGATCTTGCCGCCGAGGTGCATCAGGAACGTACGGTCGGAGACCTTGCCGAGCGATACGCCCTCGATGCCGCGCAGCTTCTCGACGATCTCGTCCGCGTGCGCGGTGGAGGTCGCGGCGATGGTGACGTCGATACGGAGCTTTTCGTGGCCGGAGGCGGTCACATCGAGGCCGATCACGGAACCACCGGAGGACTCCACGGCGGTGGTGAGCTGACTGACGGCCGTCCCGCTCGCGGGGACCTCCAGCCGGACCGTCATCGAATACGAGACGCTAGGCGCCGTTGCCATGGCCGACTTCCTCTGCTTTCCCTTATGTCACTTGGTACGTCACCGGGGCTCGGAGCCGGGGCGCGCTGTTCGATCGTCCCACCTACCGACTGGTATACGGTAACCAGCCCCGGATTTCGGAATCAGCATTTCACGATGCGAGATCATCCGGGGCCCTGCGGGTCCTGGCCGACTCCTCGTCGCGACGCCGATCCTCGCTTCGTCGTACAACGATCCTCCGCCCACCCCCCGAACGCGGAACGGGCGCCCCTCCCAGTACTGGAAGAGGCGCCCGTTCTCGACGCTCAATGACACCGACCCGCCATGCTCGCCTCGCGGCAAGTGGTCGCTCGTAGCGACGATGGTTGGGCCCGGGGGCTTGGATCGGGCCGGTGCCACACCCAGGCTAACAAACAGTCCCGGGAAGTGATTCCTGTAGCGGAAGTTGATTGAGGACCGGCCCCGAGTCGGCCCGGCGCGGGCCGTCATCAGTCGTGCGGGGGCCGCCGTAAGCCGCCCCCGCGGGCCGCCCTCAGTCACACGCGCGGGCCGCCCCGAGCCCCCTCGGGGAAGGGCCCGTCCTCAGTCGCGCAACAGGTCCGGCACCCCCGCCCCGTCCGGCTCGTCGCGCTCGCCCGAGAGCACCGTCAGCCGCTGCGTGGCACGGGTCAGCGCCACGTACAGCACCCGCAGCCCGGCCGGCGACTCGTCCGCGATCTCGGCGGGCGAGACCACGACCGTCGCGTCGTACTCCAGCCCCTTCGCCTCCAGGCTGCCCAGCGGCACCACCCGTTCGCCGAGCCCCTCCAGCCACCGCGCCGCCTGCTCGCGGCGGTCCATCGCCACGACCACGCCCACCGTGCCGTCCACGTCCGCCAGCAGCCTCCGCGCCTCCTCGCGCACGGCCGCGCCCAGCTCGCCCTCCGCCACCGCGAACCGCGGCTCGACGCCGGTCGAGCGGACCGCCGACGGGGACTCCATGCCGGGCATCGCCAGCGTCAGGACGCGCGCCGCGAGCTCCGCGATCTCCGCCGGGTTGCGGTAGTTGACGGTCAGCCGGAAGCGGCGGCGCGGGCGGCTGCCGAGCGCCTCGTCCCGCGCGGCGGCGGCCTCGTCCGGGTCGGACCAGGAGGACTGCGCCGCGTCGCCGACGATCGTCCAGGTGGCGTGCCGTCCGCGGCGGCCGACCATCCGCCACTGCATGGGCGTGAGGTCCTGCGCCTCGTCGACGATGACGTGCGCGTAGTCCGTACGCTCCTCCG
The DNA here is from genome assembly GCF_040654875.1 of Streptomyces sp. NPDC050610. NCBI lineage: Bacteria > Bacillati > Actinomycetota > Actinomycetes > Kitasatosporales > Streptomycetaceae > Streptomyces > Streptomyces sp. NPDC050610. The sequence goes on along the minus strand of NZ_JBFAIV010000008.1, from coordinate 6,783 downwards.
CCAGCCGTTCCGCGCGCTCGCGCCGCGACTCGGCCCGCTCGGGCATCAGCTCCTCCAGGCCGGTCAGCTGGTCGAGCGGGTCCAGCTCGCGCGGTCTCCTGGGCCGGGCCGGGGCGCCCAGCACCGTGTGCAGCTCGTCGAGGAGCGCCACGTCGTGCACGGACAGCGGCCCCTTCCCGTCGCCGTCCAGCCGCCGCAGCGAGCGGGCCAGGGCGCGGACCTCGCGCGGGTTGAGCACCCGGCGCGCGAACCGGCCGAGCCGCCGCTCGTCGGCCATGGCCGCCAGCACCTGACGCGGGGTCAGCTCCGGCCACCAGGCGGCGAGGAAGCCCATGAAGTCGTCCTCGGAGCTGATGTCCTCGTCGAACGCCTCGCGCGCCTCCGCCGCCAGCTCCGGGTCCGAGTAGCGCCGCGGGCCGCCGGTCTTCGTCCACAGGGCGTCGAGCAGCAGGCGGCGGGCGCGCGGGCGCATCAGGTTCAGCGGCGCGGTGCCGCCGAGGACGCTGCCGCGGATGCGGCGCAGCTCCTCCGCGTCCAGCTCGACGCGCGCGCCGAACGCGACCACCCGCAGCCGCTCGGGCGGCCCGGCGGGAGCGGCGCCGTCCGTCTCCGCCGCCAGATCCGCCAGCGACAACTGCCCGTCCGGAGAGGCTGCGGGGACCGCGGCTCCGGCCCGTGGCAGGTCCAGCGCCCCCCGCGCCGCCTTGCGCAGCACCTTGAGCATCCGGGAGGAGCCCTTGATCCGGGCCACCGCCGGAGTGTCGTACGTACCGGCCTCGGCTCCGTCCACGAGCGAGCCCACCGCCCGGATCGCGACCTGCCCCTCCTCGCCGAGCGACGGCAGCACGCCCTCGGTGTAGGCGACCAGGAGCGGGGTCGGGGAGACGACGAGGATGCCGCCCGCGTACCGCCGCCGGTCCTGGTAGAGGAGGTACGCGGCGCGGTGCAGGGCCACGGCGGTCTTGCCGGTGCCCGGCCCGCCCTCGACCTCGGTGACGGAGGCCGCGGGCGCGCGGATCACCATGTCCTGCTCGGCCTGGATGGACGCGACGATGTCGCGCATGGTGTGGCTGCGCGCCTGCCCGAGCGCGGCCATCAGCGCGCCGTCGCCGACCACCGGGAGATCGGCCCCGTCCAGCGTCGCGGTCAGCTCGGGGCGCAGCAGGTCGTCCTCCACGCCGAGGACCCGGCGGCCCTTGGAGCGGATGACGCGGCGCCGTACGACCCGGCCGGGCGCGACCGGCGTCGAGCGGTAGAAGGGCGCGGCGGCGGGCGCGCGCCAGTCGATGACGAGCGGGGCGTAGTCGGCGTCGAGCACGCCGATCCGGCCGATGTGCAGCGTCTCGGCGATCTCCGCCCGGTCCCCGCGCACGGCGTCGGCGGCGGGTTCCACCGAGGTGTACGCCCCGTCGGGTCCCTTCTTGCCGTCCTCGCCGAGGAGCAGGTCGATGCGGCCGAAGAGGAAGTCCTCGAACTCGCTGTTGAGCCGATTGAGGTGGACCCCGGCGCGGAACACCTGCGCGTCCCGTTCGGCGAGCGCGCCGGGCGTGCCGACCTGGCCGCGCTTGACTGCGTCGTCCATCAGGAACTCGGCCTCGTGGATCTTCTCCTCAAGGCGTCGGTACACCCGGTCCAGATGCTGTTGCTCGACACCGATCTCGCGGTCCCGGACTCCGTCCCGCTCCGTCGCTGTCTGCGCGTGCGCGGCGTTCTGCGCGGCCACCCAAGCCCCCTTCTGCTGTGCCTAGGGCAGCCGTCGAGCGTACGCGAACAGAGGTGGTGAGCGCACCTGTCAGGACATGGGCGGTTTCTGCCGACTCGGTCCGGCGGCTCGGCCGAGGGCTTGGTCAACGGCGCTCGAACCTCGGGGGCCGACGGCGCTCAGCCCCTCACAGGCCGGCGGCACTCAGACCTTGACGGAGGCGAGGTGCTTCCCGTCGAGCGTACGGACGTCGAAGCGGGCGATCTCGTCACGGTTCATGGCGGCTCCGCCATGGGTGTAGAGCGGCTCCTTGTTCCACTTGTCCGACCCGCCGGGCACCCCGTAGCCCCCCTCCGGGACGGCCCAGGTGGTGACGGTCTCCTCCTCGCCGTCCTTGCCGACGGCGATCAGGTCGCACTTGAGCGGCCCCTTGACGTTGCCCAGCTTGAGCGCGACGTGGGTGCCCCAGGGCTTGGACTGGAGCGAGACGCTGGCGTCGACCTTGGTGGCCGGGTCGACGGCGGAGACCTTCTCGCCGTCGTCGTACATCTGCCGGGCCGCGCTGACGGACGAGTGGCCCCCGGCATCCTGCTGGCTGAGGGCCAGGCCGACCAGCGGCCCGGAGACGATCAGGGCGGCGGCCGCGGCGACGAGCCACAGCCGCCGGGTGCGGCTGGTGCGGCGGGCGGACGTGACCTCGCCGAGCAGCCGGTCGAGGACCCGCGGTCCGGGCCGGACGGAGAGCACCTCGGGGTCCGGCGTGGCTTCCTTGATGTCGGCGAGGAGCGGCGAGAGCCCCATGAAGTCTTCGAGCCCGGCCGCGCACCGGAGGCAGTCGGCCAAGTGCTCCTCGAAGCGGGCCGAGTCCGCCTCGTCGAGGACGCCCAGCGCGTAGGCGGCCACGTCGGTGTGCTGCGCCGGCTGGGTCATGGTGTCACCCCTCGTTCCTCCAGCGAGAGCTTCATCGAGCGCAGCGCGTAGAAGACGCGGGATCTGATCGTCCCGGCCGGCACGCCCAGCTCTTCAGCCGCCTCGTTCACCGTACGTCCCTTGAAGTAGGTCTCGATGAGGGCCTCTCTGTGGGCGTCCGTGAGGTCGCCCAGTGCGTCGGAGATGGTCATCAGTCGCAGGGCCCGGTCGATCTCGTCGGCGGCCGGGACCAGTTCCAGCGGTGCGGGGTCCACTTCTTGCGGCCGGGACTGCCGGCTGCGGTGCCCGTCGATGACGATGCGCCGCGCCACGGTCACCAGCCAGGGCCGCGCGGACCCCGTGGCGCGCCGCAGTTGGTCCGCGTTGCGCCAGGCCCGCAGCAGCGTCTCCTGGACGACGTCCTCCGCGCGCTGCCGGTCACCCGCCACCAGGCGGATGACGAAGGCGAGGAGCGGCCCGGCGTGCTCTTCGTAGAGCGTCCGCATGAGCTCCTCGTCGGGAGACGTCCTGTCGGCCACGACGGCATCCTTGCGCACGCCTTCCCCCGGGTCGATAGCGCGAGTAGAAGTTCCTGAACTCCGGCCGCCCGCCAGTCTGTTGACTCCGACCAGCGTCGCCGGTGACCTGGAATACGGGCGCGGCGGGCCCGCGACTCAGCGCCGGGTGAAAAATCTTGGAAGGCATTCCGCATACGTACGGGAATACGGCCGCGTTCAGCCCGACTCCTGTGACGCAGACCTCAATTCGCGATTGAACGGGGCCGCGGTGCGAGTCCGTACGACAGCCCGAGCAGCCGGTGCAGGGGGCAGCGGCTCGACCGGGGGAGGTCGCCATGAACCGCTTCACCGTCGTCGTGAGCACCGCCGCGGTAGTCGCCGTGACGGCGGCGGGCGTGACGTTCGCGGCACGGTCCGGGGACGCGTCCGGAAGCCCGTCCGGCGGATCGTCAAACGTTACGGGCAGCGGTACGAGCCGCAGCGGCGCGGTGTCCTTCGCGGCCGGCCTGAACGGCCTGGGCGAAGTGCCCGAGCCCGGAGGTCCGGCCGCCGACGACAAGAACACCGGCGACAAGGACGGCAAAGCCCTCGCGTTCCTCCGCGTCCACGGCGGCAAGGTGTCGTTCGCCCTCCAATACCGCGGCATCGCCGCACCCACCGCCGCCCACGTCCACCAGGGCGAGAAGGGCGCCAACGGAGACGTCGCGATTCCCCTCTTCACGAAGAAACTCGCAGACGGGCGGACGTCGGTCAGCGGCACGGTCACGGTGAAGGACGGACAACTGCTGAAAGACCTCGCATCCGACCCGTCGGGCTTCTACGTCAACGTCCACACCGGTGAATTCCCCGGCGGCGCGGTGCGCGGCCAACTCCACCGGCTGAGCGTCCCGCTGAACATGAGCGCCGCGACGGACAGCTTCCAGGCGTCCGTCACGCGCGGCAGCCAGATCTACGCGTGCACCAGGCAGCCGGGCGGCGGCTACGCCTTCACCCCGTACAACGTGCGCGCCGCGCTCGGCGGCGGCATCGCCCACTCCTTCACGCGCCCGGCCGGGTCCCCCCAGTGGGTCGCTCCGGACGGCTCCGCCGTGACCGGCGAGGTCCTCGCCAAGTCCCCGAACGGTACGGGCAACATCCCCGAACTCGACCTGCGCGCCACCCGGTCCGGCACCGCGCGAGCGGACGGCCTGCTGGCGGACACCGTCGAGATCCTGCGCCTGAACACCGTCGGCGGGACGGCCCCGGCCGGTACATGCGACCCGGCGCGGCAGCCGACGATCTCGGTGCCGTACCAGGCGGACTACCTGTTCGTCGGCGGATAGCCACCACTTCGCGGGCGAGCGGCCACCGCCGTCCGCCGGCGGGCGGCGACCACCGCCCGTACGCGGGCGAGCGGAGCCCGCAGCCCCAGAGCCGGTCCCTTCCGGGGACCCTCCCCCGCGCAGCCCCCGGCCCCCCGACCGGGGGCTGCGCCACGTCCGCGCTCAGGGGGCACGGCCCTCGTCAGGACGCCTGCGACGCCACCGCCCGCCGCCGGTGACGCGCAACCCGCTCCCGGTTGCCGCACACCTCGCTGGAGCACCAGCGCCGCCGCCGCCCGCGCGAGGTGTCGAGGTAGACCAGCGAACAGGTCTCCCCCTCGCACTGCCGCAGCTGCCCGCGCGCCACCGGGTCGGTGAGCAGGTCCACCGCGTCCCGCGCTATCCGGCCGAGCAGCGCCCCGCAGTCCGGCGCGCCGACGCCCGTACGGACCAGAGTGCCATCGGAGGCCCGTACCGCCCGTACGACCGGGGGTGCGGTGGAGGCGAGCGCGTTGAGCCGTTCCAGGTCCGGGTCGGCGGCGCCGGCGCCGGCGACCTCGGCGTGCACGACGCGGTGCAGCAGGGCTCTGCCCGCGTGGAAGCGCCCCAGCCAGCCGGTGTCCACCGTTTCCAGGCCCGTGCCGCCGGGCGCCAGACCGGCCCCGGCGAGCCACGCGCGCAACCGTTCGGGGGTGTCGAGCCGTTCGACCGGTTCCTCACTGAGCCGCCCGCCGACGGTCGCCACGAGGTCCAGGCACAGTCGCCCGGAGTCGAAGCGCAGGTCGTAGGAGGCCGTAGCCGCCGCCATGTTCCTGTCACCCTTTCACAGTGGGGGGATGCACCACCCCAGAGTGCCCCCCGACGCGTGCACCCGGAACCCCTGGCCACGCGGCGGACCACCGGGCGGGGACGGTCCGCCCCTCCCGCGTCCGGTGGGGCTACGCCCGCCCCTCCTCCACCGCCAGCCGGTAACCGTCCTCGCCGACGGTCTGGATCAGTTCCGGCACGTCCAGGGAGGTGCGGAGGCCGTCGACGGCGGCTTCCACGGCGGACCCGTCGTGGTTACGGCCGTCCGCGTCGGGCAGCGCGGCGAGCAGTTCACCGGGCGGCACGACCCGGCCGGGCCGCCGCGCCAGGGCCCGCAGCAGGGACATCCCGCCGGGCGGCACCGGCCGCGCCACCCCATCGACGAGCACGGCCCGCCCGAGCACGGCGAGCCGACGCCCGGACGCCTCCAACTCACTGACACGACAAGGGAGTTCATCACATACAAGCTGTACGAGCGGCCCCAGCCGGAAGCGCTCGGGATGGACGACGGGCACCTCGCGCTCGGCCAGCGGCTGCGCGGTGACCGGCCCCACGCACGCCACCAGCACCTCGGCCCGGAACGCGGCCGACAGCTCCGCGCCCACACCGCGCCGCTCGGCCCGGTCGAACAGGCCCGCCACGGCGGGCGCGCTGGTGAAGGTGACGGCGTCGACGGTACGGGCGAGCACCGCGTCCAGCAGCCGGTCCAGGGGCCCGGTGTCCTCGGGCGGCAGCCAGCGGTAGACGGGCACCGCGACCACGTCCGCGCCCGCCGCCCGCAGCTTCTCGGTGAAGTCGGGCAGCGGAGCCCCGTGCAGCTGCACGGCCACCCGCCGCCCCGCTACCCCGCGCGCCAGCAGCCGGTCGAGCACGCCCTCCATCGACTCCGACGCGGGCGAGAAGTCCTCCCGCAACCCGGCGGCCCGGACCGCCCCGCACACCTTCGGCCCGCGCGCCAGCAGCTCGGCCCCGCCCAGCCGCTCCAGCAGCGCCCCGCCCAGCCCCCACCCCTCGGCCGCCTCCAGCCAGCCGCGGAACCCGACGGCGGTGGTGACGATGACAGAATCGGGGGCCCGCTCGATCAACTGCCTTGTGGCGTCGCGCAGTTCGGTGTCATCGGCGAGCGGAACGGTACGCATCGCGGGCGCGTGCACGACCTCGGCCCCGCGCCGCCGCAACAGCGCGATCAGCTCCTCGGCCCGCCGCGCGGCGGTCACCGCGACCGTAAAGCCGTCGAGCGGCACCCCCTCCCGCGCGCCAGGCCGCTGCCGCTCGCTTCCACCCATCGCTCCGCCTCCAGCTCGTCGTCGGTCTGCACCTACAGTGCGGTCAGCAGGGCGTCCAGGTCTCCGTTCTGCACACAATGATCCACACCGCTTCGGCCGACAACCTCACCAGGCGCATAACGGACGGGACCACCCCCGCCGGGCGAGGAACGCACTAGACGAGTTATTCCGATGTGATCAGTGGTCGTAGGCGATCAGGGATCGCAGGACCGGCTGGCCGGTCTTGTGGTTGTGCCAGATCGCGGCGGCCATCGCGAGGA